>JAPSHS010000335.1 GCA_031179495.1 Kocuria sp. | reverse complement strand
CGACACCGCAGCGCGACAGCGCGCCCTGGGCCGGCGGCAGCACGGCCACCGTCCCCGCGCCGGCCGAGGCCGAGCTCTCGACGGCGGCGGCCAACGAGGTCGTGGGCGTGACGAGCTGGCGCACCCCGGTGGTCCTGGCCCTCCTGAGCGCCGTGGCGCTCGTCCTGTTCGGGCTCAACGCCCCGGACAACCGGGTCGCCTTCCGCGTCTCCGAGGCCGGCGACCTGTTCCGGGTGCCCGACCTCGCGGTCGACGGCGTCGTCTGGGGCTGGCTCACGGTGGCCGTGCTCGTCGCCCTGACCGTCCTCGCCCTCGCGCGCGCCCGGGCCGGGGCTCACCTGCCCCGGTGGGCGGCGCTGGTGTTCGGCTTCTTCTTCGTCGCCGGCTTCCTCGTCTGGGTCGTGGGCAGCTCGCGCACCCCGGACGTGTCCCTGTCGGGGCTGCTGGCCGGGTCCGTGGCACTGGCCATCCCGCTGATCTTCGGCTCCCTGGGCGGACTGCTGTGCGAGCGCTCCGGAGTCGTGAACATCGCGATCGAGGGCCAGCTGCTGTTCGGCGCCTTCTCCGCGGCCGTGGCCGGGTCGCTGTCCGGCAGCGCCTGGGTGGGGCTGCTGGCCGCCGTGGTCGGCGCGGGCGCGGTCTCCCTCGTGCTCGCCGTCTTCTCGATCACCTACAAGGTCAACCAGGTGATCGTCGGAGTGGTGCTCAACGTGCTGGTCTCCGGGCTGACCGGATTCCTCTTCGCCACGGTCCTGGAGGCGAACGCGAGCGTGTTCAACTCTCCTCCGCGGCTGCCGCGCTTCGCCGTGCCCGTGCTCTCCGAGATCCCCGTGCTCGGCCCGATCCTCTTCGACCAGTCCGTGATCGGCTACCTCATGTACGTGGCGGTGGCCGTGGTGTGGTTCGCCCTGTACCGGACCCGCTGGGGGCTGCGCACCCGGGCCGTGGGGGAGCACCCCAAGGCCGCGGACACCCTGGGCGTGAAGGTCAACGCGCTGCGCTTCCGCAACGTGGTGCTCGGCGGCATGGTCGCCGGCATCGGCGGGGCGTTCTACACCCTGGTCTCCGTCTCCGCGTTCACCCGGGACATGACCTCGGGCGCCGGGTACATCGCCCTGGCCGCTCTGATCTTCGGCCGGTGGAACCCCGTCGGGGCGCTGCTGGCGTCCCTGCTGTTCGGCTTCGCGTCCAACCTGCAGTCGATCCTGTCCTTCCTGGGCACCCCGGTGCCCAGCCAGTTCCTGGCCATGCTCCCGTACGTCGTGACGATCCTGGCCGTGGCCGGGCTCGTGGGCGCCTCCCGCGCCCCGGCGGCCTCGGGCCAGCCCTACACCAAGGAGTGAGCGCACCGTGAACGAGCACACGACCCCGACCGAGGACGGGACCGCGGAGGGCGGGGGCGTCGACTGGGACCGGCTGCGCGCGGCCGCCGTCGCCGCCCGCGAGCACGCCTACGTCCCGTACTCGCGCTTCCCCGTGGGCGCGGCCGCCCTGACCGAGGAGGGGCGGGTGGTCTCCGGGTGCAACGTGGAGAACGCCTCCTACGGGCTCACGCTGTGCGCGGAGTGCTCCCTGGTCTCCGCGCTGCACATGTCCGGGGGCGGCCGGCTGACCGCTTTCGTCTGCGTCGACGCCCGGGGCGAGGTCCTGATGCCCTGCGGGCGCTGCCGCCAGCTGCTCCACGAGCACCGGGCGCCCGGCCTGCGGCTGCTCACCGTCTCCGGGGTGCGCACCATGGCCGAGGTCCTGCCCGACGCCTTCGGCCCCGAGGACCTCTGACGACCCCGAGCACCTCCGACGGGCCCGAGCACCCGCGACGGCCCCGCACCGACCTCTTTCGAAAGGACCCCCATGACCGAGCAGTTCGACGCCGTCGACGTCATCCGGACCAAGCGCGACGGCGGGGCGCTCTCGCCCGGGCAGATCGCGTGGGTCCTGGACGCCTACACCCGCGGGGTGGTGGCCGAGGAGCAGATGAGCGCCCTGGCCATGGCGATCTTCCTGCGCGGCATGGACCGCGACGAGATCGCCGGCTGGACCCGGGCGATGATCGCCTCGGGGGAGCGGATGGACTTCTCGGACCTCGTGCGCTCGGGGGCCCG
>JAPSHS010000334.1 GCA_031179495.1 Kocuria sp. | reverse complement strand
CCCGGCAGCGGCAAGACGTTCCTCGGCTCCCACGTGATCGGGCGGCTCGTGGCCGACGGGTGGCGGATCGGGGTGGTGGCCCAGTCCCACGCGGTCGTGGAGAACCTGCTGGCCGGGGTGATCGGCAAGGGCGGCGTCCCCGCCGAGCGCGTCGCGAAGAAGACCCCGGCCGGCCGGCCCCCGGACCGGGCCGCGCCCTGGCAGACGGTCGCCGGCCGGGACCTCGCAGGGTTCCTGGCCGGGGGCGGCGCCGTGGTCGGCGGCACGGCCTGGGACTTCTCCAACGCCGCGTACATCGAGGAGGAGGCCCTGGACCTGCTGGTCGTCGACGAGGCCGGGCAGTACTCGCTCGCCAACACGCTCGCCGTGTCCCGGGCCGCGCGCCGCCTGCTGCTGCTCGGCGACCCCCAGCAGCTGCCGCAGGTCTCGCAGGGCACCCACCCCCTGCCCGTCGACGAGTCGGCGCTGGGCTGGCTCTCCCACGGTGCGCCCACGCTGCCCGCCGAGTTCGGCTACTTCCTGGACCGCACCTGGCGGATGCACCCCGCGCTGTGCGAGCCGGTCTCCGAGCTGTCCTACGCCGGGCGGCTCGGCGCCGCCCCGGCGGCCGGCCGGCGCGAGCTCACCGGCGTGGCCCCGGGCCTGCGCACCTGCTACGTGGAGCACGCCGGCAACCGCACGGTCTCCCCCGAGGAGGCCCGGCAGGTCGTGGCGCTGGCCCGCGAGTTCGTCGGCACCCCGTGGCGGTCCGGCCCCGATGCCCGCCCCGTGGCGCTGGCCCCCGAGGACGTCCTCGTGGTGGCCGCCTACAACGCCCAGGTCGAGCTCGTGGGCCGGGAGCTGCGCGCCGCGGGGCTGCGGGACGACGAGGGCGGCGGGGTCCGGGTGGGCACCGTCGACCGGTTCCAGGGCCAGGAGGCGCCCGTGGTGATCGTGTCCATGGCCGCCTCCGCCGCCGAGGGGCACCGGGGCATGGAGTTCCTGCTCTCCCCGCACCGGCTCAACGTGGCGGTCTCCCGCGGGCAGTGGTGTGCCGTGCTCGTGCGGGCCCCCGCCCTCACGGACTACCTGCCCTCCACCCCGGAGGGTCTGCAGCTGCTCGGCCGGTTCACCCGGCTGTGCCGCCGGGGCACGGCCCCGGGGACGCCGTGAGCACCGAGCGCTCGGCCCGCGTGCCGTACGTCCTGCACTTCGAGAGCAGGACGGTGGTGCTCGGGGAACCGGCCCACCTCGAAGAGCTGGACGCCCTGCTCCGGGGCGCGGACGTCGCGACCCGCCCCACGTACTGGCACGGGATGCAGCGGGACGACCCGGGCGCGGCCCTGAACAGCGTGGGCACCGACCTCACCGCGGAGCACTTCTGGGACCGGGTGGACGCCGGGGCCTTCGCCGCCGCCCGGTGGCCGGTGGACCTCGACGGCCCGCTCTACCTGCCGGTGCCGCCGCTGTGGCTGCAGCGGGCCCGTGCCTGGGAGTACGATCCCGTGGCCCCGGCCCTGGGCGCGGCCGAACCGGGCGGGTGGCTGCGCGCCCCCGGCTGGGCCGGCACGGAGAACAACGACGCCGGGGGGTCCGTGGGTCTGCTGCAGCTCACCGACCCGGCGTCCTTCTGGGTGCTCGCCTCCGACGCCGACCTCACGGAGGTCGCCGCCGCGGCCAAGGAGCTCACCCGCTTCCGGCAGGGCTTCGACCGGCTCTCGGCCTACTTCGGCCCCGACGACCGGATCGGCTGCCTGCGCCTGCCCCTGGTGTGCCGGGAGCCGCTGGAGGACGAGCTGATCACCCTCGGGATGGACATCGAGCCCCGCTTCTGGGAGTGAGCTCCGGCCGCGCCGCCGCCCCGCGGGCCGCTCCGGTGACCGATACTGGGAGCGTGTACGTCGTGAGCCTGGACCAGCGCCGCCGCGAGGCGGGCGACCTCGTGCCGGTCCTGCTGCGCCGGCTCGGGGACCTCGGGACCGTGGTGCCGTTCCAGCGCGCTCGGCCGCACGCGGTGCAGGGCATCACCGCGGACCCGGACGCGGCCGTCGCCGCGGCCCTCGCCGGGCTGCGCGGCGGGGCGTGGAGCGTGGGGATCGGGGTGGGACCGGTCCGGCTCGAGACCGC
>JAPSHS010000333.1 GCA_031179495.1 Kocuria sp. | reverse complement strand
CCGAGCTCGCCGCCCTGTCCGAGGTCTTCGAGCACGTCGGCGCCGTGGCCGACCCGGCGATGCTCAAGGGCCGCCGCTACGGCAACATCGTGCTGGCCGCCTCCTCCGCGCCGCTGCCCGTGGACGGTTCGCCGGAGGCCGCGGCGCTGACCCGGGAGCTGCTCGGCGGCGCGGTGCCCGCCCAGTACAAGGACGGCGCCTGGGTGCGGGCCTTCGTCGCCGGCGCGCCGCCGCGCCGGGACGCCTGAGCGCGCGGTCCGCCCGCGCGGGCCGCGCCGGAGCGCCCGGGGCCGCCTCGTGGCACAGCACGGACGGGGTGCCGGACGGGGGGTGCCCGTGGTGTACTGGGGGCATGGGAACCGACCGTACCGCCGCCCCCGAGGCCCTGGTGCTCCAGGAGGACGACCGCCCCGTCGAGGGCTGGGACGACGAGCGCGGCCGGCTCACCTGGCGCCCCCTGTTCTCCGCCGACTCGACGCCCACCGACCACCTGGTCACCGGGGTCGCCGAGCTGCAGGAGGGCGGGTTCCTCGCCCTGCACCGGCACGAGCAGGCCGAGACCTACTACGTCCTGTCCGGGGAGGGCGTCGTGACCCTCGGCGGCGTCGAGCACCCGGTGCGCCCCGGATCCTCCGTCTTCCTCCCCGGCTCCGTGGAGCACGGCATCCGGAACACGGGCACGCAGGAGCTGCGCTTCTTCTACGCCCTGGCGGCCGACGACTTCACCGACGTCGAGTACGTCTTCTCCTGAGCTCAGGGCCTCCGGTCGGGGCCGCGGCGGGTGAGCTCGGCCGTCACGTCCTGCTGCCGGTCCCGGGTGAGCGGGTGGGGGCCCTCGGGGGAGAGGTGCTCGCGCTCGATCTGGCTCGTGACACGGCTGTGGAGCACCTGCAGGTCCACGAGCGGGAGCTCGTCCAGGTCCGGGGTGACCGCCTCCGTGGGGGCCAGGACGGTGCTGCCGCCGGGCGAGAGGTCCGTGGCGGGGAGGCCGGTGCTGTCGTGCACCGAGGTGGAGGTGTCCTCAGCGCCCGGGGCGGGCGTCGGCAGGGCCTCGACAGTGGGGGAGATGGCGGGAAGAGAGTGCACGAGAGCTTCTTTCGCTGGCTACGACAAAGTCGTGGCCGACTACTCGACGCACTCCTCGATCGTAGCCATCCCGTCCGGAGGACGCCACCGGTGGCGGGGAGCCGGCTCCACCGGGCCGTCCGGAGTCAGGCCGTCGCCCCGTCCGCGGGCGACGGCGCGGACCGGGTCCGGACGGCAGGGGGCGCGGAGGGGTTGAAGTGCGTGCGCGGCGATCCGCCGTTCGCCGCGGCCACCAGCTCGGCCGCGACGTCGCGCAGCTTGACGTTCCGGCGGTTGGACGCCGCCGTCAGCAGGGCCACGGCGTCGTCCTGGGTGCAGTCCTGGCGGGCCATGACGATGCCGATGGCCATGTCGATCGTGGCGCGCGAGGCCATGGCCGCGGCCATGTCGAGCTGCGTCTCCCGCTGCCGCGCCAGGCGCAGGGCCAGCCGCAGGGCGCGGGAGGCCAGGGCGGCCTCCCGCTCGATCACCTGGGTGGTGCGTGCGTCGAACTGGCGCACCGTCGCGGAGTAGACGTTCAGCGCGGCCCGCCCCTCGTCGTCGAGCTCGAAGGGCACGGCCAGCACGGACCGTATCCCGTGCTGCGCCGCCGCCCGGCTGTAGGGAGGCCAGTGCCGGTCGGTGTGGGTGTCGGCCAGCAGCACGACCCGGTGCTGGGCCGCCGCACTGAGGCAGGGGCCGCCGTCGAAGGCGTACTGGACCTCGTCGAGGGCGGCGGCCCGTTCGTGGCTGGTGGCCACCGTGGCCGCCCCGGCGCCGCGCAGCAGCGTGACCGAGCACCACAGGTCCTCGGTGTCCTCCGAGAGGTTCCGTGCCGCCGTGCTCACGAACTGCTGGAGGAAGTCCGTCAGGTCCTCCGAGGCCAGCAGGAGATCGTCCAGTTGCACCGAGCGCGCGTCGATCAGCGTCGGGTCCACCATGGGTCGGGCTCACCCGTTCCGTCCTGTGTGCGGGCCGCCTCGCCGCAGTCGAGGCCGGCGCGGGTGCACGCCGGCGGCAGAACTTTACCAGCAAGTAGCCCCGGGCGG
>JAPSHS010000332.1 GCA_031179495.1 Kocuria sp. | reverse complement strand
GCAGGTCGGTGCCGTCCACCACGACCACGTCGCAGTGCCGGGCCATCTCGCCGTAGACGCTCACGGCCATCGAGTCGAGCTCGTCGTGGTCCCCGGCGGCGAGCAGCTCCCGGGTGCGGGCCAGCGAGAGCCCGCCGCGGCACCGCTCGTCCGGGAGGTCGAAGTTGCGCTTCATGAGCTGGACCATCGGGTCCTCGGCAGGGCTCGCCCCGAGGTGGACGGGGCGGAAGTAGCCCAGGCGGTCGGTCTTGCGGAACAGCGAGTCGGCCAGCCCGAGGGCCACGAGCGACTTGCCGGACTGCGGTGTCATGGCACTGACGTAGATGCCTCGGGTCATGATGGCGGCGTCCTCCGGTGGGCGGGCTCGTGGCTGGAGTGCTCGCCCCAGTCTACGGTCCGCCCGTCCGCGCCGACGGGCCGCGCCGCAGCTGCCCCGGGACCGGTGACGCGCCCGGAACGGCGGCTGGGTGTCCTCGTCCCCCGGGGTTCTCCCCGGGGGCCGGGGGTGGGAGACTGGGGGCATGCTGGTTGCCTTCTCCGTCTCCCCGTCCGGCGGCTCCGACGACACCGGGTCCGTGCACGACGCCGTCGCCGCCGCCGTCCGCGTGGTCCGCGACTCCGGACTGCCGCACCGGACCGACGCCATGTTCACCACGATCGAGGGCGAGTGGGACGAGGTCATGGACGTCGTCAAGCGCGCCACCGAGGCCGTCGGCGACTACGGGCCCCGCGTGTCCCTCGTGCTCAAGGCCGACGTCCGTCCCGGCCGCACCGGCGAGCTGGAGGGCAAGGTCGAGCGCCTCGAGGCCGCGATCCGGCGGCAGGCGATCGAGTCCTGAACCGCGCCACCACGGCCGCGCGGGTACGGCCCGCGGGCGTCGCCGACGCCCCCGTGTGGTCCGCCCTGCACCTGCGCTGTCTCGACGAGACCTACCGCCCGCTCTTCGGCGACGCCTTCGCGGACCGGCAGCAGGGCACGGCCGACCGCACGGCCGGCTACGACCGTGAGCTCCTCGCCGATCCGCGCGTGCGCACCCTCCTGGCCGTCGACGACGCCGGAGCCGCCCTCGGACTGGTCTGCGCCGGACCGGCACCTGCGGCCTGGGAGTCCCGGGCCGGCGTGCCCGCCCCCGTGCTCCCCCGGCAGCTGTTCCAGCTGTACACGCTCGCCGCGAGCCACGGCAGCGGCCTGGGCGCCGCGCTGCTGGACGCCGCGCTCGGCGCCGCGGACGCGTACCTGTGGATCATGGACGGCAACGACCGCGCCGAGCACTTCTACGTCAAGCACGGCTTCCGGGCCCTGGAGGAGTCCTTTCCCGCCGGCGGCCCGTGGACCGGCCGGCGCATGCACCGGATGGTGCGGACGGGACGGGCGTGAGCCGCCCGGCCCGCCGCGCGCGCCGGGCGCCGGAGCCCGCGGCGCCGGGCGGTCCGGCGGCCGGCCGCTACGAGATCTCCACCGGCACGGCCGAGCTCGTGCCGGACGAGTACGCCCCCGGCTCCTGGGTGCTGCACGTCAACGGCGTGCCCTCCTCCCACGTGGACCCGGACCACCCCGAGCGGCTGGACTTCGAGTACATGCGCTGGATCGCCGCGCTCGTCGACGCCCACGTCGCCGCGCACCTGGAGCCCTCCGCGCTGCGGGTGCTGCACCTCGGCGGGGGCGCCTGCTCGATGGCCCGGTACCTCGCCGACGCCTACCCGGCGGCGCGGCAGGTCGTCGTCGAGCTCGACGGGCGGCTCGCCGAGCTGGTCCGGCAGTGGTTCGACCTCCCGCGCGCCCCGCTGCTGCGCATCCGGGTGGGGGAGGCGCGGGCGGTCACCGAGTCGCTGACCGCGGCCACCCGGGACGTCGTGGTCCGGGACGTGTTCGCCGGGGCCACGACCCCGGGGCCGCTGACCACGGTCGAGTTCGCCCGGCACGTGGAGCGCGTGCTGGCCCCCGGCGGGCTGTACGTGCTCAACTGCGGGGACACCCGGGACCTCGCCGGGGCCCGGGCCGAGCTCGCCGCCCTGTCCGAGGTCTTCGAGCACGTCGGCGCCGTGGCCGACCCGGCGATGCTCAAGGGCCGCCGCTACGGCAACATCGTGCTGGCCGCCTCCTCCGCGCCGCTGCCCGTGGACGG
>JAPSHS010000331.1 GCA_031179495.1 Kocuria sp. | reverse complement strand
CCCCACCCCAGGAGGAAGTCGCCGTGCTGGATCCCACCTCGCTGTACCTGAGCAACCCCGCGCTGCTCGAGGACGCCCGGGTCCGTGGCCTGCCGCTGATCGTCGCCCTGTCCGGCTACGCGGAGGCCGGGCACGTGGCCGTGCAGCTCGAGCAGACCATCACCGACGCCCTGCCGCACGAGGTCATGGCGCGGTTCGACCTGGACCAGCTCTACGACTACCGTGCCCGCCGCCCCCACGTGCGCTACGTGGAGGACCACTTCGAGGACTTCCAGGAGCCCGAGCTGTCCCTGCGGCTGGTCACGGACCCGTTGGGGCGCAGCTTCGCGCTGCTCACCGGCCCGGAGCCGGACCTGCAGTGGAACCGCTTCACGGAGGCCGTCGTCGGCCTGGCGCGGCGGATGGGCGTCTCGCTCGTCGCCATCGTCTCGGGCATCCCGATGCCCGTCCCGCACACCCGTCCGTTCATCGTGTCCGTGCACGGGAGCCGGACCGATCTGCTGCCCGTCAAGCACGCCTGGCGACCGGTGGTGGAGATGAGCTCCTCGGCCGCGCAGCTGCTCGAGATCCGGCTGGGCGAGGCGGGGATCGACAACATCGGCTTCACCGTCCACGTCCCGCAGTACCTGGCGGAGGCCCACCTGCCGCACGCCGCCGTGGCCGTGCTCGAGCACATCAATGCCGTGACGTCCCTCACCCTGCCCTCGGACGAGCTGCGCGAGGCGGCCCGCGAGATCGAGCGGCAGATCGACCAGCAGGTGGGCGCCTCGCCCGAGGTGCAGGCGGTCGTGGCGGGCCTGGAACAGCGCTACGATGACGTCGTCGACGCCTCGGCCCCCCGCTCCCTGCTGGTGGGGGACGAGTCCGAGCTCCCCGACGCCGACGAGATCGGCGCCGCGGCCGAGGCCTTCCTGGCCGCCCAGGAGGACGAGCAGGACTGAGCCCCGCGCGGGCGGGGCCGACCTCGTCCCGGGACGGCACTGCCGTCCCGGGCCTCCGGCCCCGTCCTCCCGAGAGCGAAGTGCATGACGTCCGACCGGTCCCGACCCCCTGAGTCCGGGAAGGACTCCCGCCGCGCGTACCTGGTCCTCGGGATCGGCGTCTTCGCCTACTTCAGCGCTGTGGCGCAGCGCACGAGCTTCGGCGTCGCGTCGGTCGACGCCGCCGAGCGGTTCGGGACGGCCGCCTCCGCGCTGTCACTGTTCTCCCTCATGCAGGTCGTGGTCTACGCCGCCCTGCAGATCCCCGTGGGCGTGCTGGTGGACCGGTTCGGCTCCCGGGCCATGATCTCCGCGGGGGCCCTGCTGATGACCGCCGGGCAGGTGCAGCTGTCCCTGGCGGAGACGGTCGGGGAGGGCGTGGCGGGCCGCGTGCTGGTGGGGGCCGGGGACGCCGCCACCTTCGTCTGCGTGATGCGGCTCATCCCCGCCTGGTTCTCCGCGCTGCGGGTCCCGCCGCTCACCCAGTTCATGGGGGTCGTGGGCAACCTCGGCCAGCTCGTCTCCGTGCTCCCGTTCGCCTGGCTCCTCGATCGCACCGGGTGGTTCCCGTCCTTCCTCGGGCTGGCAGCGCTCGCGCTGCTCGCCGCGGCGCTCTCCGCGGCCGTGCTCCGCAACGCGCCGGCGGGGGTGGACGTCCTGAACCGGGAGCTGGGGCTGCGGCGCACCGGGCAGGTGCTCCGGGAGAGCCTGGCCGAGCCGGGGACGCGGCTGGGCTTCTGGGTGCACTTCACCACCCAGTTCGCCGGCAACACCTTCGTCCTCATGTGGGGCTACCCCTACCTCGAGTACGCGCAGGGGCTCCCGGACGCCACGATCTCCCTCGTCATGACCTCCTTCGTGCTGACCAACCTGGCCGTCGGCCTCGTCCTGGGCGGGCTGACGGCCCGGCGCCCCGAGCGCCGCGTGCGGCTCGCGCTCACGGTCACCGCGTGCATCTTCGCGGCCTGGGCCCTGCTGCTGCTGTGGCCGGGCACGGCCCCGGCGGCCGTCGTGCTGACCGCCGTGTGCGTCATCGCGATCAGCATGCCCGCGTCGATGATCGCCTTCGACGTCGCCCGCAGCTTCAACCCGGCCCGCCGCTCGGGCACGGCCATGGGCATCGTCAACGTCGGCGGGTTCACGGCCTCGGT
>JAPSHS010000062.1 GCA_031179495.1 Kocuria sp. | reverse complement strand
TGCTCCTCGAGGCCCTCCTCCGGCGCGGCGAGGAGACCCCCCGCGGGCTGCTGCTGCGCCTGGGCGCCGGGACCGGGGCGCTGGGCGGGTTCACGACGTTCTCCTCGCTCGCCCTCGAGGCGCAGCGCATGCTCTCGGACGGTGCCGCCGGGCAGGCGCTGGCCTACGTGGGGCTCTCGCTGGCCGGCGGCTTCACGGCCTGCCTGGCCGGGACCCTCCTCGCCGCCCGGGGGCGGCGGGCGTGAGCGCCCTGCTCACGGGGCTGCTGGTCTGCCTGCTGGGCGGACTGGGGGCGATGGCGCGCTTCACGGTCGACGGGGCGGTGCGGCAGCGTTGGTCGACGACGTTCCCGGCCGGCACGATGGCCGTCAACGTGAGCGGGTCCTTCCTGGCCGGGGTGCTCGCCGGGGCCGCGGCGGCCGGGGCACTGGGCGGGCCCGCTGCCGCCGCTGCCGTCACCGGTTTCTGCGGCGGGTACACCACCTTCTCCACCGCGATGACCGACACCGTGCGGCTGGTCCGGGACGGGGAGCTCCTGCCCGCCGCGGGCAACGCCGTGGGCACCGCCGCGCTGACCGTGCTGGCCGTCCTCGCCGGACTGGCCGCGACCACGTCGCTGCTCTGACCCCGGCCCCTGCGACACCCTGCGATCCCCCTGGTGACGCAGGCCGCCCCAAGGAGCACTGCGTGGCCACGATGGGTGGTCCCGCCGACGGCTCCGGCGCCATGGACGGTCTGCAGGTTCAGCAGCTCTCCGACCACGACCACCCGGACAGGGCCGAGGACTGCGCGGTGCTGGTCGACTCCTCCGCCACCGATGGGAGCGCTGGGGCCGCCCCGGGCCCGGGTCCACGCCTCGATCCGTAGCTCGCGGCCGGTGCTCCGGCCGGGCGGCGTCGAGGGCGGCCGGGGTGACGTCGATGTTGCCGGTCGCGCCCGGGATACCTCTTCCGCACCCGCACGCATCACCAGTAGGCTTGCTATTCAGCCGGGACAACTGTCCTGGCCGGACCGACACGAGAAGGCAGGGCCCCGTGACCGAGATCAATTCCGAGGACGCGCGCAACGACCCGAAGAAGGCCAGCGACGCCCTGAACGAGGAGTCCGGTCTGAGCATCGAGGGAGACTCTCCCCCCGATGCCGGCTCGGGAGTCGGACCCACCAACCACGAGCTCGACGTCGACCACCCCGGGGACTCCGCGAAGGGCAAGATCGCGCTCGTGGCCATCCTCGGCCTGGTCCTGCTCTTCGCCGTGCTGTGGTTCGTCGGGGCGATCGTCGGCATGTTCTGAGGCCCCGGCACCTGGGCCTCGGTCTCCGCCGCCCGGGCGCGCCGGTCCTCCGCTCCCGGAGGACCGGGCCGACGGCGGATCCCTCCGCCGCCCGGATCCGGCCCGGGGCTCACCGCCGGCTGTCCCGCACCTGCGTCCGGGGCCGTGAGGAGGGCCCCGTCATCGTGAAGCGCTCCCCGTCCGGGCCCGCGGCGAACACGAGCTCCCCGTAGCCGAACTCCTCCGGTTCCTGGACCAGGGTGCCCCCGGCGGTGACGACCCGCCCGGCGGCGGCGTCGGCGTCGTCGACCTCGAAGCAGACCCACCACAGGGGCGGCGCCTCCTGCAGGTGGTCGACGTCCTCGGCCGGCACGCCGATCCCGCCGGCCGAACGGTCCATGCCGGGGACCGTGAACACCGCGTAGGCCTCGTGCCGGGTCCCGACGTCCTGGTAGGTGTAGCCGAAGACCTCCGCGTAGAACCGCTCGGCACGCGCCTGGTCGGACGTCAGCAGATCGCACCAGGCCACGGTGCCGTGCGTGCCGACGATGCTGAACCCGGTGTGGTCCCGCGGCTGCCACACCCCGAAGGCGGCTCCCGTGGGGTCGATCCACACGCCCATGGTGCCGAAGCTGCCCACTCCCATCGGCTCGAACAGCTGACGGGCCCCGGCGGCCACAGCCGCCCTGCCGGTCGCCCTGATGTCGTCCGACGCGAGGTAGACCGCCCACGCGTGCGGGTCGTCCTCCATCTCCGGCAGGGCCGGGGACAGGCCCGCGACGGGTTCGCCGTCCACCAGGGCGTTGCAGTAGCCGCCGTGCTCGGGGTCCGAGGGCGTGAACCGCCAGCCGAGCACGGCGGCGTAGAAGTCCACGGACCGGTCCAGGTCCGAGACCATGAGGTCCGCCCAGCACGGCGCCCCCGGGGGCCACCGGTCGATGCGTTGGGCCATGACGGCGTCCTTCCCTCGCGCGCCGGGACAGCGTCCCCCGGATGCGACGGCGCGGGCCGTACCCGGCGGTTGCTCCTTCCCATGGTCGCCCTCCGTGTCACGGAAGGGAACACCCCGAGGTGACATGCGTGCGCCGGTCGCCGCCCGGAAGACCTCCCGCTGCATGCTCAGCCCCGGAACCGGCACTCGCCCGCTGCCCTCCGTCCCACCCCCCGGTGAACGGGTGCAGAGACCGCCGCCCTGGGACGTGCGCGGAGCTCAGGAGAGGAACGCGCGCAGGTTCCGCTCGGCCGCCCGGTAGGTGTCGGCCTGGACGGTCTCCCCGTGGTGGAAGCGGTCGATCACCCGCGGGTCCACGTAGGAGCTGCGGGCCACGGTGGGGGTGTTGCCCAGGTGCTCGGCGACCTCCCGCACGGCCGCGGACACCGCTCTCCTCCGGGCGCTCTGGGTGGGCCGCGTGTCCGCGCGGGCGGCCAGCGCCAGGGCCGCACTCACCGTGCCCTGCCAGGTGCGGAAGTCCTTGGCGGTGAAGTCCGCCCCGCACCGGTCCCGCACGAAGTCGTTGAGCCGGGCACTGGTGGTGGGTCTCCACTGCCCGTCCTCGTCCTGGTAGGCCAGGGCGGGCTCGTCCGGGCCGCGCTCCAGCATGGGGGCGAGCGCGGCGGCGAGGTCGGCGTCCCGCAGGGTCACCGACCACTGGTGCCCGCTCTTGCCGGGGAAGTCCAGGTGCACGTCCTCCCCGTCCACCCGCACGTGCTGCACCAGCAGGGTGGTCACCCCGTAGGAGCCGTTGGACTGGGCGTACTCCTCGTTGCCGATCCGCAGGGCGGCGGAGTCCATGAGGCGGAAGGCCGCGGCGTAGGCCTTCTCCTCCGTGGCGCCCTCCGCGCGCAGCAGCCGGGTCACGGCCGGCCGGGCGCTCGGCAGGGTGTCGCCGAAGTCCAGGACGCGGTCGAACTTCTCCCGGTCCTTCAGCTCCCGCCACCGGGGGTGGTAGATGTACTGGCGCCGTCCGGCGCCGTCCACCCCGGTGGCCTGGATGTGCCCGTTGGGCTGGGGGCTGATCCACACGTCCTTCCAGGCCGGAGGGATGGCCAGGCCCCGGATCCGCTCGAGCTCATCGGAGGCCTCGACCTTCGTGCCGTCGGCGTGCCGGTACGCGAAGCCCTTGCCGTAGCCGCGGCGGGTGATCCCGGGCCGGTGGCAGTTGCTGCGCCGGAGCCGGGGCCGGCGCGGGGTGCGGGGTGCGGGCGGGGTCTGCTGCGTGGCGGTCATCGTGTCCTCCCGGGATCAGCTCCCGGACCACGCCGGGGACACCAAGTCTACTGACTGTCGGGGCGGGGCGCGCGGGGTCAGGGCTCCGAGCGCGTGTAGGCGGCGGCGCGCACGACGTCGTCGTCCTCCAGCCCGGCCCCGAGGGCTCCGCCCACGGTGGCGAGCGTGGCGGTGAGCCACGCGAGCTTGGCGTACTCGAGGGCCCCGACCGGGGCGCCGACCACCGCGGCGAACACGTCGCCGTCCACGAGCAGCAGCGCGCCGAGCCAGGACAGCGCGAAGACCGCCGCGTAGAACACGACCACGCCGATGGCCACGGTGGCGACCGTGGCCAGGTTGAACAGCGCGACCTGCTCGCGCTCGGCGCGCCGGCGCGGGCGCTCCCACAGCCGGGCGCCCCCGACGAGCGCGCCGGTCACCGCGCCGACGGAGAGCAGCCCCAGCAGGGACAGGCGCCACGGCCCGTAGGCGGCGGCGAGCAGCCACAGGTCCGAGGCCACCAGGGTCAGCACCCCGGTGGCGGCGGCGAGGGCGAGCAGCCGGGACAGCCGCACCACGAGGGTCCAGGGCCGGTTCGCCCGGATCATCCCGAGCAGCAGGCGCACGTTGCCGCCCAGCACCCGGGCCGTGAACTGCACGGCGTTGTCCTCCGGGCGGTCCTCGAGGTCCTCCGCGCGCTGCCGGGCCCGCCGCACGAGCTCCTCCTGCGCCTCGGCGTCGTCCGCGTCCTCGGTGTCGTGGCCGAGCAGGTGCCCCACCACCCGGACCGCGGCCTGCCGGACCCGCTGTCCCACGTGCACCGCCCCGAGGGCCGGGACGGAGACGAGGCCCACGCCGTGCACGGGGCTCAGCTGCGTGAGCACGGGGCTGCGGCCGTCCTTGAGCGGGACGTCGGTGAGGACGACGACGAGGTCCCAGTCCTCGTCGAGCATCCGGTCGCGGGCGGCCTCGAGCAGGTCCAGCCCGTCGGCCGGCGGGACCACCAGCCGGTCCTCGGCCACGGCCACGCGCCAGCGCACTCCGGGACAGCGCTCGCGCAGCGGGCCGGGCAGGGAGGCCGCGAGGTCCCGGGGCAGGACGCTCGCGATCTGCGGCGAGAGCACGAGGCCGACCAGCAGCTCCGGGAGGGAGCCGTGGTCGGGGGTGGGGTCGGCGGCGGTGGCGGAACGGTCGTCGGGCACCGCTCAATCCTGGGGCAGGACCCGGGGAAACACCACTCGGCCCGAGGTCGCGGTGCTTCCCCACGGGTGGACCGTCCCGTTCCGGGTCCGGTCAGCGCCCGCGGTGGTGGGCGCTGGTCACCCGGCGTCCTTCTTCCCGGTGTCGGCCCGAGCCTGCCGGCGTTCCTTCGCCCGGACCCGGCGGAACCGCTCCAGCTGTCCCATGATCTGCTCCCGGGTCATCTCCTGGCGCCGGGCGTTCCGGCGGATCTCCCAGGGGTAGTAGAACGGTTCCCAGCCGATCTCGTCGTCCGTCCGCCACGCCCCGCTCACCAGGTAGCGCACCACCGTGTTGAGGAACGCCAGCACCGGCACCGCGAACAGTGCCCCGGCGATGCCGTAGAGGATCGAGCCGGTCACCACGGACAGGAACACGGCCAGCGGGTGCAGGGAGACGGCCTTGCCCAGGATCAGCGGTTGCAGCACATTGCCCTCGAGCTGCTGGACGAGCACCACCACGCCCAGCATCAGCAGCGCGTTCGTCATCCCGTTGGTCACCAGCGCCACCAGCACCGCGACAGCCCCCGTGGCCACGGCTCCGACGATGGGGATGAAGGAGCCCAGGAACACGAGGATGCCGATCGGCAGGGCCAGGGGCACCCCGAGCAGGGCCGCGCCCACCCCGATGCCCACTGCGTCGATGGCCGCCACCAGCCCTTGGGCCCGGGCGTACTGCACCAGCGCCGTCCACCCGTGCCGGCCCGCGCCGTTGACCGCCCGGCGCACCGGCACCGGGAAGAGTCGGACCAGGAACAACCAGATCCGTTCGCCCTCCATCAGCAGGAAGAGCAGGGTGAAGAGCATGATGACCACTCCGGCCAGCACCTGTCCGGCCGTGGAGCCGAAGGACATCGCCCCGTCCAGGATCGCCTCGCTGTTGTTCTCGACCGTGGTCCCGAAGTCGTTGATCCAGTCGTCGACGCTGCCCACGTCGATGCCGAGAGGGCTGTCCTCCAGCCGGTCCAGCAGCTGCCGGGTGCCGGCCACCACGCTGCCGGAGAGCTGGGCGAAGCCCACGACGATCTGCTGCCCGGCCAGCACCAGCAGCCCCACGACCACCCCGACCAGGCCGAGGACGGCCAGACCGGCGGCCGCCCCCCTCGGCACCCGGTGGTGGCGCGCCCACTTCACCACCGGGAAGATCAGACCGGCCACCAGACCCGCGATGAGCACCGGGATCACGACCACCACGACGGTGGAGAGCAGGTAGCCGAACAGTCCCACGGCTGCGACCACGACCAGCAGCCGCCAGGACCACGCGGCCGCCACCCGCACCGGCACCGGCACACCTGCCGCGGCGTCGCCGCGCGACGACGGCAGCTCCCGGTCCGGCCGTGGAGCGGCGGGACCCGTGCTGTCGATCGGGGGCGAGGCCATGGCCACATCCTGACACGCCGGACCCCGGTCGGCTCACCCGCGCCGACGGCCGGACGGAGGGCCTTGCCGTTGAGGTGCCGGGTTCCCCCGGTGGGCTGACGGATGCCCGGCGGCGCCCGCAGGCTGGGGGGTCCTCCCCGATCCCCCAGGCGCCAGGAGCCCGAAGGCCTCCCCGCGGACACGGCGCCTCGGCGAGGTGCGGGTGCCGGGTCCGTGCACCAGGACATGCCGGGCGGGGCACCGTCGTCGTCGGTTGCCACCGCGTGCGACGTCCCCGGCAGCCGACACACAGGCTCCGGGGATGTCGAGAAGTCGACGGCGCGGAGAACATCCGGTGAGCTTCTTGGGTCCTGACCGTCGGCCTTCTACCGTCGGAGGGAGGCCCGCAGCCGGCAGGGCCTCAGGACAGGGGACACGGACCGTGAGCGCATCAGGAACGACAGACCATCGCCACGTCATCGAGCAGTGGACGGCGTCCTTCAACGCCCATGACGCTGCCGGCGTCGCCGCCCTGTACGCCGAGGACGCCTGCGTCGTCCACCCCTCGTACCGGGAGCCGTTGCTGGGACGCAAACCCGTTCAGGACGACACGCGGGCCTACATGATCGCGATGCCCGATGCCCGCTGTGAGCTCGTCCGCGTCGTCGTCGACGGGGACTGTGCGGCGGCGGAGGTGGTGATCGCCGGGGTGCACGCCGGACCGCTCGTCCTGGCCACCACGGCGTTCCCCCCGACCGGACGCCGATTGCGGTTCCCCCTGGTGCTCTTCTGCCGGTTCGGGCCCGCGGGACAGGTCGTGGAGGAGCACCGGTACTTCGACACGGCCGGGATCCTGCGCCAGCTCGGGAGCACCGAGCACTAGCCGGGAACCCCTCCGGGGCTCAGCAGCTGCGGGGGGAGTTCCTCCGCTGCGGGCGGATCGACCCGTCGCGCTCGCCCGGTGCGCCGGGGCGGGGAGAGGATCACCGCCGGTAGGTCCGGATCACCTGGGAGTCGTCCTGCCGTTCCCAGCCGGCCTCCTGGGCGGCCCGGTACTTCGCCTGGGCGGCGGTGAGCATCGGGGCGTCGAAGCCGATCTCGTCGGCGATGTCCCGCA
Organism: Kocuria sp.; assembly: GCA_031179495.1. GTDB lineage: Bacteria > Actinomycetota > Actinomycetes > Actinomycetales > Micrococcaceae > Kocuria > Kocuria sabuli. The sequence goes on along the minus strand of JAPSHS010000062.1, from coordinate 2,046 downwards.
CCAGGGTCGAGTCCTTCACGAAGATCCCGATGGTGCTCGTCACCTCGGCGTCAGGGCCCTGCAGCATGCGGGAGCCGCGGTCGGAGAGCATCCACGAGCCGCCGGCGCCGCCGGCGACGGCGGGCAGCACCTTTCGCGGATCCAGGCCGAGCTCCTGGGCGAAGGCGAGTGCCTCGGCCGCGGCCACGATGTGGACGGAGCACAGCAGCTGGTTGACCGCCTTGTACGCCTGGCCCTGGCCGATCTCGGGACCGCAGTCGATGGTCGTGCCCAGCGCCTCGAGGACCGGCCGCACGTCCTCGATCGTCGCGGGGTCACCGGAGGCGAACAGGCTCAGCTCCCCGGTGACCGCTCGGGCGACGCCTCCGGTGACGGGGACGTCGAGCACGGCCACGGTGGGCGGGGCCGCGTCCGCCACCTCGCGCACCGCACGCGGTCCGACCGTGCTCATCACCACCAGGGCGCTGCCTTCGCGCATGCGCCGGAGCACGCCCTGCTCCCCCAGCGCGGCGGCCCGCAGCTGCTCGGGTGTGGCCACCATGCACACCACCACGTCGGCCTCGGTCGCGGACACCGGCGTCTCCTCGGCGTGGAGGCCGCGGGCTTCTGCCTTCGCCCGCTGGCCGGGGAACGGGTCCACACCGGTGACCTCGAAGCCGGCGGCCAGGAGCTGCTCGGCCATCGGCAGGCCGATGGCCCCGATCCCGATGAAGGTGATCCTGCGCGGTGCAATGCGTGGCATGGGGGTCTCCTGACGGCGTGCGGGACGGGGGCTCAGATGAACAGATCGAGCAGCAGGCACACGCCCAGGCCGATGACGGCGAAGGTGGACTGGGCGAGGGTGTAGATCTTGAACGTGCCCTTCGTCGTGAACCCGAGCATCTGCTTGAAGATCCAGAAGGTGTTGTCGGTGACGTGGGCGCCGAACGCGGCGCCGGTGCCGGCGGCCAGCAGGATCAGGATCGGGGCGGCGTCGATGGAGCCCATGACCGGGGCGAGCAGGGTGGCCGCGGTGATCGCGGCCACCGATGCCGAGCCCTGTGCGATGCGCAGGACCGCGGCCACGATCCAGGCCAGCAGCACCGCCATCGCGGCGTTGGCCTGGAACAGCCCTGCCAGCATGTCGCCGATGCCGACCTCGGTGATCACCTGCCCGAGGGACCCGGCCACACCGGTGAACAGCAGGATCGACCCGGCGGTCTGGGCTCCCCGGGTGAGCAGGTCGTCGATGCCGTCGCGGGTGACGGCCGGGATCGCCAGGACGATGCCGATGAGCAGGCCGATGAGCAGGGCGACGACGGGGCTGCCGAGGAAGCCCAGGACGGCGATCTCCTGGCCCAGGAGCCTGGTGACGGTGTTCAGGATGATCAGCAGGATCGGCACGAGGACGGGCAGCATCGCCGCGACCAGCGGCAGCTGCCGGGTCGGGGTGGTCACGACCACGTGGCCCGCGGAGCTGCCGGCGACCTCGGTGGTGCCCCTGGTGGTGATGCTGGTCTCGCGCAGGGTCTCGAGGCGGGCGCGTTCCTCCTCGATCGACTCCCCGAAGATGGAGTCGTCGAAGCTGTGGTCCCGGTCCGTGGCCGGGTCGAAGATCTTCCGCATCATCAGGTCGTGCACGAAGATGCTGGAGACGATGAAGAAGATGCCCAGCGGGATGCCCCAGAGCAGCAGGGTGCCGATGTCGACCCCGAGGGGGCCGGCAACGGCGATCGCTGCGACACCGGGGACCACGACCAGCAGGCCGACCTCCAGCCCGATCGCCAGCGAACCGGCCAGGGTCGCGATGCTCTTGCCGGTGCGCTTGGCGATGGTGCCGGCGATCGGGGCGAGGATGACCAGGGCGACGTCGAAGTAGATCGACGGGAAGATGATGCCCGAGGTCAGGCCCAGCACGTAGGGCGACCGCTTGGGCCCGACCAGCTTCAGCAGCCCGTCCACGACACGCTGCATCGTGCCGGTGGCCGAGAGCGTGGTGCCGATCATGATGCCGAAGCCGATGATCAGCCCGACCTCGGCCATCAGCGCCCCGAAGCCGGTGTTGAC
>JAPSHS010000330.1 GCA_031179495.1 Kocuria sp. | reverse complement strand
GGTCAGGCGACGATGTTGACGAGCTTGGGCGCGCGCACGACGACCTTGCGGATCTCGGCGCCGCCCAGCTGCCGCCGGATCGTCTCCGAGGCCAGCGCGAGCTCGCGCAGGGCGTCCTCCCCGATGTCGGCGGGCACCTCGAGCCGGTCCCGGACCTTGCCCTTGATCTGCACGACGGCGGTCACGGTGTCGTCCACCAGCAGCTGGGGGTCGACCTCGGGCCAGCCGGCGACGACGACGGAGCCCTCGTGGCCCAGGGTGTGCCACATGTCCTCGGCCGTGTACGGGGCGACGAGGGAGAGGACGACCGCGACGGCCTCGACGGCCTCCCGCACGGCGGGGTCGGCGGGACCGCAGCCGGAGTCGATGGCCTTGCGGACCACGTTCACGAGCTCCATGGTCTTGGCGACGACCACGTTGAACTTCCCGGCGTCCAGCAGCTGGGTGGCGTCGTCCACGGCGCGGTGGGTGGCGCGGCGCACGGCCTGGTCCCCGGCCGCGGGGTCCCCGCCCGGCGCGCTCGTGACGTCCTGGGCCAGGCGCCAGGCGCGGGCGAGGAACTTCTGGGAGCCCTGCGGGGAGACGTCGGCCCAGTCCACGTCGTCCTCGGGCGGGGAGGCGAAGACCATGGTCAGGCGCACGGCGTCGACGCCGAACTCGTCGAGCTGCTCGCCCAGGTCCACGCCGTTGCCCAGGGACTTGGACATGGCCTTGCCGCCGTTGAGCACCTGGCCCTGGTTCAGCAGCGCCTTGAACGGCTCGGTGAAGTCGACGAGGCCGAGGTCGAACAGGACCTTGGTGAAGAACCGGGAGTAGAGCAGGTGCAGGATCGCGTGCTCGACCCCGCCCACGTACTGGTCCACGGGCAGCCACCGGCGGGTCTGCTCGAGGTCGAACGCCGCGCTCTCGTCGTTCGGGGACGCGAAGCGCAGGTAGTACCAGGAGGAGTCCACGAACGTGTCCATGGTGTCGGTGTCCCGCAGCGCGGGCCCGCCGCAGGCGGGGCACGCGATGTTGACCCAGTCCTCGGCCGCCGCGAGCGGGGACCGGCCCTTGGGCGCGAGCTGCTCTCCGCGCAGGTCGTCGGGCAGGCGCACGGGCAGCTGGTCCTCGGGCACGGGCACCTCGCCGCAGTCCGGGCAGTGCACGATCGGGATGGGCGCGCCCCAGAAGCGCTGGCGGGACAGCAGCCAGTCGCGCAGCCGGAAGTTGACCTGCCGGTTGCCGGTGCCGGCGGCCTCGACGATGCCGATGGCCCGCTCGATGGCCTGCGTCTTCTCCAGCCCGTCCAGCTCCCCGGAGTTGACCAGGGTGCCCTCGCCCGTCGTGGCGATCCCGGTGACGGCGGGGTCCTCCTCGCCGGTGTCCAGGACGGCGCGCACGGGCAGGTCGAAGGTGCGGGCGAAGTCGAGGTCGCGCTGGTCGTGGGCGGGCACCGCCATGATCGCGCCGGTGCCGTAGTCGGCCAGCACGTAGTCGGCGGCCCACACCGGCAGCTTCTCCCCGGTCAGCGGGTTCACCGCGTGGCGGCCCAGGAACACGCCGGTCTTCTGCCGGTCGGTGGCCTGGCGCTCGATGTCGGACAGCGCCTTGACCTGCTCGCGGTAGGCGGCCAGCTCCTCGGCGTGCTCGGGGGCGACGATCTCCCCGGCCAGCGGGGCGTCGGCGGCGACCACGAAGAACGTGGCGCCGTGCAGGGTGTCGGGGCGGGTGGTGAACACGGTGACCTCGCGGTCGGCCCCGTCCTCGCCGGCGCCCTCGATCGCGAAGCGCACGTGGGCGCCCTCGGAGCGGCCGATCCAGTTGCGCTGCATGGCCAGCACCCGCTCGGGCCAGTGGCCCTCGAGCGCGGCCATGTCGTCGAGCAGCCGGTCCGCGTAGTCGGTGATCTTGAAGTACCACTGGTTCAGGGCCTTCTTCGTCACCGGGGTGCCGCAGCGCTCGCACGCACCGTTGACGACCTGCTCGTTGGCCAGCACCGTCTGGTCCTTGGGGCACCAGTTGACCGGGGAGTCCTTCCGGTAGGCCAGGCCCTTGGCGTGGAACTGCAGGAACAGCCACTGCGTCCACCGGTAGTACTCGGGGTCGGAGGTGTGGATCTCCCGGGTCCAGTCCGCGCTGATGGCGTAGCGCTGGAACGAGGCCTTCTGCGTC
>JAPSHS010000329.1 GCA_031179495.1 Kocuria sp. | reverse complement strand
GCGATCGAGATGCTGACCCTGGACTTCCTGTTCCTCATGATGTCCGCGGCGGCCCTGCTGGCGTTCGCCCTGAGCTGGGTGACGGACAGCTTCGTCATCCAGGTGGTGGCGTTCGCCCTCGCCTCGGTGCTGCTCATCTTCCTGGTCAGACCCTTCGCCCTGCGCCGGCTCAACCGGTCCACCCCCGGGACCGTCTCCAACGCGGCACGGCTCATCGGCCTGCCCTGCCAGGTCCTCGACCCCGTCACGGCCCGCAGCGGGCTGGTGCGCCTGGAGGGCGACACCTGGAGCGCACGCTCGGTCACCGGCGAGCAGCTGCCCGTCGGCACCGACGCCTACGTCCACGAGATCGAGGGCGCCACCGCCCTGGTGGCCCCGCACCCCGCTCCGACCGCCGACGGCCGGCCCGAGCCGCGCCCGTCCTTCTGACCCACCACCCCGGAGGCGCCGCGCCACCGGACCCGGCGTCACCGACGTCGCGCAGCACCGACCGAGAGAGGCACCCGTGGACCTAGCCGTCATCATCCTGCTCGCCGTCCTGATCGTCCTGGTCTTCATCATCCTCGTCCGCTCCGTGCGGATCATCCCGCAGGCGCGGGCCGGCATCGTGGAGCGCCTGGGCAAGTACCAGACGACCCTCACCCCGGGGCTGCACTTCCTCATCCCCTTCGTCGACCGGCTGCTCCCCCTCATCGACCTGCGTGAACAGGTGCAGTCGTTCCCGGCGCAGTCCGTGATCACCGAGGACAACCTGGTGGTCGGCATCGACACCGTCGTCTACTTCCAGGTGACGGACCCGCGGGCCGCGACCTACGAGATCGTCGACTACATCCAGGCCGCGGACCAGCTGACCTCGGCCACGCTGCGCAACGTGGTGGGCGGGCTCAACCTCGAGGAGGCACTGACCTCCCGCGACAAGATCAACGCGGAGCTGCGCGGCGTCCTGGACTCCACGACCGGGCGCTGGGGCATCCGCGTGTCCCGGGTGGACATCAAGGAGATCACTCCCCCGCCCTCCATCCAGGACTCGATGGAGAAGCAGATGCGCGCCGAGCGGGAGCGCCGGGCCGTGATCCTGACGGCCGAGGGCGACAAGCAGTCCCGGATCCTGATGGCCGAGGGCCAGCGCCAGTCCGCGATCCTCTCCGCCGAGGGCGAGGCGAAGGCCGCGATCCTGCGGGCCGACGGCGAGGCGCAGGCCATCCGCAAGGTCTTCGACTCGATCCACCGCGCCCGGCCCACGCAGAAGCTGCTGGCCTACCAGTACATCCAGACCCTCCCCAAGGTCGCCGAGGGCAGCGCGAACAAGGTCTGGATGATCCCCGCCGAGCTCGGCGACGCGTTGCGCGGTGTCGGCGAGTTCCTCTCCCGGCCCGACGAGGACGGCGAGGGGCCCGGCCGCAACTGGGCCGACGAGGCGGACGAGGAGTCCGCCGCCTCCTCGGGTCCGGAGGACGAGCCGCTGGTCACCCCGGAGGAGGTCCGGATCACCGAGGAGGATCTCACCCCGAACCTGGAGCGCACCACGGTCGACCCGGACGAGTTCACGATCCCCCGCCCCTCGAGCATCGACCCCGAGGCCCCCGTGCACCTGTCCGACCCGATGCCGCCGCAGGACGGGGCGGACCGCCGCTGAGGCCCGCTGCCCGGGCAGGGGTGCGCGGAGCGATGCCCGCCCGGGGCCGCCGGGAACATCCCCGGTGGTCCGTGCGTTGCACTCAACGGATCCCGGGTCCCTCTGGGACCCGCCGTCAGCCCGAGCGTGCGCCACGACCGTGGCCACCGTCAGTTATGGAGGAACCACCACGATGAGCGACCGCAGCCTCAGGGGAATGCGTCTGGGCTCCCAGTCCATGGAGACGGAGGCCGGTGTCGAGCCGGCGCCGCGCCAGCGCGTCGAGTACCGCACCGCGGACGGCGAGACGGTGACGGTCACGTTCGCGGCGGAGGCCGAGATCCCGCCGGTGTGGGTCTCGAAGACCGGCAAGGAGGCGATCATCGTCAACGGTGAGAAGCCGGAGAACCCCAACGAGAAGCACCAGCGCACGCACTGGGACATGCTCCTGGAGCGCCGCAGCGTGGACGAGCTGGAGGAGATCCTCGCTCAGCGGATCGAGTACTACCGGGTCAAGCACGCGATCTGATCTCGCCGGCGTCCGGA
>JAPSHS010000328.1 GCA_031179495.1 Kocuria sp. | reverse complement strand
TTCCGGACGGACTTCTCGCCCGTCCAGGACGGCTGCGACTGCTACACGTGCACGCACTACACCCGGGCGTACCTGCACCACCTGTTCAAGGCCAAGGAGCGGCTCTCCGCGACGCTCACGTCGATCCACAACGAACGGTTCGTGGTGCGCATGGTCGACGGCGCGCGGCAGGCCATGGCCGACGGCACCTACGTCGAGTACCGGGACGAGGTCCTGGGCCGGTACTACGCGCGCCGCGCCTGAGCCGCTCGTCCCCGCGGACCCGCGCCCCCGGTCCGGGCGTGCGCCCGGAGGGCCGCGGGCTCAGACGGAGCCCTCGGCACCGCCGGCCGCCTCGGGAAGCACGAGGACCGGGCACGGGGCGTGGGCGACGCACGCGGAGCTGACGGAGCCCATCAGCAGCCCCCGGAAACCACCGTGCCCCCGGCGTCCCACCACCAGCATGGTGGCGCCCTCGCTGTGGTGGATGAGCACCCTGGGCGGGTGGCCGAACTCGACGACCGTGCTCAGCCCGGCCGGCAGGTCCTCCCCGAAGGCCTCCCGGAGCGCGTCCTCCACGCGCTTCCGGGCCAGGTCGGCGAAGTGGTCGTCCTTGAAGCGGGCGAAGCCCACGTACTCGGGCGGATTCTCCCAGGCCCCCACCGCCTTGATCCCGGCCCCGAGCTCGGGGGCGAGGCGCGCGGCCCAGCGCAGCGCCCGCACCGACTGCTCGGACCCGTCGACCCCGACCACGATCACTGCGCCCTGTTCGTTGTCCATGTCGCACACCCCCGCTGCCGTGCCGCTGATGACGTGCGTCCAGTATCCCCGAGCCGCCGTCGCCGGGCTCACAGATGCGAGAGGATGACGGAACTGCGCGTGTGGTTGATGCCCTTCCACTCCCGGATCCGGACCATGACGTCCTCCAGGTGGGCCGTGTTCTCGGCGCGGATGAGGAAGATGCCGTCCGCCTCCCCGGTCACCGTGTAGGCGTCCGTCACCTCGGCGATCTCCGCGGCCATGGTCCGCATCATCGACGGCGACAGCCCGCCGTCGCAGTGCAGCTCCACGAAGGCCTCGATGTTCCACCCGAGCACCGACTGGTCGATCTCCGCGGTGAAGCGCTTGACGGCGCCCGTCTGCTGCAGCGCGTCGACCCGCCGCTTCACCGCCGGGGCGGACAGTCCCACCTTCTTCCCGATGGCCGCGTAGCTGCGCCGGCTGTCCTGGATCAGCGACGCAATGATTTGCTGGTCGATGTCATCCAGACGCAATGATTCTCTCCTATGGCGCGGGTTATCAGACTGGTTGCATCACTATCGGGCGGTTAGGCTTTAGATGTCAACTGCGGCGACCTCGTCGCGGCTCTCCTCGCACCGCACACAGAAAGCTGGATGCTCCCGTGGCTCTCCTCCTCGTCTTCGGCCTCCCCGCCGTCCTCTTCACCGCGATCGGCCGCGCCGCTGCCCCGACCCGCTCCGCCTCGTTCGCCGAGACGGTCCGCCACGCCGGCAGCGACCTGGTCCGGGGCCTCCGGGTGTGCGCCATGACCGCCCCGCAGCACCTCACGAGCACGCCCTCCAGCCGCTGAGCCACCGCCCCCGGTGACGGCGCGCCCGCACCGTCACCGGGGACGCGCACCGGATGATCCCTTCCCCGCGGAAACCGATATCTACCGGTACGTCAAGTATTTACATTCGGGGACACGTGTTTCTGTTGCCAACGGGCGGTGCAGGGGGTGTAGTTGGTGAATGGCGATCATTCAAGCGGTACCCATGTCCCCGGTGACGGAGCAGATCGGCTGGCTGGCCCAGATCGACCGAGCGATCAACTCGGCGTTCGCGCCCATCACCGACGTCTTCTCGACCATCGTCTTCTTCCCCATCACCGTCGGGGACGTCAGCTTTCCCTTCGTCGTGGCCTGGCTCATCGCGGCCGGCGTGATCTTCACCGTCTACTTCGGGTTCATCCAGTTCCGCGGCCTCAAGGTGTCCTGGGACGTGGTGCGGGGCAAGTACTCCACCAAGGACGATCCCGGTGAGGTCCCGCACTTCCAGGCCCTGACCTCGGCGCTGTCCGGGACCGTGGGCCTGGGCAACATCGCCGGTGTGGGCGCGGCCATGGCCCTCGGCGGGCCGGGTGCCACCTTCTGGATGATCTGCGCGGGCCTGCTCGGCATGGCCACCAAGTTCGCCGAGT
>JAPSHS010000327.1 GCA_031179495.1 Kocuria sp. | reverse complement strand
GCGCGCTTGGGCTTGCGCACCAGCTTGGCCTGCAGCTTCTCGATCGACACGTCGAGGTAGCCCGGGGTGTCGGGCAGCACGGCCTGGTGGGCGCCGGCGGCGGCGACCTGGAAGGGCGCCATCTTCTCCGACTTGGGGTGCACGTGGATCAGCTGGCCCTCCTTCACGCTGTAGGAGGGGCGGTCCACCCGCTGGCCGTCCACCATGATGTGACGGTGCACGACCATCTGGCGGGCCTGGGCCATGGTGCGGGCGAAGCCGGAGCGCAGCACCAGGGCGTCGAGTCGGGACTCGAGCAGGGCGACCAGGTTCTCACCGGTCTGGCCCTCCTGGCGCTTGGCCTCGACGTAGGCGATGTGCATCTGCTTCTCGCGGATGTTGTACTGCGCGCGGAGACGCTGCTTCTCGCGCAGGCGGACGGCGTAGTCCGAGTCGGCCTTGCGGCGGGCACGACCGTGCTCACCGGGGCCGTAGGGACGGCGCTCGAAGTACTTCTCGGCCTTCGGGGTCAGGGCGATCCCGAGGGCGCGGGACTTGCGCACCTGACGGCGCGCACGCGTGTTGTTAGCCACGTTTACCTTTCACAATGCGGTGCTCTCCCCCGTCCGGCGTGCGGTGGGGGGAGCGTGTTCTGTACGGTCCGGCCTCCGAGGACGGGAACGGTCCCGCCGGAGAGGTGAGGATCAGCCGCAATCCTCCGTTCCTGCAAGCCCCGTGGCCGCGCGCCGCGCACCGTGGTTGAAGCGGTGCGCCGGGCGTGCGGGAGCACGGGCCTTGCCGGCCGACGGTCCAGTATAGCGTGGTCGGGGCCGTCGCGGGTCCCGCGGGCGGGAGCGCCGCCCGTGCGGCACGGGCGGCGCTCCGGTCCTGCGGCGTGCGGCGGTCTCAGTCGACGTCCTCGTCGACCCAGTCGAAGGTCTTCGTGACCGCCTTCTGCCAGTTGCGGAACAGCCGTCCGCGCTCGGCCTCGTCCACCTGCGGCGTCCAGCGCCGGTCCTCGGCCCAGTTCGCGGTGACCTCCTCCGTCCCGGACCAGAAGCCCACGGCGATGCCCGCGGCGTAGGCGGCGCCGAGGGCCGTGGTCTCCGTGACCCGCGGACGGATGACGGGCACCCCGAGCTGGTCCGCCTGGAACTGCATGAGGAGCTCGTTGGCGGTCATGCCGCCGTCGACCTTGAGCTCGGTGATGTCCACCCCGGCGTCGGCGTTCATCGCCTCGACCACCTCCCGGGACTGGTAGGCCGTGGCCTCGAGCGCGGCCCGGGCGATGTGCCCCTTGTTGACGTAGCGGGTCAGGCCCACGAGGGCGCCGCGGGCGTCCGCGCGCCAGTGGGGGGCGAACAGGCCGCTGAAGGCCGGGACGAAGTAGGCCCCGCCGTTGTTCTCGACCGATCCGGCCAGCGACTCGACCTCCGGCGCGGAGGAGAGGATCCCCAGGTTGTCCCGCAGCCACTGGACCAGGGAGCCGGTGACCGCGATCGAGCCCTCCAGGGCGTAGACGGCGTCCTGGTCGCCGATCTTGTAGCACACGGTGCTCAGCAGACCGTTCTCCGAGTGCACCACCTCGGTGCCCACGTTCATCAGCACGAAGCTGCCGGTGCCGTAGGTGTTCTTGCCCATGCCCTTCTCGAAGCAGGCCTGCCCGAACATCGCGGCCTGCTGGTCGCCCAGGATGCCGGCGATCGGCACGTCCTTGAGGAACCCGCGGGTGCGGCCCTTGCCGTAGACCTCGGAGGAGGAGCGGATCCCGGGCAGCATCGACACGGGGATGCCCATGTCGGCGCAGATCTCCTCGTTCCAGTCGAGGGTCTCGAGGTTCATGAGCATGGTGCGCGAGGCGTTGGTGACGTCGGTGACGTGCACCCCGCCGTCCACGCCTCCGGTCATGTTCCAGACCAGCCAGGAGTCGGTGTTGCCCATGAGCAGGTCGCCGCGCTCGGCGCGCTCCCGCGCCCCGTCCACGTTGTCCAGGATCCACTTGACCTTCGGCCCCGAGAAGTAGCTGGCCAGCGGCAGCCCCACGCGGTCCTTGTACCGGTCCGCGCCGACGTCCCCGCCGAGCTCCTCGACGATCTTCTGGGTCCGGGTGTCCTGCCAGACGATGGCGTTGTAGACGGGCTGGCCGGTGGTGCGGTCCCAGACCACGGTGGTCTCGCGCTGGTTGGTGATGCCCACGGCGGC
>JAPSHS010000326.1 GCA_031179495.1 Kocuria sp. | reverse complement strand
CGCGGCAACGCCTCGGAGGTCATCGGCCTCGCCGGCGGCGCCGGGGGACGCGGCACGGACGCCACCCACGGCGTCGACGCCGCCCGGGACGCCGCCGCCGCCCTGGCCGGGCAGGCCGGCGCCGCGGTGGCCGTCTCCGGGCCGGTCGACCTCGTGCGCGCCCCGGACGGCGGCGTGGTGCGGGTCCCGCACGGCACCCCGCTGCTGACCCGCGTCACCGGCGGGGGCTGCGCCCTGGGCGCGCTCATGGCCGCGTTCACCGCCGTCCGGGCGGACGCGGCCGCGGCGGCGGTGGCCGCCACGACGGTCTACACCCTGGCGGCCGAGGACGCCGCCGCGGACTGCGGCGGACCCGGCTCGTTCGCCGTGGCGCTGCTGGACCGGCTGCACACCATCACGCCGGAGCGGATCGCAGCGCGGGCCGGGCTCGTGCGCGAGGCGGTCGCCCGGTGAGCGCCCGCCTCGATCCCGCCGCCCTGGTCCTGCACCTGGTGACCGACTCCGCGCTCAGCGCGCCCCGCACCGTCCCCGACGTCGTGGCCGCCGCCGTGGCCGGCGGCGCCGGCATGGTCCAGGTCCGGGAGAAGGACGCCCCGGTCCGGGACCTGGTCGCCCTGCTCATGGCCGTCGCCGAGCGCGTGGGCCGGGACGTGCCCGTGCTCGTGGACGACCGCGCCGACGCCTACCTGGCCGCCCGGGCGGCCGGGGCCCCCGTGGCCGGGGTGCACGTCGGCCAGTCCGACCTGCCGGTGGAGCTGGCCCGGCGGATCTGCGGGCCGGACGCCGTCCTGGGCCTCAGCGCCGCCACGGCGCAGGAGCTGGACGCGGCGGCCGCCCTGCCACCGGGCACCGTCGACTACCTGGGGGTCGGCGCCGTGCACGCCACCCGCACCAAGCCCGACCATCCCGAGCCGCTGGGCGTCGAGGGCTTCGCCCGCGCCGCGGCCCGGACGGGCCTGCCGTGCCTGGCCATCGGCGGGGTGCGGGTCGAGGACGCCCCCGCCCTGCGCGCCGCCGGCGCCGCGGGACTGGCCGTGGTCTCCGGGATCTGCGCCGCGCCCGACCCCGCTGCGGCCGCCGCCGCATACGTCCGGGCCTTCGCCCGCACCACCGCCGAGGAGGCAGCCCGATGAGCACCGCCGTACCCCGCGTCCTGGCCGTCGCCGGCACCGACCCCACCGGAGGGGCCGGCCAGCACGCGGACCTGAAGTCGATCGCCGCGATGGGCGGCTACGGGATGAGCGCCGTCACGGCCGTGGTCGTGCAGAACACCCTCGGCGTGCGTGCCATCCACGTCCCGCCGGTCGAGTTCCTCGCCGCGCAGCTCGACGCGGTCGCCGAGGACGTCGCGATCGACGCCGTCAAGATCGGCATGCTCGGCTCCGTGCCCGTGATCGAGACGGTGACCCGCTGGCTCGAGGCGCACCGGCCGCCGATCGTGGTCCTGGACCCCGTCATGGTGGCGACCTCGGGCGGGCGCCTGCTCGAGCCCGAGGCCGAGGACGCCCTGCGCGCGATGCTCCGCCTCGCCGACCTCGTCACCCCGAACCTGCCGGAGCTCGCGGTGCTCGCCCGGGAGGACGTCGCGTCGTCGTGGGCGGAGGCGCTCGCGCAGGGCCACCGCGTGGCCCGGGAGCACGGGACGCTGGTGCTGGTCAAGGGCGGGCACCTCACCGGGGGCCGCACCCCGGACGCGCTCGTGGGCCCGGCGGAGCCGGAGCCCCTCGTCGCGTTCGACGGCGCCCGCGTGGCCACCGACAACTCGCACGGCACCGGCTGCTCGCTCTCGTCCGCCCTGGCGACCCTGCAGGCCCGGCACGGGGACTGGGCGCGGAGCCTGGGGATCGCCCGCGACTGGCTGCGCGGGGCGCTGGAGCGCTCCGGGGACCTGGCGGTCGGCCACGGCAGCGGTCCCGTGCACCACTTCCACCACGTCCAGGAGGCCCTCGAGACCTGGGGCACGGGCCCGGCCCGGTTCAGCGACGCGCTGTGGGCGGCCTCCGCCGGCGTGCGCCGGGAGATCGAGGAGCTCGACTTCGTCCGCGGCCTGGGCGACGGCCGGCTGGAGCCGGAGTGCTTCCTCGCCTACCTCGACCAGGACCTGCAGTACCTCGACGGCTACAGCCGGGCCCTGGCCCTGCTGGCCGCCCGGGCACCGGACGAGCGCCAGCGGCTGTTCTTCGCGGCCGGCGCCGTG
>JAPSHS010000061.1 GCA_031179495.1 Kocuria sp. | reverse complement strand
CTCGATGCATGCCGCATTCACGTCGGACAGTGCTCCTCCAGCGGGGCCCCGGTGGCGGGTCCGCCGACGCTCCTGCAGCCGCTCCCGGAGGACATACCGGGGCACGACGTGACCGCACGACGTCCGCCGACGTGCTGGTCGTGGGCGCCGGGCTGGCCGGACTGCACACCGCCACGGTGCTCGCCCGGCACGGTCACGACGTGCTGCTGGTCGACCGACGCCCCACCCTGACCAGCACCATCCGCACCACGGGCATCTTCGTCCGCCGGACGCTCGACGACTTCCTGCTGCCCCCGAGCACCTGGGGCCGCCCATCCGCCGGGTGGTGCTCTATCCGCCGGGACGACAGCGCCCGGTGTCCCTGGTCAGCGAGCGCGACGAGTTCCGCGTCGGGGACATGGGACCGCTCTATGCGGCGTTCGCCCGCACCGCGGCCGAGGCCGGTGTCCGCACAGCGCTCGGCACCCGCTACACCGGCCACCAGGACGACACGTTCCTCCTCGATGCTCCCGATGGTCCGCGCCGGGTCCGGGCCGCGTTCGTCGTCGGGGCGGACGGCGCCCGCTCGGCGGTGGCCCGCGACCTCGGCCTGGACCACAACCGGCATCTCCTGATCGGCGCGGAGGACGTCTTCGAGATCACCCCCGGGAAGGACCCACCGACCTTCCACTGCGTGCTCGACCCCTCCCTCGCCCCCGGCTACCTCGCCTGGGTGGTCAACGACGGACAGCATGCCCACGTGGGCGTCGCCGGGTACGCCCGCCGCTTCCCCGACGGTCTGCACGCAGCCCTGGAGCGTTTCGGGGCATCGGCGCCGGGTCTGGCGGGCACCGACCGCCCCGAGGAGATCGAGCGACGCGCCGGCCCCGTTCCCGTGGGCGGCCTCCTGCACCGGATCGGCTGCCCGCGGGGGCTCCTCGTCGGGGACGCCGCAGGCGCCGTCTCGCCCCTGACGGCCGGAGGCCTGGATCCGTGCCTCCGGTTGTCCGGGCACGCCGCTGCCGTTCTCGACGACGCCCTGCGAACCGGGTCGCGGCAGCCGCTGGCCCACTACGACGGACGGGCCCTGCGTGCCCGTTTCCGGGGACGGCTCCTGCTGCGGCGGGGACTGGCCCAGGTGCGCACACCCGCCGCGGCCTCCGCCGCGTTCACCCTGCTGCGCACTCCGCCCGGACAGGCGGCGGCACGCCGCGTCCTCTTCGGCGACCGGTCCTTCCCCCTCCCCGGCTAGCACCTCCCGGACAGGGGCCGCCGCTCGCGGGTCTCGCAGGAGGGCAGCGGGAACGAACGGCTCCTTCCTGCCCGTCCCCGCGGCCCAGCGCGGAACGGCACGAGCGGGCGCCGATGGTCAGGCCCGGGCCCTGACGTGCGACGGGGGCACCTCGTAGGCGGCCTTGAACACGCGTGAGAAGTGGGCGGCGTCGGTGAATCCCCACCGCTCGGCGATGCGTGCCACGGACACCCGTGCGTTGGCGGGGTCCTCGAGGGCCCTGCGGCAGCGCTCCAGGCGCCGCTTGCGGATCCAGGCAGACACGGTGGTGCCCTCGTCGTGGAAGATCTGGTGCAGGCGCCGGGTCGACATGAAGTGCGCCCGGGCGATCATCGCGGGGTCGAGTTCGGGATCGGGGAGGTGGGCTTCGATGAAGTCGTGCACGCTCGCGCGCAGCCGGTCCTGCTCGTGGGCGGAGCCTGCCACCTGACTGTCGAGCTCGTGGTTGAAGGAGACGGTCAGCAGGTCCAGGGCGGAGTTCCCGATGCGCTGCCCGGTCATGCCGTTCAGGGCCTCCATGCGCTCGGCCACCGAGGCCAGGAAGGTGGACACCATCGCGTGGACCGGCTCCTCCGCGCGGACCCGCTGCGCCCTGAGCTGAGCCGCGGCGTTCGGCGGCAGGTCGAGGGCACTGTGGTCGAACATCATGACCAGCAGACGGGAGTCGTCGGGGAACTCGAGCCGGTACGGCGCGGAGGTGTCGTAGAGCGCCATGTCGCCGGGTTCCAGCACGGCGGAGCGCTCCCCCTGCTCGACGACGCCTCGTCCCTCGAGCTGCAGACTGACCTTGAACCGGCCGCCCTCCCGGCCGGGTCCCGCGACCTCACGCTCCACGACGTGGGGTCCGACCCGCAGGTGGGCGACGCTGAGGCTCCCCGTCGTCCGCGCCACCAGGCCGGCACGGAAGGTGCGCGGGGCGCGCGTCGAGCACTTCAGCGGACCGAAGGACTGCGAGGTGAGCACGGACCAGTCGCGGATCGTCTCCGCGAGAACCGGGATCGCGGGGCCCCCCGGGGGATCACGCCGCGTCGGGGGCATGGCTGGTCCTTCCGTCCTGTTGCGAGAGCACTCCGGCTGTGGCGCAGGCCACAGCCACGAGAAGATCCTAGCGCAGGAGTCCGGACCCGCCCCGGGCCCGTCGGCGCAGCAGTCCCGCCGCCAGGCCTGCCGCGGTCAGCTCGAGCACGATCAGCGCCAGCATGGCGCCGGAACCGGCGCCCCCGGCCACGGCGTCCGCAGCGCCCGGTCCGGCGCCGGCTCCCCCGTGGTGTGCCGGGTGGCCCCCGCTCGCGTGGCCTCCCATGAGCGGGAGCCCGAGGACGTGGACCACGGCCATGGCGACCCCCGTGCTCAGCGCCATCCGCACCGGTTCCGCAGCCTCCGGCCGACGCACCAGATCCGCCAGGCAGAACGAGCACGCCACGGCCATGGCGGCCATGACCAGCGACCAGCCGGCACCGTGGCCGCCGCCGACCGCCGTCCACCCGTGAGCCGCGACGGAGGCGGCGACGCACCCGGTGAGGAGGACGTGCAGCAGTGCGCCCGGGGTGCGCTCGCCGGACGCGCCGGACGCGCCGGTCGGAAGTCGTGGCGCCGGGGCGGCCCGGACGGCCTCAGCGGCGGACATCGCGGGCTCCTGCGCCGGAGGAGGCCCCAGCAGGAACGGACTCGGCGTTGCCCCCCGTGCCGATCCGGGCGAACACGTCCGGGCGACGACGCCGCAGGTGCTCGCCCCACACCAGGCCGACCAGCCCGGTGGCCAGGATGATCGCGGGCATGACGACGGCCAGCAGGCTGGGGCCCTCGGCGCCGATGAGGACGTCGAAGTTCACCAGGATCAGCACGAACACCGCGCCGAGACCGGCCGCCGAGACCGCCGGGGCGATCCAGCGCACCCAGGCGGAGTGCCCGCCCGGGTCCCGCCGGAAGTGCCCGATGACGGCGGCGGAGGTGACGGCCAGCAGGAAGATCAGCCCGAAGGCCCCGGCGTTGGTGAGCCAGGTGAACAGGGTCAGCACGGGGAACAGCGGGCCGAGCTCGGAGTTCCGGCCGGCGAGCGCGAAGACGGTCACGAGCAGCACCGCCAGAGCGCTCTGGGTCAGCGATCCGGCGACCGGGGCATGGCTGGTGCGTCCCACCGTCCCCAGCCACCGCGGCAGCACGCTCTCGCGGCCCAGGGAGAAGAAGTACCGGGCCACCGCGTTGTGGAAGGCGATGAGGGCGGCCAGCAGGCTGGTGACGAACAGGACCTGGGCGATGTCGGTCAGGAGCGTCCCGCCGTGGGCGGCGAGGAAGACGAACACGAGATCGGGTCCGTTCTCCCGGGAGGCCGCGACGATCCGGCCGGGGCCCACCCCGACGGCCAGTGCCCACGCCGACACGGCGTAGAACACCGAGATGATCGCCACCGCGGTGTAGGTCGCCCGGGGGACGGAACGGCTCGGGTCCTTGACCTCCTCGCTGTAGATGGCTCCGGACTCGAAGCCCATGAACGCCGCGATCCCGAAGGCGAGCACCGCGCCGATGCCGGGGGTGAGGAACTCGGAGGGCATCAACGGCTGCGCGCTGATCCCCTCGGGGGCCACCGCCAGGGACAGGACGTCGACGACGATCACCACGAGGAACTCGAGGGCCACCAGCACGGCGATGACCTTCGCGGAGAGGTCGACCCGGCTGACGCCGAGCAGGCCCACGAGCACGAGCCCGGCCAGGGCCGCGGCCCACCACGGCACCGTCAGGCCCAGCCGTGCCTCCAGGAAGGAGGACAGCGCGAAGCCGAAGATCCCGTAGAGCCCGATCTGCATGGCGTTGTAGCTGATCAGTGCCAGCCAGGAGGCGCCGATGCCCTGCCGTGCCCCCAGGCCGTCGGCCACGTAGGCGTAGAAGGCGCCCGCGTTGGTGATCCGCGCGGACATCGCCCCGTACCCGACGGCGAACAGCGCCAGCAGCGCACCCAGCAGGACGTAGGCCAGGGGCACCCCCAGCAGACCGGTGACGGCGTAGGTGGAGGTCACCCCGCCGGCGAGCACGGTCAGGGGTGCGGAGGCCGCGATGATGAGGAAGACCAGGGACGGGACGGTCAGGGTCCGGCGGTCCAGGCCCCCGTTCGCGCCCAGGTGGCCGTCGGCCGCGGTGCGAGCGGGCACGGCCGCGTCGCCGGACGGGGTGGTTCTGGTGCTCATGGCTCAGCCCTCGCAGTGGCAGTCGTGGGTGGGGCCGTCGCCGGTGCCGGTGACGGCGTGGGCGGTCTCGACCGCGGGGACCGGATCGGCGTGGCCGACCTCGGTGCCGCAGCAGCGTCCGCCGGCGGTGGACCAGTCCGGCAGGTCCAGGGCCGGGTTGCGGTCCAGGAAGCCGTAGGGCTTGAACCAGAACCCGTAGTAGTCCACCGGCATGACCGGCCAGTCCTCGGTGCGCGGGATGTGGGTGGGCCCGAAGGTGTGCCACAGCACCACGTCCGTGTCGCTCAGGCCGCGGTCCTGCTGCACCCACTCGCCGATGCCCCCGCCCGCGTGCTGGTTGGGGAAGTCACCGGCCGGGAACCTCTCCTCGGCGTCGAAGGCCGTGACCCACAGGTGGTGGGTGGCGAACTCGGCCCGCTTGCGCGCCGAGGAGCCCTCGGCGGCCAGCAGCCGCGGCCCCGGCATGGGGATCAGGTGGTAGGCGGTGGGCTCGCCGACGTGGTTGCGGCGGTTGGGGTTCGTGACGAACCACTTGCGGCCGGTCTCGGTGTTCGCGTCCCGGACGCCCTCGGACTCCCGGGTGACGTCCGTGCGGGACCAGGTGAAGGCGTTGCCGTACGGGTTGTCGTCCCCCATGGGCAGGGCCACGAGGTTCTCCTCCTGCACGGAGTTCTCCATGCCGTCGACGGCGACGTCGAGGCGGGCGCAGAAGATGTGCTGGTGCACCGGGGCCTGGATGCCCGGGGCGATCTCGGCCGAGTGCCGGTTGGGCAGCCCGGGCACGCACGCGCCGGCGAAGACGATACCGGTGGCCTTGGCCTCCACCTGGATGGAGCCGTCGAGGTAGAAGTACCAGAAGAACCCGTACTCGTAGTTGCCGATG
This sequence comes from Kocuria sp., assembly GCA_031179495.1. Lineage (GTDB taxonomy): Bacteria > Actinomycetota > Actinomycetes > Actinomycetales > Micrococcaceae > Kocuria > Kocuria sabuli. The sequence goes on along the minus strand of JAPSHS010000061.1, from coordinate 4,161 downwards.
GTGGCGAAGTAGGAGATCACGAGGCGCCGGGAGCGGCGCACCTGCGGGGTCTCCCCCGGTTCGGTGTGCTTCCAGAGGACGCCGTAGTCCTCCTCGTGCATGCACACCGCGTGCGGGATCTCCATGGGATGGCCCTCGTCGTCGGCCACGAACGCGTCGAAGTACTGGATGACACCCAGGCAGTCGCAGCCGAGCTTCAGGGAGTTGGCGTTCTTGCCGAGCAGGTACTCGCCGGCGTCGAAGTAGCTGATCCAGAACCGGGTGCTCGTGGTGTCCCCGTAGGGCACGACCATCTCGGGCACGGAGCCGCGGTAGAGCACCGAGCGGTCCTCGGGCTCCTCGCCGGAGTCGTCGCGGAAGGTCACCTGGTTGATGACCAGGCCCTCCTGGGCGTTGAAGCCGATCCGCAGCTTCCAGTTCTCCCAGGTCACGTGCGTGCCGTCCACCCGGAAGGAGGGGCCCTCCGGCTGGACGATGTCCAGGGGCTTGAGCGTGGTGCGGGCGGGCCCGACGTGCTCGGGGGTGTAGTTGGCGTCGGCCGTGGGGACCGGCACGTCGCCCTCGTCCTCGAGGCGGACGACCTCCCCCGCCGTCAGGTCGACGTGCGCGATCAAGCCCTCGACCGGGTGGCCCCAGGGGTTGTCCCCCTCGAAGCGGCGGTGGAAGGTCAGCGATCGGATCATGCGCCTGCCGGTCTCGTCCTCCCGCGGGAAGAAGCCCGGCGCGAGCGGGGAGACGAACGTGTGGGTCGTGTCCTCGATCCCGCGGCGGGCCATGGCGGCCTGCCAGCGCGGGTCCGCCTTGACGATCGCCGCGGCCCGGTCGTACTCCTCGAAGAGGTACTGGGCCTGCCCGTAGGGGTGCTCGCCCGTGTTCATCCGCTCGACGGCCAGCACGGCGCCCCGGGTCACCGAGACCAGTGCCCGCAGGGTCTCGCCGGTGGCGGTGTCCAGCAGGGTGACGTCCACGGACCGGTCGAAGCCGTCATCCCCGTCGACGTGGGACAGGACGACGGACTTGGCCGGCTCCACGGGCAGGACGCGTGGGAACCGGGTGGTGGGGCCCACGTGGCCGGCCTCCTCCAGGATGCGGCGGGCGGCCGAGATCTCCGCGGGGGTCAGCAGGTCCAGGGGGTGGTGGACCCCCAGCGCGGAGGGGCGGACGGTGTGGGTGGTTTCGCTCATGGACGCACTCCAGGTGTGACGAAGGAGGCCGGAGGACCGGCCGCGAGAAGGATTGCTGTCCATAGTGACGTGGACGACACCTGCTGTCTGCGCCCCGGAGCACTTCGTTCCCTGGATGGCGATCGGTCTGCGCGCAGAGTCAAGAGGGGACCACGGCAGGTATCGTCCCGGTCCTCGAAGTGGCACCCGGCTGGATCGCGCCCGGAACGGCCCGGGAGTGCGCCGCTCACCTGTTCCCGGAAAGCCAACAGTCGTGCGCTCATCAGCAAGCAGCTCCGGGGCAGGGGCCCTAGCGTGAAGGCCACCACCACGGAGAGGACGGAACAGCATGAACGGGAACCCGGCAGACCTGTTGTTGACCAACGGCACCATCGACACGCTGACGGTCCGGGAGCCACGGGTCTCCTGCCTGGCGGTCCGGGACGGGAAGGTCGCCGGGCTCGGCGACGGCGCCCTCCAGCTGCGGGGCGGGGGAACCGCAGTGGTGGATCTGCAGGGGGCGTACGTCATGCCCGGTCTGCTGGACGTTCACAATCACCACATGCTGGCCGGGCAGATGGACCTGTTCGAGCTCAACACTCCTCCGACCCTGGGCCTGGACGAGCTGCTGGAGGCCGTGGCCGCCCACGCCGCGGGGCTGGGGCCGGACGAGTGGGTGGTCGGCGGCAGCTGGGGCTCGGGACTGCTGGGCGAGCTCGACAGCATCGAGGCGCGCGCCCGGCTGGACGCCGCCGCCGGGGGACGGCCGGCGCTGCTCAAGGACGACAGCAAGCACAACCGCTGGGCGAACAGCCGCGCCCTGGAGCTGGCGGGGATCGACGGTGCCACCGCCGACCCCGCAGGCGGAGAGATCCTGCGCGACGCCGCCGGGCAGGCCACCGGCGTGCTGCTGGAGGCCGGCGGGGGCCTGGTGGAGAAGACCCTGGCCCGCCTGCGGCCGACGTCCACCGAGGACCTGGCCCGCGCGGCCGCCCGGGGCATCGAGGTCCTGCACTCCTACGGCATCACCGGGTTCCAGGACGCCGCCACCTCCCTGCAGCTGATGCGGGCCCTGAAGACCCTCGACGACGACGGGCGGCTGCACGCCTGGGTCGTCACCTCCATGCCGGCCAACGACTTCATCTTCGGCACCACTCCGCTGGGCGAGGGCATCATCGCCCACCGCGACGGGACCCGCAGCGCCCACCACCGCCCCGACTTCATCAAGATCTTCCTCGACGGCGTGCCGCCCGCCGGCACCGGCGCCTTCCTCGAGCCGTACCTGCCCGACGCAGGCTTCCCCGAGTGCCACTGCGGGGACACGACCATGGACCCCGCCGAGCTCCAGGGGTGGTTGCTGCGCACGGCCGAGCGCGGGATCTCCGCCAAGATCCACTGCACCGGCGACGCCTCCGTGCGCCTGGTCCTCGACAGCGTGGAGACGGTCCGCGCGGCCGGGCACACGGAGCCGAAGTACCACGTCGCCCACGGCCAGTTCGTCCACCCCGACGACATCGCCCGGTTCGCGGCGCTGGACGTCACCGCCGACATCTCCCCGGCACTGTGGTTCCCGGGGGTGATCTCCGAGGCGATCGCCACCGTGCTGCCCGCCGACCGGGCCTCGAGGATGCAGCCCAACCGGGCGCTGCTGGACGCGGGCGCCCGGATCGCCGGGGGCTCGGACTGGCCGGTGAGCGTCTCGCCGAACGTCTGGGAGGGGATCTACGGCCTGGTCACCCGGCAGGACCCGACCGGCCGGTTCCCCGGCACCCTGTGGCCCGAGCAGGCCATCACCCTGGAGGAGGCCATCCGCGTCTACACCACCGCCTGCGCCGAGGCCACGGGCCTGCACGACGTCACCGGTTCCCTGGCCACCGGCAAGTCGGCGGACTTCGTCGTCCTCAGCGACAACCCGTACGAGGTCGACATCGACCGCGTCCCGTCCATCACCGCCCGCCAGACCTGGTTCGCCGGGACCAAGGTCTACGACGCCGCGCAGGCACCGGCCGCAGCGGCGCGCGCGTCCGCCTGACCAGCAGGTCGCGGGCCCGGCGCCGGCGCTCCGCGGCGGCCGGGGTGCTGTGGACCAGCTCCGCATGGAGACTGTCGACGATGCCCAGGTGGGCCTGGACCAGGTCGTCCTCGGCACCCCCGGCATCTGCCGACGCATGCGGGCGAGCGCGGAGACGCTGTTCGAACAGTGTCTCCAGGCGTGCCAGGGACGCGGTGCATCCGTCGTGCACCACGGGATGCACCGCCGCGGGCGGGTCGAACACGGTGTGCAGGAGGAACCGCAGGTGCACCGATGTCCGGTATCGCTGCACCAGCTGGGGGCAGTACGACTCCCCCGGCACCTGGTCGGCGTCCTCGCCGGTGCAGCACTGGTCGACGAAGGCTCTCTCCTGCTCGAGGGCGGTGGTGAGCACGGCCGACAGGGCCAGCGCCGGGACCAGGAAAGCCCGATCGGCGGCGATACGCCGGTAGGTGGCGACCACCGTGGCCGGGCGCAGGGGAATGCGGCGCTCGACCGGCCGCGTCTCGGGCAGGCAGAGCATCGAGTTGACCAGGACGACGAGGGACAGCCCCGCCAGCACCAGCAGCACCGCCCGCCAGCCGAAGTGGACGTCGACGAAACCGCCGACGGTCGGGGCGAGCACGGGGGCCAGACCTTCGATGGTCATCAGCAGCGCGAAGAGCTGAGCGGCGCGGTGGCCCTCGGCCACGTCGCGGACCACGCTCCGGGCCACCACCAGCACCGCGGCCGCGGCCAGGCCCTGGATCAGCCGGGCGGCCAGTAACTGGGTGATGTCCGCGCTCACCGCGGATGCGACCGAGGCCACCAGGAACAGGCCCACCCCGCTCAGCAGCAGCGGCTTGCGACCGAACGCGTCGGCCAGCGGGCCGAGGACCAGCTGCCCCGCACCCATGGCCATCAGGTACACCGTCAGGGACAGGTGGGCCTGGGCCGCGGTGGCGGAGAACTCCACGGCGATGTCGG
>JAPSHS010000013.1 GCA_031179495.1 Kocuria sp. | reverse complement strand
GCCTCGGGGGGCGGGGCCGGGGGGGCCGCCCCCCCCCCCCCCCCCCACGGCTCAGATGAGGCCCTGCGCCATCATGGCGCCGGCCACCTTGACGAATCCGGAGATGTTGGCGCCGGCCACGTAGTTGCCGGGCATGCCGTACTCCTCGGCCGTCGTGGCGCACCGGTCGTGGATCGACTTCATGATCTGACCGAGCCGCTCCTCCGTGTACCCGAAGGTCCACGAGTCGCGGGACGCGTTCTGCTGCATCTCCAGGGCGGAGGTCGCCACGCCGCCGGCGTTGGCCGCCTTGCCCGGGCCGAAGAGCACCCCGGCCTCCTGGAACATGCGCACGGCCTCGCCGGTGGAGGGCATGTTGGCGCCCTCGGCCACGGCCAGCACGCCGTGCTCGAGCAGCTTCTTGGCGTGGGAGCCGTCCAGCTCGTTCTGGGTGGCGCACGGCAGGGCCACGGTGCCGGGGACGTCCCACACGGAGCCCTTGGCGACGAACCGGGCCCGCCCGCCGCGGCGCTCCGCGTACTCCGAGATCCGGCCCCGCTCGACCTCCTTGATCTGGCGCAGCAGCTCCACCTCGATGCCGTCCGGGTCCACCACGTAGCCGCCGGAGTCCGAGGCGGTGACCACCGTGGCCCCCAGGTTCTGGGCCCGGGCGATCGCGTAGGTGGCCACGTTGCCGGAGCCGGAGACGAGCACCGTCTGCCCCTCGAAGGACTGCCCGCGGGTGCGCAGCATCTCCTCGGCGAACATGACGGTGCCGTACCCGGTGGCCTCGGTGCGCACGAGCGAGCCTCCCCAGCTCAGCCCCTTGCCGGTGAGCACGCCGGACTCGTAGCGGTTGGTGATGCGCTTGTACTGGCCGAACAGGTAGCCGATCTCGCGGCCGCCCACCCCGATGTCACCGGCCGGGACGTCCGTGTACTCGCCGATGTGGCGGTAGAGCTCGGTCATGAAGGACTGGCAGAAGCGCATGACCTCGGCGTCGGAGCGGCCGCTGGGGTCGAAGTCCGACCCTCCCTTGCCGCCGCCGATCGGCATGCCGGTGAGTGCGTTCTTGAAGATCTGCTCGAAGCCGAGGAACTTCACGATGCCGAGGTAGACGGACGGGTGGAAGCGCAGCCCTCCCTTGTACGGCCCCAGCGCGGAGTTGAACTCCACGCGGAAGCCGCGGTTGATGTGCACGCGGCCCTGGTCGTCGGTCCAGGGGACGCGGAAGATGATCTGCCGCTCCGGCTCGCAGATCCGCTCCAGCACCGCGGCGTCGAGGAACTCGGGGTGCCGGGCGACCACGGGGCCGAGGGTGTCGAAGACCTCGTCCACGGCCTGGTGGAACTCCACCTCTCCGGGGTTGCGGGCGAGAACGGCCTGGCGGATCGGATACAGGTCCTCGTGCATGGTGCTCCTTCTTGGGGTCGGGCCGGTCACCGCCTCGGGTGCCGGGGTCGGCGGCGCAGGCCGGAGAGAGTGGAGAGGATGTCCGCCGCCCGCGCCCCGGCTCCCCGGTTCGGGCGCCGGGACGTCCCTCCGACGGGCAGTGCGGACGTGGACGGCCCGGATCCGGCCGGTTCGGACACCGGCAGCTCCGGACCGGGTTCCACCGGGGCCCGGACGGCCTCCGGCTCGCCCGGCACAGCGGGGTCCGGTTCGGGCACCACGTCGGTCCCGGTCGACACGACCGGTTCCGTCGCCGTGGGCTCCGGTGCGGCCCGCTGCTGGACCGCGTCGCCGGCGACCTCGTGGATCCACCGGGTCACTTCGGCGAGGGGCTCGGGCCGCACGGCGTACAGACGCCGCTGCCCTTGTGCCTCCATGGACACCATACCGGCCTCGCGCAGGATCTTCAGGTGCTTCGAGACGGTGGGCTGGGAGACCCCCAGCTCGTCCACGAGGTCCCCCACCGGCCGCTCGCCGTCCTTGAGCACGGTGAGGATCCCCCGCCGGGTCTTGTCGGCGATCACCGCGAACACGTCGTTGTTGCCCATCCGATCACTGTAGGCGCGTTGCCGCGCGGTGCCCGGCAGCGGCACGTCCCCGTCGCCGCGCGGGCCGGCGGAGTCCGGGCGCGGGTCGCTCAGTCGAACCACGGGTCCAGCCCCCACAGCGGGAAGATCTCCTTGCGGGTGGCCATGATCGTGCGGTCGGTCTCGTCGTCGGGGTCGAACCCGACCTCCCAGGAGCGCCACCACAGGTCCACCCCGTCGCCCATGACCCGCGGCGCCTCGAGGCCGTAGCGCTCGAGCACGTGGTCCCGCCACGGCTGCGGCACGGCCGTGCGCACGTCGAGCGGGTGGCCGGCGGCGACCCCGACCAGGTGCGCCCACGACCGGGGCACCACGTCGTGGCAGTTGTACCCGCCGCCGCCCGTGGCGATCCACCGGCCCTCGCACAGCTCGTCGGCCAGCCCGGCCAGGGCGAGGGCGGTCTGCCGCTGGGCGTCCACGCTGACCCGCAGGTGGGTGAGCGGGTCGGAGAAGTGGGAGTCGCAGCCGTGCTGGCTCACCACGACCTCCGGTGCGAACTGGCGCAGCAGCGGCGGGACCACGGCGTCGAAGGCCCGCAGCCACATGGAGTCGTCGGCGGTGGCGGGCATGGCGACGTTGACGGCGTAGCCCTCCGCCTCGCCGCGGCCGGTCTCGTTGGCGAAGCCCGTGCCCGGGAACAGGGCCATGCCCGTCTCGTGCAGGGAGACGGTCAGCACGCGCGGGTCGTCGTAGAAGATCGACTGGGTCCCGTCCCCGTGGTGGCCGTCGACGTCCACGTAGGCCACCCGCCGCACGCCCTGCTCCAGCAGGTGCTGGATCCCCACGGCGCAGTCGTTGTAGATGCAGAAGCCGCTGGCCCTCTCCGCGTGGGCGTGGTGCATCCCGCCCCCGAAGTTCACGGCCCGCACCGCGTCCTCCGCCAGGAGGGCCGCGGCGGCCTGGTAGGTGCCGCCCACGAGCCGCGCGCTGGCCTCGTGCACCCGCGGGAAGGCCGGGGTGTCCTCGGTGCCGAGCCCGCACTCGGGGATCTCCAGCGCGGGGTCGGCGCCGACCGCCCGGACGGAGTCCAGGTAGTGCTGGGGGTGGACGAGACGGAGCACCTCGTCCGGCACGACCTCCGGGGCCTCCACCGTGACGTTCTCCCGGCGGTCCAGGCCGAACTCCTGGACGAGGCGGTGCGTCAGCTCGAGCCGGGACGGGTGCATCGGGTGGTGGTCCCCGAAGTTGTACTCGAGCAGGGCGGGGTCCCAGAGCAGTCTCGTGGGGTACGGGGCACCGGGCCCGGGTGTAGCAGGAGTCACACGGCCATTGAACCACTCGCGGGCCCGCCGCAGGACCTCTTTCCGCGGCATGGGGCGCCACCGGCACCCGCCGTGCGGGCGCGGGTGGAATACTGTGGCGGGTCGAGGCACGCGCCGCGGCCGTCGCCGCCCGCACCACCGGACGGCCCGGGCCCGGGGAGGAGGAGCGATGAGCAGCACGCAGCACCGGCCGTGGCTGCCCCAGGAGGACCGGGGGCGCTTCTGGCTGCTCGCCTCCCTGCGCGACCTCGTGGACCGGATCGCCCAGTCCTCCCCCGCCCGCCTGGCCCTGATCGTCTTCGCCGTCGTCGTCGCCGTCTTCTCCGTCCTGCTGTGGCTGCCGGTCTCGTCCGCCCCCGGGGTGGACACGGAGCTGGAGGACGCGGTGTTCACGGCCACCTCGGCCGTCACCGTCACCGGGCTGACCACCGTCCCGACCGGCACGAACTGGTCGTTCTTCGGCCAGTTCGTGATCATGATCGCGATGCAGATCGGCGGGCTGGGCACGCTGACCATGACGTCGATCCTCGCGCTCGCGGTGGGGCGCAAGCTCGGTCTCAGGTCCCGGCTGCTCACCCAGGAGGCCCTCAACATCGGGCGCCTGGGCGAGGTCGGCTCGCTCCTGCAGATCATCGTGATCACGTCGGTGAGCATCGAGGCGGTGCTCGCGGTCGTCCTGACGGTCGGGTTCCTGTTCGAGGGCCAGCCGGTCCTGACGGCCCTGTGGCACGGCATCTTCTACGCCATCTCGGCGTTCAACAACGGCGGCTTCGTCCCCAACGAGGCCGGACTGGAGCCCTACACGACCGCGTGGCTGATCGTCGTGCCCATCGCCCTGGGCGTGTTCATCGGCTCGCTCGGCTTCCCCGTGGTCCTGGTGATGCGGCAGGTGGGCCTCCGGTTCTCCCGCTGGAACCTCAACACGAAGCTGACGGTCACGACCACCAGCGCCCTGCTCGTGATCGCGTGGCTGCTCTACGCCGCGTTCGAGTGGTCCAACCCGGACACCCTGCGGGACCTGCCCGTGGGGGAGAAGCTCTTCCACGCGTTCTTCGCCTCGGTGAACATGCGCTCCGGGGGATTCGCGCTCGTGGACACCAACAACGAGCAGTCGGTGACCCTGCTCCTGACCGACGCCATGATGTTCGCCGGCGGCGGCGCGGCCTCCACGGCCGGCGGGATCAAGGTCACCACGCTCGCCGTCGTGTTCCTCGCGATCGTCGCGGAGGCCCGCGGCGACCGCTCCGTGATCGCCTTCTTCCGCACCATCCCGGAGGACGCCCTGCGCATCTCGATCTCCGTGATCATGATGGGCGCCACGATCGTGCTGGTGGCCTCCGCGGCGCTGCTGATCGTCTCCGACGCGCCCCTGGACCGGGTCCTGTTCGAGGTGATCTCCGGCTACGCCACCTGCGGGCTGAGCGTGGGCCTGTCCGGCGAGCTGCCGCCCGAGGGCAAGTACGTGCTCTCCGCCACCATGTTCGTGGGCCGCATCGGCATCACCACCGTGGCCGCCGCCCTGGCCCTGCGCTCGCGCCGCCGTCTGTACAACTACCCCGAGGAAAGGCCGATCATTGGCTGACCGTTCGTCCCACAGCGTTCCCGTCCTGGTGATCGGCCTCGGCCGCTTCGGCACGGCCACCGCCCTGCAGCTGGCACGGCAGGGCCGGGAGGTCCTGGGCGTGGAGCGGGACGCGCACCTCGTGCAGAAGCTCTCGGGCCAGCTCACCCACGTGGTCCAGGCCGAGGCCACCGACATCGACGCCCTGCGCCAGCTCGGGGCCGCCGAGTTCGACTCCGCGGTGGTGGGCGTCGGCACGTCCATCGAGTCCAGCGTGCTGATCACGGCGAACCTGGTGGACCTCGGCGTGAGCCGGATCTGGGCGAAGGCCATCACCCCCTCCCACGGCAAGATCCTCTCCCGGATCGGCGCCCACCACGTGATCTTCCCGGAGGCCGACGCCGGCCGGCGCACCGCGCACCTCGTCTCGGGCCGGCTGCTGGACTACATCGAGTTCGACGACGACTTCGCCATCGTCAAGATGCACCCGCCCCGGGAGGTGCAGGGCTTCACGCTGGGCGAGGCCAACGTGCGCTCCAAGTACGGCGTGACCGTGGTGGGCGTGAAGTCGCCCGGCGAGGACTTCACCTACGCCCGTCCCGAGACGAAGGTGACCTCCCGGGACCTGCTCATCGTCTCCGGGCACGTGGACCTGCTCGAGCGCTTCGCGGCCCGGCCCTGACCCGGCCGGTCCCCCGCCGGGACGGCAGGGGACCGGGGAACGACGGCCCGGCCCCGGGCCGTCCCGGCCGGTCACGGCCCGGACCGGCTCAGCCGGCGCTGAACTCCCGGGTCAGCTCCGCGGAGCGGTCGGCCGAGGCCCGGGCGGCGGCGGCGACGAGGTCCTCGAAGCCGTTCTCCTGGAAGGTCGTGATGGCCCGGTCCGTGGTGCCCTTGGGGCTGGTGACGGCCTTGCGCAGCGCGGCGGGGTCGGCCCCGGCCGGGCGCAGCAGCTCGCCGGCCCCGGAGACGGTCTCCTTGGCCAGGACGCGGGCGACCTCGGCCGGCAGGCCCATCCGCTCCCCCGCGTGCTGCATCGCCTCGGCCAGCAGGAACACGTAGGCCGGGCCGGAGCCGGAGACGCCGGTCACGGCGTCGACCTGCTCCTCGGGGACCTCCACGACGGTGCCCACGGCCTCGAGCACCCGGCGCACGGCCTGGGTCTGCTCGGGGGTGGTCGCGGTGCCCGGGGTCACCGAGACGACCCCGCGGCCCACGCTCGAGGGCGTGTTCGGCATGGTCCGCACCACGGGCTGCCCGGCGGGCAGGACCTGCTCGAGCGCCCCCACCGAGATGCCGGCGGCCACGGACACCACGACCGTGCCGGGGCGCAGGGCCGGGGCGATCTCCCGGGCGAGGTCCAGGATGCCGACCGGCTTCACGCCGAGCAGCACGACGTCGGCCTCCCGGGCGGCCCGGCGGTTGGCCTCGGGGTCCTCCCCGGTGACGTACGGGCGCACGCCCGTCCCCTCCCGGAGCGGGTGCGCGCTGCCCTCGGAGCGGACGGTGGCCCGGATCCGCTCGACGGGGACGCCGGAGGCCAGCACCCCCCGCAGGATGGAGCCGTTCATGGAGCCGCAGCCCAGGAAGGCGAGCACAGGTGTCATGGTCGGTGGGGTCCTCTCGGAGCAGGAACGGGTCGGGGCGGGGCCGGGTGGGCGTCAGCCGGACGGGGCGTCGTCGGGCAGGGTCGTGTGGCGGCGCGCGAACTCGAGCGACTCGGCGAGCCACTCGGTGCGCTGCTCGGTGCTGCTCGAGCGGCGGGTCGAGACCTCCACCCCGATGATCCCCTGCCACCGGGTCGAGGCGAGGTGCTCGAGGGACTCGGCGACCGGCTGCACGCCGTGCCCGGGCAGCAGGTGCTCGTCCGCGGTGGTCTCCCCCGAGCCGTCGGTCAGGTGCACGTGGCCGAGGCGGGGGCCGAGCTCCTTGATGGCGGCCAGGGAGTCCATCCGGGCGGTCGCGGCGTGGGAGAAGTCCCACGTCACCCAGTCGTAGTCCTGGCCCAGCGGGCTGTAGTGCGGGGCGTAGACCACGGTGTCGCGCCCGCGCACCCGCCAGGGGTACATGTTCTCCACGGAGATCTTCACGCCCGTGGCCTCGGCGACGACGCGCACGCCCTCGACGAAGTTCGCGGCGTACCGGCGCTGCCACCGGAAGGGCGGGTGCACGACGACGACGTCCGCGCCGATCTGCGCGGTGAGCGCCGCCGCCATCTGGATCTTGGTCCACGACTTGCCCCAGACCTGCTGGGTGAGCAGCAGGGTGGGGGCGTGGATGGTGGAGATGGGCAGCTGGTGGCGCTGCACGAGGTCCCGCAGCTGGTGGTTGAGCTGGCTCATCCGCTCGTGCGTGACGAGCACCTCCACGCTGTCGTAGCCGAGCTCCACGGCCGCCTCGAAGGTCTCCGGGACCCCGAGCGGGTAGAGGGAGCTGGTGGACAGCGCCACGTGGGCCCGGTACGGCTCCGCGGCGGAGCCCTGCTGCTCGCTCATGCGGCACCCACCAGCTGCCGGGGATCCACGGTGCGGACGTCGGCGTGGCTGCTGAGCTGGTCCAGGCGCCGGAGGATCAGTCCCTCCCGCAGGGCCCACGGGCAGATCCGCAGCGACTCGACCCCATAGGCGTCCATGGCCGCCTCGGCCACGACGGCCCCGGCCAGGATCTGCCGGGCGCGGGTGGAGGAGACCCCGGGCATCTCGGCGCGCTCGTCCGGGGTCATCGCCTCCATCCGGCGGCTCCACAGCCGCAGGTCCTCCAGGTGGAGGGTCCGGGGGACGTAGGGGCCCATGGCGTACGGCGCGGCCCCGCAGATCCGGGCGAGGGAGCGGAAGGTCTTGGAGGTCCCGGCCACGCAGGTGGGCCTGCCCGCCGCGAGGACCTTCGCGACCGCGGGCCGGAGCTCCTGGCGCACGTGCTTGCGCATGGCCTTCATCTCCCTGGGCGTGGCGAGGTCCCCGGCGATGAACCTGCGCGTGAGCCGCCCGGCGCCCAGGGGCACGGAGGTCGCCACGGTGGGCAGGGCGTTGTCGCCCAGCGCCATCTCGAAGGACCCGCCGCCGATGTCCAGGTCCAGGACCGTGCCGGCGCCCCAGCCGAACCAGCGGCGCACCGCGAAGAACGTCACGGCCGCCTCCTGGTCCCCGGCCAGCTCGGTGAGGGTCACCCCGGAGCGGGACTGCACGTGGTCCAGCACCTGCGCCCCGTTGCCGGCCTCCCGGATGGCGGAGGTGGCGAACGCCAGGAAGTCCTCCGCGTGGTTGTCCACGGCGAAGTCCCTCGCCTCGACCACGAAGGAGGTCAGGGCGTCGCGGCCGGCGTCGGAGATGTCGCCGTCCTCGTCCAGGTACTGCACGAGGCGCAGCGCGAGCTTGTGGGACGCGTACGGCTCGGGCCGCGAGCCCGGGTACACGTCCAGCAGCAGCAGGTGGACCGTGTTCGATCCGACGTCGAGGACTCCGAGACGCATGCCGAGGTGCTCCTTAGTTCCGTGTCCGTCCCGCGCGGCGCGGGACGGCTCAGCCCTTGGTCCCGGCGCGGGCGGGACGACCCGCCGCCGGCTTCTTGGCGGGGCTCTTCTTCGTCGTGCCCTTCGGCGCGGACGACTTCGCAGGTGCCTTCGCGGAGGAGCGCGCCGTGCGCTTGGGGGCCGGTCCCTGGGCGCGCTTCTCCGCGAGCAGCTGGCTGGCGCGGGCCGGGGTGATCTGCTCCACGGTCTCGCCGCGGGGGACCGTCACGTTGGTCTCGCCGTCGGTGATGTAGGGGCCGAAGCGGCCGTCCTTGATCACCATGGGCCGTTCGGTGATCTGGTCGGTGCCCAGGTCCGCGAGCGGCGGCTTGGCGGTGCCCCGCCCGCGCTGCTTGGGCTGGGCGTAGATCTTCAGGGCCTCCTCGAGGGTGACCGTGAACAGCTGGTCCTCGGACTGCAGGGACCGGGAGTCGGAGCCCTTCTTGAGGTAGGGACCGAAGCGGCCGTTCTGCACGGTGATCTCGTTGCCCTCCGCGTCGGTGCCGAGGGTGCGCGGCAGCGACAGGAGCTTGAGGGCGTCCTCGAGCGTGACGTCCTGCAGGGTCATCGAGGACAGCAGGGACGCCGTGCGGGGCTTCTCCCGGACCGGCTTCTTCGGGGGCTTGGGCTTGCCGTTCTTGTAGTACTCGACGGGCTGGGCCGCGAGCTCCTCCTCGGTGGGCTCGGGGATCACCTCGGTGACGTAGGGGCCGTAGCGGCCGTCCTTCGCGATGACGGCGCGCCCGGTCGCCGGGTCGCGGCCGAGCTCCCGGCCGTCGGCCTTGCCGGTCTCGATGAGCTCGCGGGCCTTGTCTGGCGTCAGCTCGTCCGGGGCCAGGTCCTCCGGGACGTTGGCGCGGACCGGCTCCGTGAGCTCGCCCGTCTCGGCGTCCAGGGCGCCTGCGACCTCGAGGTAGGGGCCGAACTTGCCGACGCGCAGGGTGATGCCGTCGGTGACGGGGATGGAGTTCACGGCGCGCGCGTCGATCTCGCCGAGGTCGTCCACGATGGGCTTGAGCCCGTTCTCGTGGCCCTGGGAGCCGAAGTAGAAGTCCTGCAGCCAGTCGGTGCTGTCCTCCTCGCCGCGGGCGATGCGGTCCAGGCCCTCCTCCATCTCGGCCGTGAAGTCGTAGTCCACGTAGTCGGAGAAGTGCTCCTCGAGCAGGCGCACCACGGAGAACGCCGTCCACGAGGGGATCAGCGCGGAGCCCCGGACCCGGACGTAGCCGCGGTCCATGATGGTGGAGATCGTGGCCGCGTAGGTCGACGGCCGGCCGATGCCCAGCTCGTCGAGGACCTTGACCAGGGACGCCTCGGTGTAGCGCGGGGGCGGCGAGGTGCGGTGCCCGTCCGCCTCGACCTCGGTCGCGTCCAGCCGGTCGCCCTCCGCCATCCGCGGGAGCCGCTTGTCCCCGTCCTTGCCGTCCTTGCCGTCGGCGGGGTCCTCGTCGCGGCCCTCCTCGTAGGCTGCGAGGAAGCCGCGGAACGTGATGACGGTGCCGGACGCGGAGAACTCGGCGTCCCGGCCGGTGGAGGAGGTCGCCCCCAGCCGCACTGTCGCGGTGGAGCCCTTGGCGTCGGCCATCTGGGAGGCGACGGTGCGCTTCCAGATCAGCTCGTAGAGCCGGTACGCGTCCGCGGACAGCTCGCCGCGGACCTGGTTCGGCGTCCGGAAGGAGTCCCCGGCGGGGCGCACGGCCTCGTGCGCCTCCTGGGCGTTCTTCGCCTTGGAGCTGTAGAGCCGCGGGGAGCCCGGCACGAACTCGGTGCCGTAGAGCTCCGAGGCCTGCCGGCGGGCGGCCGTGACCGCCTGGTCGGACAGCGCCACGGAGTCGGTGCGCATGTAGGTGATGTAGCCGTTCTCGTACAGCTTCTGGGCGACCTGCATCGTGGTGCGCGAGGTGAAGCGCAGCTTCCGGGCGGCCTCCTGCTGCAGCGTGGACGTCGTGAAGGGCGCGGCCGGGCGGCGGGTGTACGGCTTGGTCTCGAGCGAGCGGACCGCGAACGCGGCGTCCTCGAGCCCGGCGGCCAGTTCCCGGGCCGCCGTCTCGTCCAGGTGCACGAGCTTGCCGGCGGCGCCCTTGAGCACGCCGTCGTCGCCGAAGTCCCGGCCCCCGGCCACCCGCTTGCCGTCCACGGAGGACAGCCGGGCGCCGAAGGCCACGCCGGCGTCCTCGCCGTCGGTGCGGGCGAAGGTCCCGCTGAGGTCCCAGTACTCGGCGGGGACGAAGGCCATGCGCTGCCGTTCGCGCTCCACCACGAGGCGCGTGGCCACCGACTGCACCCGGCCCGCGGACAGCCCGGAGGCGATCTTGCGCCACAGCACCGGGGAGATCTCGTAGCCGTAGAGCCGGTCCAGGATGCGCCGGGTCTCCTGCGCGTCGACCAGGTCCTGGTCGAGCTCGCGCAGCTCGCCGAAGGCGCGCTCGATGGCCTCGCGGGTGATCTCGGGGAAGGTGAGCCGGTAGACGGGGACCTTGGGCTTGAGCACCTCCAGCAGGTGCCAGGCGATGGCCTCGCCCTCGCGGTCGCCGTCGGTGGCGAGGTAGAGGGCGTCGGCGTCCTTGAGCTTGCGCTTGAGCTCGGTGACCTTCTTCTTCTTGTCCGGGTTCACCACGTAGTACGGCTCGAAGCCGTGCTCCACGTCCACCGCGAACTTGCCGTAGGGCCCCTTCTTGAGCTCCGCCGGCAGCTCCGAGGGCTGCGGGAGGTCGCGGATGTGCCCCATCGAGGACTCGACCTCGTAGGCGTCGCCGAGGTACCCGGCGATGGTCTTGACCTTGGACGGGGACTCCACGATGAGCAAGCTCTTGCCCGTTCCCGGGCTCTGGGTGGCCTTCGTTGGCACGGTACTCCTTGCTGCGGTCCGCGCAGTCCGCGGGCCGCGGCGCTGCTGGACGTCGGGTCGGACGGGCGGGGGTCGTCCCGCCCGCCGTTGCGCTCCACCATAACGCGTCGCCGCCGCCGCCCTCCGCGCCGGGGAGGACACGGGGGACGACGGGGGTCACCGGCGGCGGCCCGGGCCGGGCCCGCCGCCGGTCCGCGGGCTCAGGAGGGGTGGTGCTCCGGCTCGTCGGCGATCGTGAACTCGCGGCCCGTGGCGGTCTCCACGTCGATGACCACGAAGTTGTACTTGAGCGTGGGCGCCCAGGGCTTGAGCGGCAGCTCCTCGGCGGCGTCGATCTCCGCGCGGGTCTCCAGCCGGCGGGCCTTGCCGTGCACCACGACGGAGCGCACCACGTTCTCCCCGGAGACCTCGTCGATCTCGAAGGCCACCTGGTCGTTGACGATCAGGCTGGAGAGCTTGGAGCCCTGCGCCGTGCGGAAGTACAGCTTGTGCTGGTGCACCACGTAGTTCACCGGGAAGATGTCCACGAGCCCGGCGGCCTCCACGGCCAGACGGCCGAACGGGTGCTCGGCCAGCAGCCGCCAGACGGTGTCCTTGTCCAGGGTCCTGATGGGGTTGAGGTTCTCTCCGATGCTCATGCCCCCATCCTCCCACTCGCACCGCCCCGGCGCCCCGGGCTCGCCGGTCCACGCGCGTCGTCAGTCCGCCGGCTGCTCCAGCGGCACGAGGAAGCCGTCCAGCACGAGCCGGCGGACCTCCTCGGCCAGGCGCTCCCTCTCCTCGCCCGCCCAGTCGAGCAGGGCGGCGAGCGCCCCGAGGATCTGCCGGGCGCTCAGCTCGCCGTCGCAGGCGCCGGCGAAGCCCGCGGCCTCGCTCGTGAGCACCGCGGTCCGGCGCAGCCCCGCCCCCTGGCGGAGCAGGATCACTCCGGGGTGCTCGGCCCCGGGTCGCTGGTGGCGCTCCTCCGTGACGTCCCCCGCCGCGACGAGCCGGAGGTCCAGCCAGTCCGGCCCGGCCTCCGCCAGCCGGTCGGCCCGCTCCCAGGCCGCGGCGAACGCGGGGGCGAGCGGCTGCTGGACCGGGTGCGGCACGTGCTCGAAGCGGCGCAGCGCGCCGCCGGGACGCCCGGGCTCCGGGCGCCGGAGGCGGATCATGCCGAAGCCCACCGCCTCGACGCCGCGGGCGGCGAAGTCGTCGAGGTAGGCCCGGTAGGCCCGCTCGTAGTGCTCGAGCTCCCGGGACTCGGCGGCGTCCCGCAGCCACGTCTCGGCGTACTCCTCGGGGCCGGCCAGCTCCCGCTGGACGAACCAGGCGTCGACGCCCTCGGGGACCCACTGCTCGGGCCGGAGCATCCAGCGCTCGGCGGCGGGCCGCCCGTCCCCGGCCGGCCCCGCGGGGACCTCCCAGTTGCCGAGCAGGTGCGCGGTGGCCCCGGGAGCCATGACCCCGGGCAGCTCCCGCACGAGGTCGGCCACGATCCGGTCCCCCGGCAGGCCGCCGTCCCGGTAGGTGAAGCGGTCCGCCGGGCTCTCCCCCGGCGCCCGCGGGGTGATGACGAACGGCGGGTTCGAGACCACCAGGTCGAACCGCTCGCCGCGCACGGGCTCGAGCAGGGAGCCCGCGCGCAGGCTCACCCGCTCCTCCAGCCGCTCGGGGTCGAGCGCCAGGGACTGCGCGTTGAGCAGCAGGTTGAACCGGGTGAAGCCCAGGGCCCGCTCGGAGAGGTCGGTGGCGGTCACGTGCCCGGCGTGCGCGAGCAGGTGGAACGTCTGGATCCCGCACCCGGTGCCCAGGTCCAGGGCCCTGGCCACCCGGCGGCGGTCGGTGGTCTGCGCGAGCGTCAGCGACGCCTGCCCGATGCCCAGCACGTGGTCCCGGCGCAGCACGCCGGGACGCTGGGACTCGCCCAGGTCGCTCGCCACGTAGAGCTCGGTCCCGTCGTCGGCGGCGTGGGGCCGCAGGTCCACGGTGGAGCGCAGCCCGTCCTCGGTCTCCTCCGCGAGGCCCAGGTCCACGAGCTCGCCGGGGTCCACCGGGGAGGTGCCGAGCACGTCCGCCGGCACCGCCCGGCCCAGCAGGAACAGGGCGATCAGCCCGGCCAGGCCCCGGTCCGGGTCCCCGGGCGAGCCGAGCACCGGCTCGAGCACCCGCAGGGCGGGCACGGCCTGGTCGCGCGCGAGGGCGTCCATCGCCGCCCCGCCCAGCAGCCCGGCCACCCGGTCGTGGGTGAAGCCGCTCCGTCGCAGGGCGCCGTGCAGCGCGGCCGGCCGCCGCGGGTCGTCGGAGACGGGAGTCCCGGGGACCCGGGAGAACGCGGGGACCGGGCGCGGGCCGGGGACGTCCGGGGCCATGTCAGCGCTCCGTTCCGGAGGTGCGCCCCGCGGGGGCGGGCAGGGCGGCGGCGGGCGCCAGGGCGCCGCCGGGCGGGGTCCCGCAGCCCGCCGGGCACGTCGCCCCCGGGTGCTCCTCGAGGCACGCCGGGCAGGCCAGGAAGAGGGCGCGGCAGGACGCCTCCGCGCAGTTGACGAAACGGTTGGCGGGCGCGGCGCACCGGTCGCAGCGCCCGATCGTCACGGCCTGCGGGGTGAACTCCACGTGCATCCGGCGGTCGAAGACGTAGAGGGAGCCCTCCCACAGGCCCGCGTCCCCGCGCTCGCGGCCGTACGCGGCGATGCCGCCCTCGAGCTGGTAGACCTCCTCGAAGCCGCGGCGGCGCATCAGCGCGGAGAGCACCTCGCAGCGGATCCCGCCGGTGCAGTAGGTCACCACGGGACGGGACCTGAGGTGGTCGTACGCCCCGGAGTCCAGGGCGGCCACGAAGTCGCGGGTGTGCGCCACGTCCGGCACCACGGCCCCGCGGAAGCGCCCGATCCGCGCCTCGTGCGCGTTGCGGCCGTCGAAGAACACGACGTCGTCGCCGCGCCGGGCCACCAGGTGGTCCACCTCGGCCGGGCTCAGGCGGGTGCCGCCGCCGACCACGCCGTGCTCGTCCACCTCGAGCTCGCCCGGCGCGCCGAAGGACACGAGCTCGTCGCGGACCCTGACCGACAGGCGCGGGAAGTCCTCGGCCGAGCCGTCCGACCACTGGAACGCCATGTCCCGGAAGCCCGGGTGCGCGCGCGTGGTCCGCACGTACTGCCTGAGCGCCCCCAGCTCACCGCCCACGGTGCCGTTGAGCCCGTGCGGGGAGACGACGACGCGTCCGCGCAGCCCGAGTCCCTCGCACAGGGCGCGCTGCCAGAGCATCACGGCCGTGGGGTCGGGCAGCGGGGTGAAGACGTAGTGGAGGAGGATCCGGTGCTGTGCCACCGCACCAGGCTACAAGCGCTGCGGCGTCCCCCGTGCCGCGCGCGAGCACCGGCCGGGCCTCCCCGCCGTGCACGTGGCCGATCCGCACGGCCACGTGCTCGTCGAGCACCCGGCGCAGCGGCTCGGTGCCCCGGGCGGTGCGGCAGCAGGTCCTCCCGTCGTCGGCCACGAGGCCGACGGCGTGGTCCCGATCCCGTCGCCGTCCATCGTGGCGGTCCGGCCGCAGCGGGCGCACGGTCTCAGCGGACCCGCTGCGCGCCCTCGCCGGGCACGACCACGAAGGCGTCGGGGGCCCGGTGGCCGGAGCGGAGGAAGGCCTCCGTCACGGTGCCGGCGATCCGGTCGGCACCCTCCGCGGGGACCAGGGCGATCGCGGAGCCGCCGAAGCCGCCGCCGGTCATCCGCGCGCCCACCGCGCCGGCGGCCGTGGCGGCCTCGACGGCGAGGTCGAGCTCGGGGCAGGAGATCTCGTAGTCGTCGCGCATCGACGCGTGGGAGGCGGCGAGCAGCCTCCCGATGCCCCGGACGTCCCCGGCGCGCAGCCGCTCGACGGTCTCCAGCACCCGGCGGTTCTCGGTGAGCACGTGGCGGACCCGCCGGGCGGTCCCGTCGTCGAGCACGCCGAGGTCGGCGTCGGCGGGGACGTCGCGCAGGGAGGCCACCCCGAGGGCGGCCGCGCCCCGTTCGCAGGAGGCGCGCCGGGCGGCGTAGCCGCCGTCGGCGTGGGAGTGGGCGACTCCCGTGTCGACGACCAGCACCGCCAGCCCGTGCTCGGCCAGCGGCAGGGGCACGGCCTCGGCCTCCAGGGTGCGGCAGTCCAGGAACAGCGCCGCCCCGGCCCGGCCCATCAGCGACGCGGACTGGTCCATGATCCCGGTGGGCGCCCCGACGAACTCGTTCTCCGCCCGCTGGGTCAGCCGCGCCATCGCCGGCCGGTCCAGTCCGCGGCCCAGCAGGTCGTTCAGCGCCACGACGGTGGCGACCTCCACGGCGTGCGACGACGACAGCCCCGCGCCCACCGGCACGGTCGAGTCCAGCAGCAGCTCGAAGCCCGGCACCGCCGCCCCGTCCGCCCCGTCCGCCCCGGCCAGGACGTGCACGACACCGGCCGGGTACGCGCCCCACCCGGGCACCGAGCCCGGGGCCAGGCCGCCGGCCGCGAACCGGGCCCGGGACAGCCCCGCCCCGTGCGGGGCGTAGGTCGAGGCGAGGTCGACGACGTCGTGGCCCGCCTCCCCGGCCCGGCGCACCCGCACCGCGACCATCGCCGCCCGGTCGATGGCGAAGGGCAGCACGAAACCGTCGTTGTAGTCGGTGTGCTCCCCGATGAGGTTCACCCGCCCCGGGGCCCGCCACACCCCGTCGGGGGCGTGCCCGAACTCCTCGGCGAACCGGCGCGCGAGCCGTTCCGCGCGGGCCTCCTCGTGCTGCCCGGTCCGGGGACCGGCCGGGTGCTGGTCGCGCTGCTCCCTCATCGTGCGGCCTCCCGGAGTCCGGCCGCGGTCCGCTCCGCCGTGACGTCGTTGACGAATGCCCCCATGGCCGCCTCCGAGCCGGCCAGGAACTTCAGCTTGTCCTCCGCCCGCCGGGGGCTGGTGAGCTGCAGGTGCAGCCATCCGGCCTCCCGGTCCGCGGTCGTGACGGGGGTCTGGTGCCAGGCGGCGATGTAGGGCGTCGGGGTGGCGTAGAGCCGGTCCACCCGCTGCACGAGGTCCTGGTACACCACGGCCAGCTCGTCGCGCTCGGCCCCCGTCAGGGCCGCCAGGTCCGGGACCTGGCGGTGCGGCACCAGGTGCACCTCCAGCGGCCAGCGGGCGGCATAGGGGACGTAGGCCGAGAAGTGCTGTCCCGTCAGCACCATCCGGTCGCCGGCCGCGCTCTCGTCGGCCAGGACCTCGCCCATCAGCGCGCGGCCGGTGCGCTCCCGGTGGGCCCGGGACCGGGCGGCCAGCCGGGCCGCGTGCGGGGCCGGATAGGGGTAGGCGTAGATCTGCCCGTGCGGGTGGTGCAGGGTCACCCCGATGTCCTCCCCGCGGTTCTCGAAGGGGAACACGTGCCGGATCCCGGTCATGGCCGAGAGCGCCTCCGTGCGCTGGGCCCAGGCCTCCACCACGGTGCGTGCCCGCTCGGGGGCCAGCCCCGCGAACGAGCCCCGGTGGTCGGGGGTGAACACCACCACCTCGCACCGCCCGAACGCCGGCGAGGCCGCGCCCCACAGCTCCCGCTCCCCCGCCGGCCCCGGTGCCGGCAGCTCGCCGAGCTCCGGGCCCAGGGACGGGAAGCGGTTCTCGAGGACGACGACGGCGAAGTCCTCCGCCGGGATCTCCGACTCCCGGCCGCCCGCCGACGGGCACAGGGGGCACTGGTCGGCCGGGGGGAGATGGGTGCGGCTCTGGCGGTGGGCGGCCACGGCCACCCACTCCCCGGTCAGCCGGTCGAAGCGCACCTGCCCGTGACCGGCCCGCTCCCCGAGGGGGCGGCGGTCGGCGACGCGTTCGACCGGCGGGGTGCCGCGGTCCGCGAAGAACACGGCTTCGCGCCCGTCGGCGAGGTGGTGGGTCCGGTGGGTGACGGGCGCGGGCTGCGTCCGTCCTGCGGGAACGGGGGATGTCATCGGACGGGCTCCAGTCGGAGGTCGGGAATGCACTGGCTCAGGGTCTCGCGCGCCGCGGCGTCGAGACCGTCGTCCATGACGACGGCGTCGACCTCGTCGAGGCCTGCGATGCGGTGCAGGCCCGCGAGGCCCCACTTGGTGGAGTCGGCCAGGACCACGCGGCGGTCGCAGCGCTCCAGGAAGAGCCGGTTGACCTCGGCCTCCATCATGTTCGGCGTGGTCAGTCCGTTCCGCTCGCTCAGCCCGTGCACGCCCAGGAAGCAGAGGTCCACGTGCAGGGTGCGCAGCGCGGCGGTCGTGAGCGGGCCCACGAGGGCGTCCGACGGGGTGCGGACCCCGCCGAGGAGGAGCACGGTCTGCCCGGTGGCGGGCGCGTCGGAGAGCGCCTCGGCGATGCGCGGGGAGTTCGTGACCACGGTGATGTCGGGGACCCCGCGCAGGGTGCGGGCCAGCGCGTGGGTGGTGGTCCCGGAGTTCAGGGAGAGGGACGTCCCGGGCTGCACCATCGCCTCGGCGGCAGCCGCGATGGCCGCCTTCTCCGGCAGCTGCAGGGCGGACTTGCGCCCGAAGCCCGGTTCGGCCGCGGAGGAGTCCGAGGGCAGCGTGGCCCCGCCGTGCACCTTCTGCAGCTCCCCGTCACGGGCCAGCCGTTCCAGGTCGCGGCGCACGGTCATGTCGGAGACCTCGAGCTCCCTGGCCAGGTCCGCCACCCGCACGGCGCCGGCGGCCCGGACCCGGTCGAGGATCTCCCGGCGACGGCGGTCGGGCAGCAGCTCGGGCATCGGGTCTCCCAGGTCGGCGGTCGGAGCGGTGCGGCAGCACGGGGTCGTGCGCGCTCGTCGCGCCGCGTGCTGTGTTCATTTCAACACGATCGGTGTCGGATCGTGTTGTACTACGTCGGATGTCGGCGGTGCCGCCGGAACGGGTCGGTCGGGCGGACCGGTCGGGCGCGGAGACCGGTGGCGCCGGAGCAGCGACGCCGCCGCCCGGTGCGCCGGCGTTCCGGGGGCCCGAGGGCTCCGGGGGCTCCGGGGGCTCCCGGGAGCGCGGTGGCACAATGAACCGGTGCCGTCCTCCGACCACGCGTCCCTGATCCCCCTGCTCGGCCGCGGCGACGCGCCCGAGCAGGTGCGCCACGTCCGGGAGCTGCCGGACCGGGACGCCGTGACCGCGCCGTGGCCCGAGCACCTGCACCCGGACGTGGTCGCGGCCTATGCGCGGCTCGGGGTGCACCGGCCGTACCTGCACCAGGTCCAGGCCGTGCTGGCCCCGCGGCACGTGGTGGTGGCCACCGGCACCGCATCGGGGAAGTCGCTGGCCTACCAGGCGCCCGTGGCCGACGCCGTGCACCGGGGCCGGCTCGCCGCGCTCGCGCATCCCGGCATGGTGCGCCACCCGGACGAGGCCACGGCCCTCTACCTCTCGCCCACCAAGGCGCTGGCCGCCGACCAGCTCAAGGGCCTCGAGGCGCTGGGGCTGCCGACGCTCCGGGCCGCGACCTACGACGGCGACACCGACCCGGCCGAGCGGCGGTGGGTCCGGGACCACGCCGACGTGGTGCTGTGCAACCCGGACATGCTGCACTACGGGGTGCTGCCCCACCACGCGCGCTGGTCCCGGTTCTTCCGCCGGCTCCGCTACGTCGTCGTCGACGAGGCGCACTCCTACCGCGGGGTCTTCGGCTCGCACGTGGCCAACCTCATGCGGCGGCTGCGCCGGATCTGCCGGGCGTACGGCGCGGACCCGGTGTTCATCGGGGCCTCGGCGACCTCCTTCGAGCCGCACGCCTCCTTCGCCCGGCTCATCGGCGCCCCGGAGGCCGAGGTGACGCCGGTGACCACGGACTTCTCCCCGCACGGACCGGTCACCGTGGTGCTCTGGGAGCCGGAGCAGACGGACGGCGTGGGCGAGAACGACGCCCCGGTGCGCCGCACCGCCCTGGCCGAGGCCGCCGACATGCTCACCGACCTCGTGCTGCGCCAGGTCCGCACGATCGCGTTCATCAAGTCCCGCCGCGGGGCGGAGACCATCGCCCAGATCGCCCACCGCCAGCTCGAGGAGGTCGACCCCTCCCTGGCCCACCGGGTGGCGGCCTACCGCTCCGGCTTCCTGCCCGAGGAGCGCCGGGCCCTGGAGGCCGCGCTGCGGGACGGGCGGCTGCTCGGCGTCGCCAGCACGTCCGCGCTCGAGCTCGGCATCGACGTGGCGGGTCTGGACGCCGTGGTGGTGGCGGGCTGGCCCGGCACCCGGGCGTCGTTCTTCCAGCAGATCGGCCGGGCGGGCCGGGCCGGGCAGGAGGCGCTGGCGGCGTTCGTGGCCGGCGACGACCCGCTCGACACCTACCTGGTGAACCACCCGGAGGCGGTCTTCGACGTGGGGGTCGAGGCCACCGTCTTCGACCCCTCGAACCCCTACGTGCTCGCCCCGCACCTGTGCGCGGCGGCGGCCGAGCAGCCGCTGCGGGCCGAGGAGGTCGCCGCCTTCGGCCCCACGGCCGAGGAGGTGCTCGCCTCCCTCGTGGCCAACGGGCACCTGCGCCGCCGGCCGAGCGGGTGGTTCTGGACGCACCCGCAGTCCGCGGCCGGGATGGTCTCCCTGCGCTCGGACGGCGGCGGCCCCATCCGGATCATCGAGACGGACACGGGCGCGGTGCTGGGCACCGTGGACTCCCCCCGGTCCCACTACCAGGCCCACCCCGGGGCCGTGTACGTGCACCAGGGCCGGACCTACGTCGTCGACGAGCTCAACGAGGCGGACTCCTTCGCGGCCGTGACGCGGGCGCACCCGGACTTCTACACGACCGCCCGGGACGTCACGCAGGTCTCCGTGGTGGCCGAGGAGCGCTCCGAGTCGTGGGGGCCGGTCACCGTCCACTTCGGTCAGGTGCAGGTCACCACGAAGGTGGTCTCCTTCCAGCGCAAGGCCGTGGTCTCCAACGAGGTGCTGGGCGAGGAGCCCCTCGACCTCGACGCCCGGGACCTGTTCACCCGGTCCGTGTGGTTCACCGTGCCCGGGGCCGTGCTGAGCGGCGCGGGGATCGAGGAGCCGGACGTCCCCGGGTCCCTGCACGCCGCCGAGCACGCCGCGATCGGCCTGCTGCCGCTCGTGGCGTCCTGCGACCGGTGGGACGTGGGCGGGCTCTCGACCGCGCTGCACGCGGACACCGAGCTGCCCACGGTCTTCGTCTACGACGGGCACCCCGGCGGCGCGGGCTTCGCGGAGCGCGGCTACGACACCGCCGTCGCGTGGCTGCGCGCCACGCGGGAGGCGATCTCCTCCTGCGAGTGCGAGCACGGCTGCCCGTCCTGCGTGCAGTCGCCCAAGTGCGGCAACCGCAACCACCCGCTGGACAAGGGCGGCGCCGTGCGGCTGATCGACGCGCTGCTGCACGACGCCCCGGGCGGCTGAGCGCTCAGGGGCCCTCCGGCGGCCCGGCCCGGGAGACCCCGCGGGCGGCCCCGAACCGGGCCAGCGGACCGTCGAGCGCCACCGTGGTGCGCACGTCGACGACGACCCGCTCCGGCTCCACGAGCTCGCACCGCTCCAGTTCCGCGCCGTTGCGCCGGGCCACGTCCGCGGCGGCGGTGCACGGGTCGCCGGCCACGAGGCCCCGCGCGGTGTCGGCGGCGGCGAGGGCGGCGAGGTCGGCGGCCTTCCCCGCCCGGTGGGTCGCGATCCCCGCCTGGGCGAGCATCAGCACGGCCAGCAGGAGCACTCCGAGCACCATGGTGAGCGTCAGCGCGTGCACGGTGCCGCTGCCGCGGTCACCGTCCGGGCCCCCGCGCCCGCCGGGCGGGTGGTCGTGGTGCGCGGCGGGCGGCGGTGCGCTCCGGGCACTCTCCGGGAGTGTCACCGGGCGGGGCACCGCGGAGGCCGTCGGGTCAGCCACCGTGTCCTCCCGCCGCGCGGGCACCCTCGGTCTCGGCAGAGGCCTCGGCGCGCAGCTCCCAGCCGCCCCAGTCGCCCAGGACCCCGGGGGCCGGCCCCGTCACGGTGATCGTGGACGTCCCGGGGCCGGCGGCGAGGTGCACCGCCGCGTCCTGGCCCGCCACGGACAGCGCGGTCGAGCGGACCGCCGCGGGGCTCTCGCCGCGGGCCGCGGCCCGGGCCGAGGCCCGCGCCGCCTCCTCGTAGCGGATCAGGGTCATGCCGGCGGCGGCCGCGGCCAGCAGCACGGCCAGGAGGAGCACGAGCGCGGGCAGCAGCACAGCCGTCTCGGCGGTGACGGCACCGCGGTCGGGCGGTGCGGAGCGCGGCACCGGGCGGGGGCGGTCGGGGGTCATGGCGGTCTCCTCGCGGGGAACGGGGTGGACGGACGGAGCCGGAGCGGCGGGCCCGGACCGGTGGCGCCGTTGCCCCGGCCCTGGATCGGGGGCGCGCGGCCCACGGCGCCGGGTCCGGCGCCGTGGGCCGCGCGCGAGGAGGTGCTCAGACGCCGAGCGCCTTCTCGATGATCGCGGTGAGGAGTTCTCGCACCTGGCCGGAGGAGAGCACCGCGGCCATGACGCCGCCGAAGGCAGCGGCCGCGAGGACGACCATGGCGTACTCGACGGTGGTCGCGCCGAGGTCCGCCTCGTCCGCCCGCCGGAGCGGGCGGCGCGGGACGGGGGTGCCGGTCGCGGCGGACCTCCGGACGGTCGGGGCGACGGCGGCGCCCGGGGTGATGCCCGGTGCCACGGCCCGCCGGCGCGGGGAGACCGCGCGCGGGGAGAACCGGGGCGGGGACGACTGGTGCTGGGACATGACGGGTCCTTCCGAGGATGGATGGGCGGGATCAGGATCGGCGGAGGCGGTGCGGACCGGCTCGGCCGGGGAACGGGCGGGACGGGCTCGCGCGGGCGGGGGCGCGCGGCTCCGCGCGGGGCGGCTCATCCGAGGACTCCCGGGACCAGGCCCATCACGACCGGCAGCACGCCCCAGCAGACGAAGGCCGGCAGGGAGCACAGCCCCAGCGGCAGGACGAGCTGCACGGACAGCGCCTCCGCGGCGCGCTCGGCCCGCCGATAGGCGGCCCGGCGCACCTGGGAGGCCTGGGACCGCAGGCTCCGTGCCGACGGGGCTCCGGAGGTCGCGGTGAAGGCGAGCGCCTCCCGGTAGTCCTCCAGGTGCGCCGGCAGCTCTCCCGCGGACGCCCAGGCCGTGTGCCACGGCAGGCCCAGCCGCAGCCCGGCGCCCACTGCGGACAGGGCGTTGCCGGGGGCGCTCCTCCGATTCCCGCCCAGGACGGCCACGGCCTCCCCCAGCGGCAGCCCGGCGTCGAGCATGGCCGCGGTCAGCTCCACGAGCACCCCGGCGGAGACGTGCGCCGCGGGAGCCCGGCGGTGGGCCCCCGCACCGGGCGGCACCGTCAGCCGGGTCCGGGACGGGAGCACGACCACCGTGGCGGCCGCGAGCAGGAGCAGGCCGGTGGCGGCACCGAGGAGGGTCATCGTGCACCCACGGCCTCGGCCCGGCCGATCAGCGCCCGCGTCCACGCCCGGCCCAGCAGCGTGAGCGCCGCGCCGGCGAGGAGCGCGGCCAGCCCCCACGGGGTGGTGAGCAGGGTGCGCAGCGGATCGACGCCCATCAGCATGCCCAGGGCGATCCCCAGCACCGGCAGCCAGGTCAGGATCCGGACGGTCGAGCGGGGCCCGGCCAGCGCCGTGCTGCGGGCGGCCTCGGCGTCCAGCTCGGCCTCGAGGGCGTCGGCGAGACCACCGAGCAGCTCGGCCAGGGGCGCGCCGGTGCGCTCGGCGACCTCCCAGCACAGCGCGAGCTCCGCGGTGGCCGAGGCCGCCCACCGTTCCAGGGGCCGGTGGCCGAGCTCCGGGGCCGGCGCGGCCGCCAGGGCGCCCGAGGTGCTCAGGCCCAGACGGGCAGCGGCCGCCACGGACGTGCAGAGCCGGTCCACGTGCCGGGTGGTGGCCGTGCGGCGCCGGGGACCCGCTCCGCCGGCGCAGCCCTCGAAGGCCGCCGCCGGGGAGCGGCCCGCCTGCAGCAGTGCCGCCAGCCGGCGCAGGAGCGCGATCCACTCGGCGGCCTCCGCCGTGGCGTCCCGGGAGAGCCGGACCCGCCACGGCAGGCCCCGGCCGTCGTCCGGCTCCCGCCGCGCGGACGCCCGCACCCGCTGGGACGGCCCGCCGAGCAGCCCGGCCGAGCACCCCGCGAGGCACAGGACGAGGACCAGCAGCCCGCTCACGGGAGGCTCCGCGAGGGTCCCGTGACGGGACCGCGGTCCAGCAGGGTGCACAGGCTCTCCCAGCCCGGTCCGCGGTGGACCGCGCCGCCGGCCTGGACGGCGGCGGGCACCGTGACGAGGGACCCGGCGTGCTCCTCCAGCAGGGACACGGCCCGCACCTCGCGCCGGCCGCCGGCGCGGGCGACGTGGACCACGAGGTCCAGTGCGCTCGCGGCCTGCAGCGTGACCGCCTCCCGGCCCATCCCGGCCAGGGCGCCGAGCGCCGCCAACCGGGCGGGCAGGGCCTCGGCGGAGTTCGCGTGGACCGTGCCCGCGCCGGCGTGGCCGGTGTTCAGCGCCGTGAACAGCTCCCGCACCTCGGCCCCGCGGCACTCCCCCACCACGAGCCGGTCGGGCCGCATCCGCAGCGCCTGGCGGACGAGCTCGGCCAGGTCGATGCCGCCGGCGCCCTCGGCGTTGGCGTGCCGCGCCTGGAGCCCGACCACGTGGGGGTGCTCGGGGCGCAGCTCGGCGGCGTCCTCGATCAGCACGATCCGCTCGTGCGAGGGGGTGCGGGACAGCAGGGCGTTGAGCACCGTGGTCTTCCCGGCCCCGGTGGCCCCGCTGACCAGGAAGTTCACGCCCGACCGCACCGCTCCCGTGAGCAGTTCCGCCGTGACGGGGTGGACGGTGCCCACGTCCACGAGGTCCCGCAGGGACAGGGTCCGGGGGCTGCGGAACCGCACGGAGAGCAGGGTCCCGCCGGTGGAGACGGGCGGGAGGACGGCGTGCACCCGGTAACCGGCCGCGGTCTGGACGTCCGCGCACGGGTGGGCCGCGTCGAGCCGCCGCCCGGCGGCGGTGACCAGCCGCACGGCCAGGGCCCGCACCTCGGCGTCGGAGCGGAACGGGGACTCGACCCGCCGCACCCCGTCCTCGGTCTCCAGCCACACCTGGTCGGCTCCGTTGACGTAGACGTCGGTGAGCCCCCGGTGCGGCAGCAGGGGTTCGAGCACGCCGAGGCCGGTGAGCTCCGCCCGGACCGCCTGGACCGCGTGCAGCGTTCCGGCGGCCCCGAGCACCCGTCCGCTGGCACGCACGGCCTCGGCGATGTCGGCGTCGGTGACCGGCCCCGGCGCGGAGAGCAGCCGGTCCCGCACGTCGTCCAGCAGCGCGGGGGGCAGCGCGGGCACGGTGGTGCTCACCGGACCGCTCCCACGGCGCCGAGCAGGACGGCCACGTCCTTGGCGAGCCGGCGGGAGCGGCCGGCGTCGAGGAGGCGGCCCGTCTCGGCGGCCCCCGGCACGCCCCCGTGGAAGCGCACGGACCCCGCCACGGACAGCCCGGTCGTGGCTGCGGCGAGCGCGTCGTCCACGTCGGCCACGTTGAGCCCGGCCGGCACCAGCCGGGCCGGGACCCCCTCGAGCAGGCCCGCCGCCCACCGTGCCGCCAGCACGCCGCGCACGGTCCGGGGCATCAGCACGAGGACCTCGTCGCACAGTGCCGCGGTGTCCGCCGCCGCCCGCCCGGCGCGGCCCAGGTCCACGACGACGAGCTCCGCGACCCGGCGCAGCGCCTCGAGCACGGGCCCGTACGGCGCGGCCGCGCCGCCCGCGCCGGAGCGGTCCCAGGAGAGCCAGCGCAGCCGTCCGGTCCGGGCCATGGCGGGCCACAGCTGCTCGGCGTGCACCGTCCCGGCGATCCGCAGCAGGTCGGGCCAGCGCAGGCCGTCCCGGTCCTCGAGCCCCAGCAGGACGTCGATGCCGCACCCTTCGCGGTCGGCGTCCACGAGCACGGCCGGGCGTTCCTCCTGCGCGGCGCGGTCGGCGAGCCAGCACGCCAGCGTGGAGGTGCCGGCCCCGCCCACCGCGCCCAGGAGGCCCACGACGCGTCCCGTGCCGCCCGGGCCGGACCCGCCGCCGCGTCCCTCGCCGAGCAGGTCGGCGAGCCAGCCCGCGGCGTCCGGCAGCACGGCCACGGCGCAGCCGCCGAGCTCGGCCGCCCGGTCCCACAGGCCGGCGTCCTCGGGCCGGCCCAGCAGCACGGTGCCCGGCCGGACCCTGCCCCGCACGGCATGGCGCACGTCCACCAGCTCGGTGTCCGCCAGGGGCGCCGGCGGGGCGGCGCCCGGGTCGGCGGGACCGGCCAGCAGCTCGGTGCCGGCCGCGGCGCAGACGCGCTCGACCGTGGCGCGCAGGGCGGGGTCGTCGCTGACGAGGCGGACCGTGCGGGTCCTGGCGGCGGGGGTGCCCGGCGCGGGAGCGGGGCGGTGGGCTGCGGTGCTCATGGGCCCACTCTCGGGCGGGGCGCCGGCGAGCGGGCCGGGCGGTCGCGGGATGTGGACGAGGTCCCGGGCCGGGAGCAGCGCGGCCGCGTGTGCAGTGCGGGCACCGGCCTACGGTGACGGACGCGTGCAGGACAATGGCCTGATGCACATCGTGGTGGGAGCGGCGGAGGAGGGACGGGGCGGGCACCGCGCCGTGGTCGTGACCGGCGGGACGTCCGGCGCCGTCGAGGACGTGCCCGCCGGGGAGCTGGCCGGCTTCGTGGCCGCGCGCGAGGAGGAGGCACGCCGGACCGGGAGCATCCCGCCGCGCTGGACCTGGGAACGCACCGGGGCGGTCGCCCCCGAGCTGCTGGCCGCCGGCGTGCGGGTCGAGCGGTGCCACGACCTGCGCCTGTGCCAGGCCGTCCTCGCCACCGCCGCGACCGCGCACGGGTCCGGGGCCGACGGTCCGCTCCCCTACGTGCCCGTGCTGGCGCCCCTGCCCGCGGACGAGGCCCCCGGGCTGCTGCCGCCCCCGCGGCCCGCCCGGGGCCAGTCGAGCCTGTTCGAGCTGCCGCGCGCCGCCGGGCCGGGGGTGGACGACCTGGTCGGGGAGCTGCGGGCGCAGCTCGCTGCCGTGGCCGGTGCGGCGGACCCCCGCCGGCTGGCCCTGCTGCTGGCCGCGGAGTCCCAGGGCGCACTGATCGCCGCCGAGATGCAGCACGCGGGGGTGCCGTGGCGCGAGGACGTCCACCGGGCCCTGCTCGAGGAGGCGCTCGGGCCGGAGCCGCCGCCCGGGGAGCGCCCCGAGCGGATGGAGGCGACCGTCCGGCGGCTGCGGGAGGTGCTGCACGCCCCCGGGCTGAACCCGGACTCCCCGCAGGAGCTGCTCAGGGCCATGCGCGCGGCCGGGATCGACGTGACCAGCACCCGGCAGTGGGAGCTCGTCGAGTGGGCCCGGGCCGTGCCCGCTCTGGCGGGCGGGCGCCAGGCGCTGATCGAGCCCGTCCTGGAGCACAAGAAGCAGGCCCGGCTGCTCAGCGCCAACGGGTGGCACTGGCTGGACACCTGGGTGCGGGACGGCCGCTTCCGCCCCGAGTACGTGGTGGGCGGCGTGGTCACGGGCCGGTGGTCCGCCCGCGGCGGGGGCGCCCTGCAGGTCCCGCACGTGGTGCGCGACGCCGTGCGGGCGGATCCGGGGCGCGTGCTCGTCGTCGCCGACGCGGCCCAGCTGGAGCCGCGCGTCCTGGCGGCCCTGGCCCACGACGACGCCCTGGCCGCGGCATCGCGCGGCCGCGACCTGTACCAGGCCATCGCGGACCTCGGCGAGGAGCGCGGTTCGGAGCTGACCGAGCGCCCGCAGGCGAAGGTGGCCATGCTCGGGGCGATGTACGGGGCGACCACCGGGCAGTCCGGCCGGCTCATGCCGCACCTGGCCCGGATGTTCCCCCGGGCCGTGGACTACGTGGAGCGGGCGGCCCGGGTGGGCGAGACCGGCGGGCAGGTGTGCACCCACCTGGGCCGCTGGTCGCCCCGGCCGGGACCGGACTGGGACGAGGCCCAGCGCGACACCGGCACCGCGGAGGCCGAGCGGCGCGCCGGGGCCGTGGCCCGCGGCCAGGGCCGGTTCACCCGCAACTTCGTGGTCCAGGGCACCGCGGCCGAGTGGGCGATGTGCTGGATGGGCGCGATCCGCTCCGCCCTCGTGCGGGAGGGGCTCGACGCCGAGCTCGTGTTCTTCCTGCACGACGAGATCGTGCTGCACTGCGCGCAGGACGACGCCGGGCGCGCCGCCGAGCTGGTCCGCGGGTGCGCCGAGCAGGCGGGGTCCATGGTGTTCGGACGGATCCCGGTGGAGTTCCCCGTCAGCGTGGCCGTGGTGGAGTCCTACGCGGACGCCAAGTGAGCGGGCGCCCTCAGCACAGCTCGCGGTAGGGCGCCCCGGTCACGTGCCGGCGCCACTCGTCCTCGGTGATCCGGTCGCCGCGGCCCACGCACACGGCGTCGACGGCGTCCTCGGTCTCGACCAGCCAGCTGCGCACCACGCCGTCGTCGCCGGTGGCGACGAGCCGCTCGCCGACGAAGCGCACGTCGTTCATCCGGGCCCCGGAGGCGGACAGGGCCGCGTAGACCTTCAGGTCCGCGGCGCCGACGTCCCACAGCCACACGAACTTGTCGCCGGAGGCACCCGCCAGCCGGGCGCCGTCCGGGGAGAACTGCAGGCCCTTGACCGAGGACAGGGCGTCCGAGGTCTCGCCCAGGGGATGCGGTGCGGACGGGTCCGCGACGTCCCAGAGGCGCACCCGGCCGCCCTCGGTGCCCACGGCCAGGACGTCGGCCACCGGGGAGAACACCGCCGAGGTGACGACCGAGTCGAGGGTGAGCTCCGCGGTCCGCCGCGGCGCGGCCGGGTCGCTGACGTCCCAGAGCTGCACGTGCTTGGCGTCGTCCGCGGCCGCGAACACCGTGCCGGAGGCGTTGAACCGCGCCGCCTCCGTCCCGGACACCGGCAGCGTGGCCGCGCGCCGGAGCCCGCCCCCGGTGTCACGGCGCAGGAGGGCGATCCGGGTGCCGATCTCGGACCACGCCGCGATCGTGGTGCCGTCGGAGGAGACGTCGGCGCCCGTGACCCCGACGTCCAGTGCCGGGGCCTGCTCCGGCTCCTGGGGGCGTCCGTCCTCGAGGGGCCAGACGAGGAGGTCCCCGGCCTCGGTGCCACCGGCCACGAACGAGGCGTCGGGCGCCACGGCGCCGGCGTACCAGAGCGTCTCCCCGGACGGGGCCCGCGGGGACGGCAGCGGGACGGGGGACTCCTCCGTGAGGTCGAAGAGGGAGACGACGCCCCCGCCGATGCCCACGGCACTGAGCACCGTGGCCCCCCGGTCGGTGGAGAGCTGGTACACCGGGTCGCCGCGGCGGTGGATCACCGGGCCCTCCAGGTCCCACGAGCGGGTGGTGCCGTCCTGCGAGGCGGTGACCACCCGCTCGCCGATCTGCAGCGCCCCGGTCACCCGCGCGGCCGTGGGGAGGACATCGACGCGCTCGAGGCCGGGCAGCCGGTGCACGTAGGCGTTCTGGTCGTAGCTCGCGGCCACGACCTGCTCGCCGTCCGGGGAGAAGCTGACGTCGCTGACCCAGCTGCCGAAGTCCGTGGCGGTCCCGGCCTCGGCCAGCCGGCCGCCCTCCACGTCGTACAGCCGCAGCTCGCGCGCGCTGAGCCCCACGGCCAGGCGGGCGCCGTCGTCGTCGAGGGCGAGGGAGCGGACGATGCGGGTGGTGGGTTCCGTGTCGAGGCGCTCGGTGCGCCCGCCGCCGGTGGCGTACCGGGTGATGCCCGCGGAGCTCCCGCCGGCGTAGACCGTGCCGTCGGCGGCCGCGGCGACGGCCAGGACGTCGGCGTCCTCGCCCAGGGGCAGCCGCGGCATCGCGTCCGGGGAGCCCGGGTCCTCGAGCGACCAGCGCAGCACTTCGCCCTTCCCGCCGGCCAGCAGCTGCCGCCCGCCGGGGGCGAACACCACCGCGTTGAACGGGGCGTCGGGGTCCACCTGGAGCTCGGCGAGCTGCTGCGCGGGCGGGTCCGTGACGTCCCACAGGCTGACATGGCCCTTCCCGGAGGTCGCCGCGAGGACCCTGCCGTCCCGCTCGACGAGGTCGACGTCGGCCAGGCCGCGCTCCTCCTCGTCGTTCTCGACGACCACGATGTCCTCCCGGTCCTCGACCAGGCTCCGGAAGTCGTGCCACACGGACAGCCGGCCGTCCCCGGCGGCGCGCGCCACCACCGAGCCGTCGTCCAGCGCCGCGAGCCGGGCCGCGCCGTCCGGGCCGATCCACCGCTCGGGGGAGCTCACCGCGGTGGCGTCGATCAGGGCGGAGGTGCCCTCACGGGTCGGCGCCATCCGGTAGGCCGCCAGGCTGAGCTGCGCGGCGAGGTTGGGCGACTCCCCCCGGATCCGGGAGGCCTCCAGCGCCGTCTGCCGGGAGAGGGCCTCGTCGCGGGCCGTCTCCGCGTCGGCCTGGAAGTGCTCCGCCCGGAGCCCCAGGACGCCCGCGACCAGGGCCGCGCAGACCGCCAGGGCCAGCAGGACGAGCGCCACGTGACCGCGCCGCTCGATCTCCCGGGCGCTGCGCTTCTGCCGCTCCAGGGCGTCGTCGTAGTGCCGCTCGCTCTCCTCGAGGTACTCGCGCTCGGCCGGGCTCAGCAGGGCCTGCTGCCGCGGGTCGCCGGTCCAGTCCCGGAAGGAGGCCAGCTGGCCCAGCGGGATGAGCGCGAGGGGGTCCCGGTCGTTGGCCAGCCACATCTGGGTGGCGCGCTGCAGCTGCTGGCGGACGTAGAGGTCGCGCCGGCTGTCCTCGATCCAGCGGCTGAGCCGGGACCAGTGGTCGAGCAGGGACTCGTGGCTGAGCTGGACCTCGTCCCGGTCGACGGTCAGCAGGCGGGCGCGGGCGAAGTGCTCGACCACGGAGGAGCCGCCCTCCGGCAGCTCCTCGCGCGGCATCGGCGTGCGCACCACCGTGGCGGAGGACCCGGTGCCGACCACGCGCACCAGGCGCAGGAGGAGCGTCCGGGCGAGGTCCTGCTCGCCGGGGTCCAGCTCCGCGTAGACCTCCTCGGCCCGGCGGTCCACGGCCTCCGTGATGCCGCCCGCCGCGTGGTAGTCGGCCACGGTCAGCTCCCGGGTGCGGGCGTGCTCCCACGTGCCGAGCAGCGCCTGGGAGAGCAGCGGCAGCAGTCCCACCCCGATCTCCGTGCCCCGGGGGGCCACGTCCCGCAGGATCACCTCGACCAGGTCCGGGGAGACGCGCGCGCCGACCGCCTCGGCGGGCCCGACGACGATCTGCTGCAGCTGCTCGCGGGTCAGGGCCCCGAGCAGCACGGGGTGCTCGAGGGCGGCACGCAGCTCGGCGTGGCTGCTCGCGGGGCCGAAGAAGTCCGCCCGCAGCCCCACCACGACCACCCGGTCCCGGCTCGCCGCGGCGAGCCGGTCCAGGAACCGCCCGTGCTGCCCGGCGTCCCGGGAACCGGTCCAGAGCTCCTCGAGCTGGTCGACGACGAGCAGGTCCGGGTCCGCCTCGACGGCGTCGTCGAGGCGGCGCCCGGGATCCAGGCCCGGGGTGGTGGCCCGGGCGCTCCAGCCGTGCAGCGGCCCGCCCTCCGCGCGCAGCCGGCCGAGCAGGCCGGCGCCCAGCAGGGAGGACTTGCCCGCGCCCGAGGCGGCCACGACCGCGAGGATGCGGGGCCCGTCGGCGCCGGCCAGGCGCGCGACCCGCTCCCCCAGCTCGGCGACCTCCGCGGTGCGGCCGAAGAAGTGCGCCTCGTCCTCGGGCCGGTACGAGCGCAGGCCCACGTACGGGGTGGTGGCCGGCTGCGCCGGCGTGCGGGAGCGGTTGACGTCCTGCCACCACTGCTCCGCCGGGCGGTCCTCGGTCAGCCCGAGGGCGTCCAGGAGGGCCGTGAACTCCTCCCGCAGGGCGGGGCCGGGCAGATGGGCCCCGCTGAGCCAGCCCTGGATGGTGCTGGCGGGCAGGCGGCAGGCGGCCGCGAGCGCGCGCACGGACAGGCCCCGCTCCCGGCGGGCGGCGCTGAGCTGCTCGGCGAGCCGTGGCCGGTCGGTGCCGGGGCGGGTCGAGACCACCAGCAGCCTCCTCGAGGGGTCGCGGACAGGGGGGACCCTGGCATCGTAAGGTCGCCCGTCCCTGCTCCGGCAATGTTGCGCCGGCAGGGACGCGAGCCCCGGGCCGTGCTACAGCGGTGCGGGCAGGAGCCGGCCGGTGTCCCAGGGCACGGCCCAGCCGAGGGCCGTGAGCACCCGGTCCAGGAGCACGCCGGTGAACCCCCAGACGGTCACCGTGGACGCCGTGCCGGCCACGGGCACCGTGAAGGCGGGCGAGCGGTAGGTCTGCCGGCCGCGGGTCACGGTCGCGTAGTGCCGGTTGGCCGGGTCGACGAGGTCCAGGACCGGGACGCGGAACACGAGCGAGGACTCGGCGTGG
>JAPSHS010000325.1 GCA_031179495.1 Kocuria sp. | reverse complement strand
CTGGGCCGAGCTCGTGGACCTGCTCGTGGAGCTCGTGGACGGCGGCACGGCCGTGCTCGCGGTGACCCACGACGAGGACTTCGTACGCGCCCTCGGGGCCGAGGTGCTGGAGCTCGGCTCCCCCGGCGCCCCGGGGCCGGGGGACCCGCCGCCGGGCGAGCCCGCAGGCCTCCCCGGCCCGTCCGCCGGGGGCCCCGTGCCCGCGCCGTGCGCGGTGCCCGGACCGGTGCGGGGAGCGGTCCGATGAGCGCCCCGGCGATCGCGCCCCCGGTCGGTGCCTCCCTGCTCGGCCGTGCGAACGCCGTGGTCAAGCTGGCCGGGGCCCTGCTGATCACCGTGGTCCTCGTGGTCAGCGCGGACCCCGTGACGTCCGGGATCGTATTGCTGTGCGAGCTCGGGCTGCTGGCGTGCGCCGGCCGCCGCCCGCTCGCGCTGCTGGTGAGGGCCTGGCCCCTGCTGCTGGCGGCGCTGGTGAGCGGCTGGGGCACGGCCCTGCTCGCGGCGGACTCCGGGCCGGTGCTGCTGGACCTCGGGATCACCGAGCTCTCCGCGGGCTCGGTGGCGGCGGGCGCGGCGATCGCCCTGCGCGGGCTCGCGCTGGCGCTGTCGGGGCTGATCGTGGTGCTCAGCACCGACCCCACCGACCTCGCCGACGGCCTCGCCCAGACGGTCCGGCTGCCGGCCCGCTTCGTGCTCGCGTCGCTGGCGGCGCTGCGGCTGGTGGGCGTGATGTTCACCGAGTGGACCACGCTCGCGATGGCCCGCCGGGCCCGCGGCGCCGGCTCCGGGCACGGCCCGGTGGGGGCCCTGCGGGAGTTCGGCGGCCAGGCCTTCACCCTGCTGGTGCAGTCCCTGCGCCGGGCCACCCGGCTGTCGGTGACCATGGAGGCCCGGGGCTTCGGCGCGGGCCCGCGCACCTGGGCCCGGGTCCCCGGGTACTCGTGGGCGGACGCCGTGGTGCTCACCGGCTGCGCGGCCGCGGCGGTCGCGGGTCCGGCGGTGTCCGTCCTGCTCGGCACCCACCGCTTCATCTGGGCCTGAGACCCGGGCTCAGGCCTGCGCGACGTAGCCCGTCACGAGGCGGGTGAGCTCCGGGTCCACGGGCAGGGGCTGGTGGTCCAGGCGGCGCACCGGCACCGCGAGCCGGACGCTGGAGACGAGCCACACCGCGTCCGCCGCCATGAGGTCGGCGGGGTACAGCGGCCCGTAGCCGAGATCCCAGCCGTCCCGCCGGGCGGCGGCGAAGATCGCGGCCTGCGTGGTGCCCGGCAGGACCCCGTGCGAGGGCTCCGGGGTCACCAGGGTGCGCCGTTCCCCGCGCACGCGGGCGCAGACCACGGAGGAGGTGGCCCCCTCCAGCACCCGGCGGTCCTCGGTGGTGAAGACCGCCTCGTCCGCGCCCAGGGAGCGGGCGTGCCGCAGGGCGGCCATGTTGATCGCGTAGGAGAGGGTCTTGGCGCCGGGCAGCAACCACGGGTAGCCGGAGTCCTGGGCCGGGTCGTGGCCGCGGGGCAGCAGCACGGCGGCCACGCCCTCCCGGCGCTGCCGGAACGTGGACTCCGGCACGGGAGTCACCACGACCCACGACCACGGCCCGCCCCCGGGAGTGCCGCGGCTGATCGCGACCTTGACGCTGTGCTCGGCCCCGAGCCCCCCGTCCCCGCCGGGCGCGGCGTGGGCGAGGCCCAGCTCGACGGCCTCGCGCACGTCCTGCGCGGAGGGCACCGGCAGCTGGGCCAGACGGGCGGAGGCGGACAGGCGCTGGTGGTGGGCCCCGAACTTCTGCACGCGCCCGTCGACGGCGCGCAGGGTCTCGAAGACCCCGTCCCCGCGGGTGAGCCCCTGGTCGTCGATGCGCACCAGGGGGACGGCCGGGTCGGCGAGGACGCCGCCGGGACGGGCCGGGTCGAGGACGACGACGGTGCTGGTCACGGTTTCCTCCTGTCGGTGCGCCCGGCCGCTCAGCGGACGGGGCCGGGATGCAGGATGTCCACCTGTTCCCAGACGTGGTCCTCCGCCAGGTAGGCGTCCTCCTGGGCGGCCCACCGGTCCCAGTGCTCGGCGTAGTAGGCGCCGTCCCGGCTCAGGGCGCGGTCGTAGCGCAGGGCCGTGGGCAGCTCCACCCACACCGAGACGTCCAGCAGCGCACGGGCGGCGGCGCTGCACGCCCCGACGCCCTCCAGGACGACGACCTCCGCGACCCGGGTCAGCCGGG
>JAPSHS010000324.1 GCA_031179495.1 Kocuria sp. | reverse complement strand
GCGCGGTCCACGCCCTCCTGGGTGAGCCCGTCCCGGTCCGCGAGCAGGCGCCGGTACCGGGCGTAGGCGCGCAGCGTCCGCGCGAGCCGCTGGCCGGTGAACGGCTTGATGAGGTAGGCGAGCGCTCCGCGGCGTACGGCGGCCCGGACGGAGGCGGGATCGGCCGCCGCCGTGAGCATGATGACGTCCACGTCGAGGGCGCGCAGCAGGTCCAGGCCGAGGGCGTCGGGCAGGTAGACGTCCAGCAGCACGAGATCGGGCTGGTGGGCGTGCACGGTGCGCATGGCCTGTTCGGCGGTGCCGACCGGCGGAAGGGCCGTGAAGCCGGGCACGGCGTTCACGTAGCCGGCGTGCAGCCGTCCCACGTGGAAGTCGTCGTCGACCACCAGGACCACCAGGTCGTCGCTCATACGCCTCCTCCGCCCGGTGCTGCGCCCGTTCCCCGGGCCCGTCCGGCGGAGCCCGTCCGCTGCCCGGCGCCGCTGCCCCGGACCACGGTGCCGGGCAGCCGCGCGCAGAACACCGCGCCGGGTCCGCCCGGCCGGCCGGCGTCGGCCACCCACACGTCCCCGCCGCGGCGGCGGGCCAGCTCCCGGCTCAGGGACAGCCCGAAGCCCTGCCCGTGGGCGTCCGGCAGAACGGACGGCGCCGCGGCGCCGTCCCCCGCCGCGCCCGGCGCCGCGGTGGACCAGCCCTGGGCGAAGACGGGCTCGGGATCGGCCACCGGCAGGCCGTCGCCGGAGTCGGCGACGACGAGGTGCAGCGTGCCCGTCGCGCCGGTCCACTCGTCCAGCAGCTCCACCTCGACCCACCGGTCCTCGGCCGCGCCCTGGACCGCCGCGCGCACGGCGTTGTCCACGAGGTTGCCGATCACGGTGGTGACGTCCTGGGGATCGATGATCTGCCCGCGGATCAGGGTGTCCTCGCCGATGCGCAGGACCACGCCCCGTTCGGCGGCCTCGACGCTCTTGGCGCCGAGGAAGGCCTGCAGGTAGGGGTCGCGCAGCAGCCGGGCCTGCTCGGCGGGATAGGTGAGCGGTCCGGTCTCGGTCACCTCGGCGACGTAGCGCCCGGCCTCCTCGGAGTCGCCGAGGGCGAGCAGGCCGGAGATGGTGTGCAGGCGGTTGGCGAACTCGTGGCGCTGGGCGCGCAGGGCCGTGCTCAGAGCGCCCACGGCGTCCAGCTGGCGGGTCAGGGACTGCAGCTCGGTGCGGTCCCGGACGAGCACCACCCAGCCCAGGCCGGGCAGGCCCGGACCGGCGGGCCGGACGGCGCGCGCCGAGAGGATGAGCACGTGCGGGCCCACGACCTGCTCGACCGCGGGGGACTCCGGGGTGGCCGCGGCCAGCAGGGCGGGGAAGGAGTCCGGCAGGCCGGCGCCGGCCAGAGGGGTGCCCACGAGCCGGGCCGGGTCCGCCACCCCCAGCAGCCGCCCGGCCTCCTGGTTCATCACGGTGATGCGGTGCTCGGGGGAGACGCCGATGACGCCCTCGTCGACCCCCCGCAGCACCGCCTCCTGGTCCTGGACGAGCTCGGCGATCTCCTCGGGCTGGAGCCCGAGGGTGAGCCGCTTGAGCCGGCGGGCGATCGCGGTGGAGGCCGCGGCACCCAGGGCCAGCGCGCCGACGGCGGTGGCGGCCACCGGGGTGATGTCCTGCTCCAGGGTGGCGAGCACGTCCTCGCGGGAGATGCCCACGCTGACCGCACCCACCACGGCGGAGTCCGAGCCCGGCGCGTGCACGGGGACCTTCGCGCGGGCGGAGTGCCCGAGCGTGCCGCGCTCGTGGGTCGTGACCTCGCGGCCGGCCAGCGCCTCGGTCGGGTCCGTGCTGACGGGCCGGCCCAGCTGCGCGGGGTTGGGGTGGGACAGCCGCCGCCCGGCGTCGTCGGTGACCACCACGAAGAGGGAGTCCGTGCGCCGGCGGACGTCCTCGGCGGCGTTCTGCAGCTCCCCCGCGGCCAGCACGCCGGGGCCGAGGTCGTCGGGGCCCGCGTCCACCATCCCGGCGACGGCCGCGCGGACGTCGTCGTCGGCGGCCACCGACCGGGCGATCGACAGGGCCTGGCGCTCGGCGTCGCGGCCCAGCCGCTCGTAGGTCAGCCAGCCGTAGACCCCGCCGCAGAGCAGCACGACGAGCGCGACCACGGCCAGGTGCAGCAGCAGCATCCGGGCCAGGAACCCGGGGCGTGCGCGGCGTGTCGTCACGGTCCCTCCTCC
>JAPSHS010000323.1 GCA_031179495.1 Kocuria sp. | reverse complement strand
GGGCGATGATCTTCGACTCCGTCTACGACACCTACCGCGGCGTGGTCACCTACGTCCGGGTGGTCGACGGCCGGCTGACCCCGCGCGAGCGGATCAAGATGATGTCCACCGGCGCCCAGCACGAGCTCCTGGAGATCGGCGTCATCTCCCCCGAGCCCAAGCCCACCGAGGGCCTGGGCGTCGGGGAGGTCGGCTACCTGATCACCGGGGTCAAGGACGTGCGCCAGTCCCGCGTGGGCGACACCGTGACCAACCACCAGCGCCCGGCGGCGCAGAACCTGGGCGGCTACGAGGACCCCAAGCCGATGGTCTTCTCCGGGCTGTTCCCGATCGACGGCTCCGACTACCCGGTGCTGCGCGACGCCCTGGACAAGCTCCAGCTCAACGACGCCGCCCTGGTCTACGAGCCGGAGAACTCCGCGGCCCTGGGCTTCGGGTTCCGCTGCGGGTTCCTGGGCCTGCTCCACCTCGAGATCGTGCGGGAGCGCCTGGAGCGCGAGTTCAACCTCGACCTGATCTCCACCGCCCCGTCCGTGAGCTACAACGTCACCCTGGAGGACCGCTCCGAGCGCGTGGTCACGAACCCCTCCGAGTTCCCCGAGGGCAGGATCGCCGAGATCCGCGAGCCCATGGTCGCCGCCACGATCCTGGCGCCGTCCGAGTTCATCGGCGCCATCATGGAGCTGTGCCAGTCCAAGCGCGGCCAGCTGAAGGGGATGGACTACCTCTCCGAGGACCGGGTGGAGCTGCGCTACCGGCTGCCCCTCGCGGAGATCGTCTTCGACTTCTTCGACCAGCTGAAGTCCCGGACCAAGGGCTACGCGTCCCTGGACTGGAAGGCCGAGGGCGAGGAGGCCGCCGACCTCGTCAAGGTGGACATCCTCCTGCAGGGCGAGCCCGTCGACGCGTTCAGCGCGATCACCCACCGGGACAAGGCCTACTCCTACGGGGTGATGATGACCGGCAAGCTGCGCGAGCTCATCCCGCGCCAGCAGTTCGAGGTGCCCATCCAGGCCGCCATCGGCTCGCGCGTGATCGCGCGCGAGAACATCCGGGCGATCCGCAAGGACGTGCTCTCCAAGTGCTACGGCGGCGACATCTCCCGCAAGCGCAAGCTGCTCGAGAAGCAGAAGGAGGGCAAGAAGCGGATGAAGATGGTCGGCCGGGTGGAGGTGCCCCAGGAGGCCTTCGTCGCGGCGCTGTCCTCCGACGAGGCCGGGGCGAAGGACAAGAAGAAGTAGTGGCCCCCGCCCAGCCCGAGGGGCTGCCCGGACCGCTCGACGGTCGGCTGCCGGCCTCCGCCGCGGAGGGCTCCGCCGATCGCACGCTCAGCCTCTACGTGCACGTGCCGTTCTGCGCGGTCCGTTGCGGGTACTGCGACTTCAACACCTACACGGCCACGGAGCTCGGCCCCGGGGTCTCCCAGGACGCCTACGCCGCGGACGCCGCCGCGGAGGTGCGCTGGGCCCGGGGGGTGCTGGAGGCCTCCGGCGTGGCCGTGCGGCCCTTGCACAGCGTGTTCTTCGGCGGCGGCACCCCCACGCTGCTGCCCGCCGAGGACCTCGCGGCGGTCCTGCACGCGGCGCGGGAGACGTTCGGGCTCGCCGAGGGCGCCGAGGTCACCACCGAGGCCAACCCGGACTCCGTGAGCCCGCGGTCCCTGCGGGTGCTGGCCGAGGCCGGGGTGACCCGGGTGTCCTTCGGGATGCAGTCCGCGGCCCCGCACGTGCTCGCCGTGCTCGACCGCACGCACGACCCCGACAACGTCCCCCGGGCCGTCGCGTGGGCCCGCGAGGCCGGGCTGGGGGTCAGCGTGGACCTGATCTACGGCACCCCGGGGGAGTCCCTGGCCGACTGGGAGCACTCGCTGCGCACCGCCGTGGGCTACGCCCCCGACCACGTCTCGGCGTACTCCCTGATCGTCGAGGACGGGACGCGGCTCGCCGCCCGGATGCGGCGCGGGGAGGTCCCGCCGATCGACGACGACGACCAGGCCGACAAGTACGAGCTGGCCGACCGGGTCCTGGGGGACGCGGGCTTCGAGTGGTACGAGGTGAGCAACTGGTCCCGGCCCGTCGCCGGCACCGGCGCCCGGGCCCACCGGAGCCGGCACAACCTCGCCTACTGGCACAACCAGGACTGGTGGGGGATCGGCCCCGGCGCGCACTCGCACGTCGGCGGGACCCGCTGGTGGAACCTCAAGCACCCCGTGCCCTACACGAACCGGGT
>JAPSHS010000322.1 GCA_031179495.1 Kocuria sp. | reverse complement strand
TGCGCGACGAGGGGGTGATCCTGCGCTTCAGCACCGTGGTCGACCCGGTGCGCGCCGGGCTGCAGGCCTCGGCCTACGTGACGCTCAAGCTCCAGCAGAACACCTGGCGGGAGCTGTGCGCGCAGCTCCAGGCCATTCCGGCGGTGCACCACATCGCGCTGGTGGGCGGGAACTTCGACGTCATGCTGCTCGTCCGGGCCGTGGACACCGTGCACCTGCGGCAGGTGATCTTCGAGCACATCCAGCAGCTGCCCGGCGTGGTGGACACCCAGACGTTCCTGATCTTCGAGGACATCGACACGAGGACGTGACCCGCCCCGGGCCGCGTCACGGGAACGCGACGGGGCGTCACACGGACGTCATGATCCGTCACGGACGTCATCTTCGGTCGCGGAACGACGCCGACTATCTCTGCACATAGTGTTGTTCCAGCTTCATGAGACGTGACCGCCAAGCTCCGACTGGGTCGCGCACCAACCCCATGCTCATTGGGTGGTTCGGATGAGGAAGCGGCCTGCATTCTCCGAGGGCGCCCACAGGGCGCCGCGGCCGTCCGGTGCGGGTAAGAGCAAGCGCACAGGAGCCGTGCCATGTCCCTCCCCGTGACCGACCACGACCTCTCGACCCGGCAGATCCACGCCGGCGCCGACCACGACCCGGGCCAGCGCACCCTGACGGTGCCGATCTACCAGAGCGCCGCCTTCGAGTTCCCGGACTACGAGGCCGCCAGGCAGATGTTCGCCCAGACCCGGGCGGGCTTCACCTACACCCGCACCGGCAACCCCACGGTCGCCGTGCTCGAGCAGCGGATCAGCGACCTCGAGGGCGGCGCGGGCGCCGTGGCCACCGGCTCCGGGCAGTCCGCCGTGGCCGTGGCGCTGCTCGCCCTGCTCGGCCAGGGGGACGGCAAGCACCTCGTCGCCTCCGAGAAGCTCTACGGCGGGACCGTGGACCTGCTCACCGACTCGCTCGCCGACCACGGCGTCGAGGTCGACTTCGTGGACCCCACCGCCCCCGGCGCGTGGGCCGCGGCCGTGCGTCCCGACACCCGGGCCTTCCTGCTGGAGTCCATCGGCAACCCGCTGGCCACGCTGCCGGACCTGCCCGGGATCGCCGACGTCGCCCGGGCCGCCCGGGTGCCCGTCGTCGTCGACAACACCCTCGCCTCCCCGGTCCTGTACCGGCCGCTGGAGAAGGGCGCGGACATCGTGGTGCACTCGGCCACCAAGTTCCTCGGCGGCCACGGCAACGCGCTGGCCGGGGCGGTCGTGGACGGCGGGACGTTCGACTGGTCCGCGCAGCCGGAGAAGTGGCCGCAGTTCACCCGGGCCCGCGCCCGCTGGGGCGGGCGGAGCCTCGTCGACAAGTGCGCCGGCGCCAGCCCCTACCTGCACCTGGTCCGGGCCAAGTACGTGCACGACTTCGGCACCACGCTCTCCCCGTTCAACGCCAGCCAGATCCTGCAGGGCACCGAGACCCTCGACCTGCGGGTGGCCCGCCACACGGCCTCCGCGCTGACCGTGGCCGAGTTCCTCGCCGGGCACCCCGCCGTCGCCCGTGTCCACCACCCCGGGGTGCCCGGGGACCCCGGGGCCGGGATCGCGGCCCGGGACTTCCCCCGCGGGACCGGCTCCGTGTTCTCCTTCGACCTCGCCGCCCCCGACGACGCCGTGGGGCCCTTCATCGACGGCCTGCGCCTGTTCAAGCTGGTCGCCAACATCGGGGACACCCGCAGCCTCGTGGCGCACCCGGCGGCGATGACCCACTGCCGGCTCACGCCCGAGCAGCGCCGGGCCGGCGGGATCGCCGAGACCACCATCCGGCTCTCGATCGGCCTCGAGGCACCGCAGGACCTCCTGGCCGACCTCGGCCAGGCCCTCGACCGCGTCCAGACCCTCGGGAAGTGAGCCCCACCATGAGCCAGACCATCAGCACCCGCCGGCGCGGGTTCACCACCACCGCCGTCCACGCCGGGCAGCAGCCCGACCCCCTGACCGGGGCGGTCATCCCGCCGATCTACCAGACCTCCACCTTCGCCCAGGACGGGATCAACGTCCTGCGGGCCGGCCACGAGTACAGCCGCGGCTCGAACCCCACCCGCAACGGCTTCGAGGAGCAGCTCGCGGCCCTGGAGCACGGCGAGCGCGCCTTCGCCTTCGCCTCCGGGATCGCCGCCGAGGACGCGCTGCTGCGGGCCGTGCTGCGCCCGGGGGAGCACGTCGTGCTCGG
>JAPSHS010000321.1 GCA_031179495.1 Kocuria sp. | reverse complement strand
CCGCCCATCCTCGGCTTCTCGCTGCAGGCCCGGCAGGGCTCCGCCGCGCTGCTGGCCGAGGCCGACTCCTTCCTCGTGCACCTGCTGGACGCACAGAACCTGGCGCTCGCCCGGTCCTTCGCCGTCTCCGGGGCTCCCCGCTTCGGGGTCGACATGCCGTGGGAGTACCTGGAGACCGGGGAGCCCATGCTGCTCGGCGTGGGGCGCGTCCTCCGGGCCGTCCCGCTGGCGCGGATCAAGGCCGGTCCCGCCCTGGTGTTCAACGCCGTCGTGGTCGACGTCCTCGGCGACGAGGGCACGGGCGTCCCGCTCGTCTACCACCGCCGTCGCTTCCACGGGCTCAACGACCGTTCCGCGCTCGACCCCGGGGACT
Source organism: Kocuria sp. (assembly GCA_031179495.1). GTDB lineage: Bacteria > Actinomycetota > Actinomycetes > Actinomycetales > Micrococcaceae > Kocuria > Kocuria sabuli. Next base: position 1,860 of record JAPSHS010000321.1, on the reverse strand, counting down.
GAGCCCTCCGGCCCACGGGGCGGGCGGTCCTCTCCGGACCCCGACCGTGATCGGGAAATTCTTTTATCAAGTTGTTGACACATCACCAAGGTGTTCGTAGAGTAGTTGACGAAGCAACCACTTGCTCGCCCCACACCACGAGGAGAACACCATGTCCCAGTTCAACGGTCTCGTCCCCGGCTCCTGGACCTTCGACCCCGCCCACTCGGAGGTCGCCTTCACCGTCCGCCACGCCGGCATCTCCAAGGTCCGCGGCACCTTCCGGGAGGTCGACGCCCAGCTCCGGGTCGCCGAGCCGATCGAGGACTCGGTCCTGGAGGCCACCGTGCAGATGGCCTCCATCGACACCAAGAACGCCGACCGCGACGGCCACGTCCGCAGCGCGGACTTCTTCGACGTCGAGCAGTACCCCACCATGACCTTCCGCTCGACCTCCGTGGCCTTCGAGGGCGAGGAGGGCACCATCACCGGTGAGCTGACGATCAAGGACGTCACCCGCACCGTGGAGTTCGCGACCGAGTTCAACGGCGTGGTCGTCGACGCCTTCGGCGTGACCCGCGGCGGCTTCTCCGCCGGGACCACGATCTCCCGCAAGGACTTCGGCATCACCTGGAACGCGGCCATGGAGGCCGGCGGGGTGCTGGTCTCCGACAAGGTGGCGATCACCCTGGACGTGGCCTTCACCGCCCCGCAGGACGACCCCCAGGAGACCGTCGAGGGCCAGGAGGCCATCTCGGTCGAGGCCTGACCCCGGCGCGGCCGCGGGGTGGACGCCCCGGAACGCCACGACGACGGCCCGCACCCCTCGGGGTGCGGGCCGTCGTCGTGAGCCGTCGTCGGGGCCTTGCGGGCTAGGTGAGCCGCTGCACCAGGAACCAGACGGCAGGGACCGCGACCAGCAGCAGCAGCGCCCACCGGCGCAGCCGCACCTCGAACGTCGCGGGGTTGATCCGCCCGCGGCGCGGGGGCCGCGACCCGGCGATCTCGTCCTTCAGGGGCTGCGGAGGGCCGTCGCCGGGCTCCTCCGGATCGGTGCTGGAATGGGACACGTTTCCTCCGTGGTCGTCGGGACCGGCCTCCGGGCGGCCGGGGCGGACCGCGCGCCGCGTCAGGGCGTCACGGGGTGCGGACCCTCGTCAGCGCCACCTCGTGGTCATGACGAGTCCCACCATCATCAGGGCCAGGCCGACGCCGATGTTCCACGTCCCGATCCCCGGCACGGGATAGGCGCCCTGGAAGAGGTAGTAGACGATCAGCCACAGCAGCCCGACGACCAGCAGGCCCAGCATGATGACCTTGTACCAGGTGGGGGTGGGCGCGTGGCTCTCCGGCGAGCCGTGCCGGGAGCGCTCGGTCAGCTCCTGCGCCACCGCGGCGGCGGTGGCGTCCGGGTCGAACGCGGTGGATCCGCCGGGCAGTCCCTCCGCGGCCAGCCGGACGAGCTCCTCGTCGACCGGCGGGGCGGCGGACGGCGCCGTCCGGCCGGACCCGCCCGGACGGCGGGCGGGCTTCTTGCGGCGGTTCCTGGACTCGGGCACTGATCCTCCTGATCACCAAGCGGGCCGTGTTCACGGCGGGGGGTCCGAGGTCCCAGTCTAGCCGTCCGGTGCGTGCCTTCCTCCCGCGGGCGCGTAAGCTGGACGGGCGCACGCGCCGAAGAGGCACCCCACTCCCAGGAGATCCCGTGACCGTCAAGATCCTCGTCGTGGACAACTACGACAGCTTCGTCTACACCCTCGTCGGCTACCTCGAGCAGCTCGGCGCCCGGACCACGGTCATCCGCAACGACGACCTCGACGAGGCCGCGGCGTGCGCCCTCGCCGACGAGCACGACGGCGTCCTGCTCTCGCCGGGCCCCGG
>JAPSHS010000320.1 GCA_031179495.1 Kocuria sp. | reverse complement strand
CGCGCGCAGACGGCCCGCAACGTCATGGCCACCCTGCTGTTCTCCCAGGGCGTGCCGATGATCACGGCCGGCGACGAGTTCGGCCGCAGCCAGCGCGGGAACAACAACGCCTACTGCCAGGACAACGAGCTCTCCTGGGTGGACTGGCGCCACACCCCGGCGGACCGCGCGATGCTCGCCGCGACCCGCTCCCTCGTGGCCGTGCGGGGAGAGTTCCTGGCCGGGCAGCCCTCCCACTTCCCGACCCGGCCGGACGAGGTGATGATGCACTGGTTCGGCCCGGACGGGACGCCCATGACCGCGGCCTGCTGGCAGGCCCCCGGTGCCAGGACCATCCAGGTGCTCATCGGCTCCCGGGGCGGGCGCGTCTCGGGGCTGATGGTGGTCAACGGGGCGGGCGCCGACATGGCGATCACGTTCCCTGACGTGGCGCAGCTCCTGCCGCCCGAGGAGGAGGAGCACCCCCTGCGGAGGGCCGAGGGCGTCTACTCCCTGGTGCACAGCACCGCCTCGGTCCTGCACGGGCGCTACGGTGCCCGCTACCGGGCCGGCCGGCTGCAGGGCGTCCCCGCCAACTCGGTCACCCTGTTCCGGGTGCACTGAGCCGTCCCGGTCCGGGCGCACCGGGGCCGCACGAGCAGGGGCCGCACCCGTTCCCGGGTGCGGCCCCTGCTCGCGCCGTCCGGGCCCCGCGCGGGCCCGGCGGGCTCAGGCGTTCGCCACGAGCCCCAGCTCCGCCCTGCCGGCGAGGTCGGGATGCGTCGGCAGCACCCGGACCGTGTAGCCGAAGGGGCCCGAGCGGTCCACGGTGATGGTCCCGCAGAACTTGTGCCTTCCTCCGCCGAGGTCGCCGGCAGGGCTCAGGGACGCGTACTTGCGCTCGTGGATGTGGTCCGTCTCCGAGACGCGGCCGTAGCCGACCTCGGCGCGGACGTCCTCGGGGCTCAGCGAGCCCAGGGTGACGTAGGCGCACACCGTCAGCTCGTCGCCGATCTGGGGGTCCTGGGCGACGCCCTCGGTGTCGACGTGCTCGACCGAGATCTGTCCCCAGCCCTGGCGCACGCGCTGGATCCAGCGGGACGTGGAGCGGGCGGAGGCGTGGCCGTGCTCGGCGGCCCGGCGGCCGGAGACGGCCGCGGGCACGTAGAGCTCCCGCACGTAGTCCTCGAGCATCCGCTTGGCCGAGACCCGCGGTCCCAGGGTCGCCAGGGTGTGCCGGACCATGGCCAGCCACTGGTGGGGGATCCCGTCGGTGCCCGGATCGGAGCCCTCGGCCGTCTCCCCGTAGAAGCGCGGGGCCACGTGGTTCTCGATGAGTTCGTAGAGGGCGGCCGCCTCGATGTCGTCGCGCTCGTCCGGGTGCGCCCCCTCGTCCGCGGTGGGGATGGCCCAGCCGTTCTGGCCGTCGTACATCTCGTCCCACCAGCCGTCGAGCACGGAGAGGTTCAGCCCGCCGTTGAGGGCGGCCTTCATGCCGGAGGTGCCGCAGGCCTCCAGCGGTCGCAGCGGGTTGTTCAGCCACACGTCGCAGCCGGGGAAGAGGGTCCGGGCCATCGCGATGTCGTAGTTGGGCAGGAAGACGATCCGGTGGCGCACCTCCGGGTCGTCCGTGAAGCGCACGAGGTCCTGGATGAGCCGCTTGCCCTGCTCGTCCGCGGGGTGCGACTTCCCTGCGACCACCAGCTGGACCGGGTGCTCCGGGTCCAGCAGGATCTTCTTGAGCCGCTGCGGGTCGCGCAGCATGAGGGTGAGCCGCTTGTAGGTGGGCACCCGGCGGGCGAAGCCGATCGTCAGCACGCCGGGGTCGAGCACCGAGTCGGTCCAGCCCAGCTCGGCGTCCGCGAGACCGCGCTTCTTCCAGGAGGCCCGCAGCCGGGCGCGGACGTCCTCCACCAACCGGGTGCGCAGCTCCCGGCGCGCCGCCCACAGCTCGGCGTCGTCCACGCCGTAGATCCGCCGCCACCGTGCGGCCCGGTCGAGGTCGGAGCCCATCGGGTCCAGGGCGAGCTCCGCCATGCGGGGATCGATCCACGTCATCACGTGCACACCGTTGGTGATCGAGCCGATCGGCACCTCGTCCGCGTCGAAGCCCGGCCACAGCCCCTGGAACATGCCGCGGGAGACCACGCCGTGCAGCTTGGCCACGCCGTTGGCGCGCTGGGCCAGGCGCAGGCCCATGAGGGCCATGTTGAACTTGGACGGGTCGCCGCCGTCGTGGTCCTCCGCGCCCAGGGA
>JAPSHS010000319.1 GCA_031179495.1 Kocuria sp. | reverse complement strand
CCCTCCGTGCTCAGCCAGGAGCTCGCCGCCGAGTACGTCGGCAGCGAGCACTGGCGGCCCTCCCTGGACCGGGCGGTGGAGCTCTACCGCTCCCGCTGCGCCGCCATGATGGACGCCCTCGCAGCCTTCATGCCGGACGGGGTGCGCTGGACGCGGCCGGCCGGCGGCTTCTTCACCTGGCTGGACCTGGCCCCCGGCGTCGAGCACGGCGACCTGCTGCGGCGGGGCATCGACCACGGCGTGGTGCTGGTGCCCGGTGGCGCCTGCTACGCCGACGGCCGCGCCTCCAGGAGCCTGCGCCTGGCCTACTCCGCGGCCCCGGAGGCGGACATCACCGAAGGGGTCCGGCGGCTGGGCGGGATGCTGCGGGGCTGAGCCCCGCCTCCCCGGCCGGGCGCGGGTAGACTGACCCAGAGCTTCAGCAGCGAGGCATCCACCACCCCCGGGGCACCCCCCCACCGGGGCGATGACTCGGAGCCGCAGTGATTTTTCCCCGTCCGCACGCCGATCTCCCCGAACTGGGCGAGGTCGCCCGGGCCCTGACAGGCCTCGGCGAGAAGCTGCAGGCGAGTCCCGCCGACTCCCTGGTCGACGCGGTCGTCCAGTGCGCGGTGGAGTGGGTGGGGGGTGCCCGCTGGGCCAGCGTCACCACCCTGCAGCAGGGGAACTTCCACACCCTGGGCCACACCGGCGCCGAGGCCGGCGCCGCCGACGCCCTCCAGTACGAGCTGCGGTCGGGCCCGTGCGTCGACGCGGTCCTGGACGACAGCCTCATGGTCTCGGGGGACCTCGCCCACGACGACCGCTGGCCGGAGTACGGGCCGCGGGCCGCCCGCGAGGTGGGCATCGCCAGCGCCCTGTCCTACCGGCTGAAGCTGATCGGGGACACGGACCTGATCGCCTCCCTGAACCTCTACTCGGACGTCCCGGACGCCTTCGACGAGCACGCGGTGTGGGCCGGGACGATGCTCGCCACGCACGCCGGCCTGGGCATCTCGGTGGCGATCACCCACCGGCGGGCCGCCAACCTCGAGGCCGCGCTGCGCACCAACCGGGAGATCGGCACGGCCATCGGGATCCTCATGGCCCGGCACACGGTGACGCGGGACCAGGCCCAGGAGCTGCTGCGGCTGGCCAGCCAGGACACCAACCGCAAGATGAACGAGATCGCCGCGGAGGTCGTGGAGACGGGGCAGCTCTCCCTGCCCCGCCGGCCCCCGTCCAGGGTGTCCTGACAGGAGCACCCACCGGGCCACGTGCGCCCGGTGTCCAGCGCCGGCCCGCACCGGCTGCGCCGCCTCGGCGGCTGAGCGCCGGAGCTCAGGCGAGCACCGCCTCCGCGGCCCGGCGCCCGGAGCCCAGGGCGCCCTGGGTCGAGCCCGTGGTGCGGTGGTCGCCGCACACGTAGAGGCCGTCGCCGAGCGCGGCGGGGCGGTCGGCCACGAGCCCGGCCGGCTGCTCGGGCAGCGCGTCGCGGATCTCGTGCACGGCCAGCAGCTCCCACGCGGAGGCGTCCGCGCCCCAGATCCGGCCGAGCTGCCGCCGGACGTCGGCCTCCGCGGGAAGGGCGGCCCCGCGCGGCAGCAGGGCGCTGGCCTGGACCAGCGCGCGGCCCGCCGGGGCGTAGCTGGGGGCGGCGTTGCTGACCACGGCCGTGTCGACCAGCGGTCCTCCCGTCCGGCCGGGCAGGACCAGGCACGCCAGCTCCGAGGGGGCGGACTCCACGGCGAACCACCACGTGGCCTCGCCCTTCATCGGCGTCGCCGGCAGGTCCAGCAGCCCCGCCGCGGCCGGTGCCTCGGCCGCCACGACCACACGGGGCGCCCGCCAGGTGCCGTCCCCGGTGCCCACGGCCCATCCGGCGCCGGTGCGCTCGAGGGACCGGACGCGGGTGCCGAGGACGGCCGGGGCGCGCAGCCCGTCGTGGATCCAGTGCGGCAGCGCCCCCATCCCGTCGGCCGGCAGGCCCGGGGTGCCCAGCAGGAACCAGCCCACGAGCTCCCGCACGAAGGCGGCGGAGGTGCTGCCCTCGTCCTCCAGGATCACACCGGCCAGGAACGGCTCGAGCACCCGGTCCCGCAGCGGCCCCCGCACCCCGGCGCGGTCGAGGGCCTCGTGCCAGGGCAGGTCGTGCTCCTCCTGCCGCTCCGTGCGGGGGTCCAGGCCCGGGGCGAGCCAGGCCAGCAGCGCGGGGAGCCGGCGCAGCTCCACGTACGGGCTGCGCAGCGTCTCCGCCAGGCG
>JAPSHS010000318.1 GCA_031179495.1 Kocuria sp. | reverse complement strand
CGCAAGATCGTGGCCACGGGCGAGGCCGGCACGGGCCAGGCCGCGAAGATCGTCAACAACATGATGCTGTTCATCTGCCTCGAGGCCTGCGCCGAGGGCTCCGTGCTCGCCGACCGGCTGGGCCTGGACCCGCAGGTGTTCTGGGACATCGCCTCGGTGTCCTCCGGCAACTCCTGGGCCCTGCAGACCTGGTACCCGGTGCCCGGCATCGTGGACTCCGCCGCCGCCAACAACAACTTCGAGGCGACCTTCAGCGCGACCCTCGCGGCCAAGGACGCCGGCCTGGCCCTGCTGGCCGGCGAGCAGACCGGCGTGCACCTGCCGGCCGCGGAGCTCGTGGCCGAGAAGCTGCAGCAGCTGATCGACGAGGGCTACGGGGACAAGGACTGCTCCCTCATCACCAAGTACGCCGCCCCGGACGGGAAGATCCAGGGCTGGGACCCGGAGAAGGCCTGACCGGCCGTCGGACACCAGGAGGACACCATGCAGGACACCAAGCAGAGCGCCGAGACCCGCGCGCAGCAGGACGCCGAGCAGGGCGCCCAGGACCCCCGGGGCGCCGGGGAGGTCATCGAGCACTTCATCAACGGGGCCCGCCACGGCGGTTCCGAGCGGACCGCGCCCGTCTACGACCCCGCGACCGGCGAGCAGGCCAAGCAGGTCCTGCTGGCCTCCGCCGAGGAGGTCGCCACCGCCGTGGAGGCCGCCGAGACCGCGCTGCGCGGCTGGCGGGAGACCAGTCTGGCCAAGCGGACCGCGATCATGTTCAAGGTCGAGAACATCATCCGCGAGCGCACCCCGGAGCTCGCCGCGATCGTGACCGCCGAGCACGGCAAGGTCCTCTCCGACGCGGCCGGGGAGGTCGCCCGCGGGCTGGAGAACGTGCAGTTCTGCACCGGGCTGATGCACCACCTGAAGGGCGAGCACCTCGAGCAGGCCGCCACCGGCGTGGACGTGCACCAGATCCGCCAGCCGGTGGGCGTGGTCGCGTGCATCACCCCGTTCAACTTCCCGGCCATGGTGCCGCTGTGGATGATCACCACCGCGATCGCCGCCGGGAACACCGTGGTCCTGAAGCCCTCGGAGCGGGACCCCTCCGCCTCCGTGTGGATCGCCGAGGCCTTCGCCGAGGCCGGCCTGCCCCCGGGCGTGCTCAACGTGGTGCACGGGGACAAGGCCGCCGTGGACGAGCTGCTGACCAACCCGCTCGTGAAGGCCGTGTCCTTCGTGGGCTCCACCCCGATCGCCCAGTACATCTACGAGACCGCGGCCGCCCACGGCAAGCGCGTCCAGGCGCTGGGCGGGGCGAAGAACCACATGGTGGTCATGCCGGACGCCGACCTCGACGGCGCGGCCGACGCCGCGGTCTCGGCCGCCTACGGCTCCGCCGGGGAGCGCTGCATGGCCATCTCGGTGGTCGTGGCCGTGGGCGACACCGCGGACCCGCTGATCGAGCGGATCACCGAGCGGGTCGGGAAGCTGACCATCGGCCCGGGCACCGACCCCGCCTCGGAGATGGGCCCGCTCATCACGCCGCAGGCCCTGGAACGGGTCAACGGCTACGTGGCGGGCGCGGAGGCCGAGGGCGCGACCGTCGTCGTCGACGGCACGAAGCAGGAGTTCGAGGGCGGCGGCTTCTTCACGGGCGTGTCGCTGATCGACCACGTGAGGCCGGGGATGAAGGTCTACGACGAGGAGATCTTCGGCCCGGTCCTGTCGGTCGTGCGGGTCGGCAGCTACGACGAGGCCGTGCGGCTGATCAACTCCAACCAGTTCGCCAACGGCACCGCCGTGTTCACCCGCGACGGCAAGACCGCCCGTCAGTACCAGTTCGACATCGAGGTGGGCATGGTGGGGATCAACGTCCCGATCCCGGTGCCGATCGGCGCGTTCTCCTTCGGCGGCTGGAAGAAGTCCCTGTTCGGCGACACCCACATGTACGGGCCGGAGTCGTTCAACTTCTACACCCGCCGCAAGCTCGTCACCACCCGCTGGCCCGAGCCCTCGGAGTCCCAGGTCAACCTGGGCTTCCCGACCCACTGACGGGCCTTCCGGGGCCGGGCGGGAGCACGGCCGGCGTCGTCGTCGGTCCGCGGTCTCGCTACGCTGGGAGGGCCCCCGCCCCGCCCCGGAAGGACGTCCGTGAAGTCGATCGTCGCGAGCCTGCTCGTGCTGGCCCTGGTGCTGACCTCCGCCGGGGTGCTGCTGACCTCCCTGGACGCCCAGGAGTGGCTGCCCACGGTGGT
>JAPSHS010000317.1 GCA_031179495.1 Kocuria sp. | reverse complement strand
GGTGCACCTCCTGCTGGAGACCGAGGGGCCCACCGCGGACGAGGTCGAGCTGATCCAGTTCCTGGAGCGCGCCCGCGCGGACGGCACCCTGGACATGGACTCGCACTACCTGGCCTCCGTGGCCTGGAACGTCGCCGCGTCCACCGCGGCGGGGGAGGGCCCGGCCGCCGCGTTCGAGCGGATGCGGCCGCTGCTGGACCGGGCGCCCCTGATCGTGTGCGGGGTGGACGAGGAGACCGCGGAGGACCTCCTCGCGGCCGTCCCGGAGCTGCGGGAGGCCGCCGCGGCGGGCCGGATCCTGGTGGTCCTGGGGCGTGCGGGAGCGGCCGGCGCCTGACGGCCGGGTGGTAGGGTGGCTCCCTGTGCACGGTGTGCACCACTGCCGTTCCACGGCGGTGCTCCGCCTTGGTGTAATCGGCAGCACCCCGGCCTTTGGAGCCGCGGAGTCTAGGTTCGAGTCCTAGAGGCGGAACGTCCGCATCCCGCCCGACAGCCTGAGGGCCCCAGGCCCGCACAACGGAACCGAGACGGACCCGGTGAGCTCACCGGAGCCTCTCGACGATCGACGACCGAGGAGCTGCATCCCGCCGTGAGCATCCCCCACATCCCCGCCACCGACCCGGGGGCGGCCGGCGGGCCTGCCGCCGTCATCGTCCTCGCCGCCGGCAAGGGCACCCGGATGAAGTCCAAGACCCCCAAGATCCTGCACCGGATCGGGGGTCGTTCCATGGTCGGGCACAGCCTCGTGGCGGCGCGCAGCCTGCACCCGCGCCGGCTGGCCGCCGTGGTGCGCTTCGAGCGGGACCTGGTGGCCCCGCACGTCCTCGAGCAGGACCCCGGGGCGCTGGTCGTGGACCAGGACGAGGTGCCCGGCACGGGCCGGGCGGTCCAGGTGGCGGTGGAGGCGCTCGACGCCCAGGAGCGGCTGGCCGGCACCGTGGTGGTCACCTACGGCGACGTCCCCCTGCTGACCCCCGAGGTGCTGCGCCGGCTCGTGGCCCACCACGAGGAGCGGGGCAGCGCGGTGACCGTGCTGACCGCCGACCACGAGCGGCCCGGCGGCTACGGCCGGATCCTGCGGGACGCCGACGGCTCCTTCCGCGAGATCAAGGAGGCCAAGGACGCCACCGAGGCCGAGCTCGCGGTCACCGAGATCAACTCCGGCATCTTCGCCTTCGACGCCGACGTCCTGCGCGACGCCCTTGCGCAGGTCACCACGGACAACGCGCAGGGCGAGATGTACCTCACCGACGTCCCGCTGCTGGCCCGGCAGGCCGGCCACCCCGTGGACGCGCTGAAGATCGAGGACCGCTGGGAGGTGGAGGGCGCCAACGACCGCGTGCAGCTGGCCCAGCTCGGCGCCCACCTCAACCGCCGCGTCCTCGAGGCGCACATGCGCAACGGTGTGACCATCGTGGACCCCGCGACGACCTGGATCGACGTGCAGGTGCGCATCGGCCCGGACGTGACGATCCTGCCGGGCACGCAGCTGCACGGCGGCACCCGGGTGGCCGAGGACGCCGTCGTCGGCCCGGACACCACGCTCACGGACGTGGAGGTCGGCCCCGGCGCGCACGTGGTGCGCACGCACGGCTCCGGCGCCGTGGTCGGCCCCCGCGCGAAGGTCGGCCCGTTCGCGTACCTGCGCCCCGGCACGGTCCTGGGCGCGGACGGCAAGATCGGCACGTTCGTGGAGACCAAGAACTCCCGGATCGGCGACGGCTCCAAGGTCCCGCACCTGAGCTACGTGGGGGACGCGACCATCGGCGAGCACTCCAACATCGGCGCGGCCTCCGTGTTCGTCAACTACGACGGCGTGCACAAGCACCGCACCGTGATCGGCGACCACGTCCGGATGGGCTCCGACAACATGTACGTCGCCCCCGTCACCGTCGGGGACGGCGCCTACTCCGGGGCCGGCACCACGATCCGCAAGGACGTGCCGGCCGGGGCCCTCGCGCTCACCGAGGGCGCGCAGCGGATCGTGGAGAACTGGGTCGTGGAGCACCGCCGGGGCACGGCGGCCGCCGAGGCCGCGGCGCGGGCCCTGGGCAACGGCGCCGCGACCGCGGCAACCGCAGCGACCGCCGCGCAGACTCCCACCGAGCAGATCACCACCGGGCACACCACCGAGGAAAGCGAGCAAGAATGACGACCGCCATCACCAACGCAGGTGCGAAGCAGCTGGTCCTGGTCTCCGGGCGGGCGCACCCGGAGCTCGCGGAGCGCATCGCGTCGGAGCTCGGCACGGA
>JAPSHS010000316.1 GCA_031179495.1 Kocuria sp. | reverse complement strand
ACCTGCACGCCCTCCCGGGCCAGCGGGGCGAAGGAGTCCAGGCCCACCTGGTCGTAGCCGTCCACCTGCCCCAGGCGCAGCGCGACGTAGCGCAGCTCCGGCTCGGGGACGGTGCGGAACTCGAGGGTGCCGATGTCCCCGAGCTCGCCCCAGTAGTCCGGGTTGGCGCTGAGCACCAGGCGCGTGCCGTCCCCCGACTCGAAGCGGAAGGGCCCGGTCCCCACGGGGTGGGAGCCCTGGGTGCCGGCCGCCAGGGCCGCCGGGGAGGCGATGCCGAAGGCCGGCTGCGTCAGGGCCCGGAGCACGGGCGTGCGCGCGGCGCTCAGGGACAGCTCCACGGAGGAGTCCGACGCCACGGTGCAGGCCTCGTACAGGGACCCGCCGGTGGCGGTGCGGAAGACCGTCGCGAAGGAGCTCCGCGCCCCGTCGGCGGCGTGGGACTCCCAGCGCTCGAAGTTCGCGCACACCGCGGCCGCGTCCAGGGCCGTGCCGTCGTGGAAGCGCACCCCGTCGCGCAGCTCGAAGGTGTAGGACAGCCCGTCCGCCGAGCGCTCCCAGGACGTCGCCAGCGCCGGCACCGGCTCGCCCGTCGACGGGTCGGCCCGCACCAGGCCCTCGAGCATCTGGGCGGCGATCCGCGAGGTCTCCACGGTGCTGGTCGTGGCCGGGTCCAGGGTGGGCGCCGCCGCTGCGTTGGCGAACACGAACGTGGCCTCCGGCATCGAGCGGGAGGCCTCGGGGCCGGGGTCCTCGCCGTCGGCGGCGCACGCGCTCACGGCGAGCAGCCCCGCGGCGAGCGCGAGGGCGGCCGCGGGTCGGGGGGTTCGCCTGGGCGCCATGGGTCCTTCGTGCTCCGCCGCGTCGAGCGGCGGGTGGTCGTGGGTGCGGTCGTGGGCGTCGTCGGGCTCCGGCCCGGGGAAGGGGCGGGAAGGCCGTCCGGTGCGCGAGGCGGGACTCGAACCCGCACGCCCGTCAGGGCACAGGAACCTAAATCCTGCGTGTCTGCCAGTTCCACCACTCGCGCCGAGGGGCCCGCGCGGGCCCCCGTCCATCCTATCCTCCGGTCTCAGGCCTCCAGGCCGAGGTCGCGGCGCAGCTTGGCCACGTGGCCCGTCGCCCGGACGTTGTACTGCGCGAGCTCCACGGTGCCGTCGGCGTCGACCACCACGGTCGAGCGCACGAGTCCCTCGTAGGTCCTGCCGTAGTTCTTCTTCTCGCCCCAGGCCCCGTACGCCTCGGCCACCCGGTGGTCGGCGTCGGAGAGCAGGGGGAAGGTCAGCGACTGGTCGGCGGCGAACCGGGCCAGGGCCTCCGGCGGATCGGGGGAGATGCCGACGACGGCGAAGCCGTCCGCGGCGAAGCGCTCCAGGCTGTCGCGGAAGTCGCACGCCTGCGTGGTGCAGCCGGGGGTGGCGGCCTTCGGGTAGAAGTAGACGACCACGCGGCGCCCGCGGTGGTCCGCGAGGGAGACGGGCCGGCCCTCGGCGTCGGGCAGGGTGAAGTCGGGGGCCTGCCGGCCCGGTTCGAGTCGTGCTGCCATGAGCGGTTCCTCCGTGCTGTCGGTGCGGTGGGCGGTGCGGGTCCGCGTGCCGTGGGGGCGGTGCCCGGACGACGAAAGACTACCGGCGGTTCCCGGGGACCGCCCGGGGCCCTCCGGGGACGGTCCTCCGGCCGCCGCCTGTTCACGTGCAGAGAAATGCTCATAAGTTTGCTTAGCATGGTGCTGTATTCCGTGTTCGGGATCGGTAGACTGCTTTTCATGCCTTTCACCACTCAATGGCCGACCAACAGACTGCTCTCCACCGCGGCTCGCCTCGTGGAGCACGCCTGGAACGAGCGCCTGGCCACGCTCGGTGTGACCCACGCGGGGGTCATGGCCCTCGACGTCCTGCAGACGGCGGGGAGCATGACGCAGGCTCAACTGGCGCACCGCGTCCGGGTGCAGGCGCAGACCATGGGCAAGACGCTGCACCGGCTCGAGCTGCACGGGCACGTCACGCGCTCCAAGAACGTCCGGGACCGGCGCAGCCACCTCGTGTCGATCACCCCCGAGGGGCAGCACATCCTCGAGGCCGCGACCAAGCTCGAGGACGACCTCGTCGGCAACGGGCTGCTCACCGACGAGGGCCTGCGCCGCACCCTGGCCGACATCATCACCACGCTCGGCGGCGCCCGCTGGAAGCTGCGGGTCCAGCCCGACGGCACCGTCACCGACGCCGGCTCCGCCGACGCGACCCCGGTGGAGGCCGTGGAGGAGCCGG
>JAPSHS010000315.1 GCA_031179495.1 Kocuria sp. | reverse complement strand
CTGGGCGAGGTCCAGGAACACGGACTCGGGGTCGGTGGGGCTCTCGTCCGGGCGGCTGCCGTAGTAGGCCAGGCCCACCAGGGCGGTGGCGATCCCCCCGACGACGCTCAGCACCATCCAGGTCAGCCCGATCCGGCGGCCGGTCCTGGCGTCGGCGGGGGAGCGCATCGCCATGAAGCGGACGATGATGTGCGGCTGGCCGAAGTAGCCCAGGCCCCACGCGAGGGCGGAGACCACGCCGAGCACGGTGGCGCCGCGCACGAGCGAGAGGGCGTCCGGGTCCACGGCGGTGATGTTCTCCGCCATCTGCCCGAAGCCGCCCACGTTGACGATGCCGACGATCGGCACCATGAGCAGGGCGATGAACATGAGGATGCCCTGGGCCACGTCGGTGTACGTGGCGCCCAGGAACCCGCCGAAGAGGGTGTAGGCGATGGTGACGCCCACGACCAGCAGCAGCCCGGCGTGGTAGGTCGAGCCGAAGGAGGACTGGAAGAACAGCCCGCCAGCGACCATGCCGGAGGAGACGTAGAAGGTGAAGAACACCAGGATGATCAGCCCCGAGACGATGCGCAGCAGCCGCGAGCCGCCCTTGAGCCGGTTGTCCAGGAAGGACGGGATGGTGATGGAGTTCTCCGAGACCTCGGTGTAGGAGCGCAGCCGGGGGGCGATGAACTTCCAGTTGACCCACGCGCCGATGATCAGCCCGACGGCGATCCACGCCTCGACGAGACCCGAGAGGAACACGGCGCCCGGCAGGCCCAGGAGCAGCCAGCCGGACATGTCGGAGGCACCGGCGCTGAGCGCGGCGACGCCCGGCTTGAGGTTGCGCCCGCCGAGCATGTAGTCGTCGAGGTTCTTGGTCCTGCTGTTGGCGTAGAGACCGATCGCGATCATGGCGGCGAAGTAGATGACGATCGCGATCGTCTGGGATATCTCTTGGGTCATGGTGTCCTTTCCGCCCGGTGCCGGCCCGGTGGAGCGCAGCGTCCGGTCGGGTGGGAGGGCCGGAGGTCCCACAGGACTTTACGCGCGCTCCCGGCCACTGGCCAGCCGCCGCGGGGACGGGCGGGACGCCCGCGGCCCGTCCCGGCGCGGCTCAGCCGCCGTCGTGGAGCTGGAGGAACTCGTACACCTCGCGCTCGTCCACGCCCGGGAACGCCCCCTCCGGCAGGGCCGCGAGCACGTGGGAGTGCGCCCGGGTGTTGGGCCACGCGCGGCCCGCCCAGACCCGGCGCAGCTCCTCCGGGGGGCGCCGGCAGCACGAGGGGTCCGGGCAGGTCGAGACGGTGCGGTGCGGGGTGTCGCGGCCGCGGAACCATCGGGCGTCCGTGAACGCGACGCCCACGCCGATGGAGAAGGCGCCCTGGCTGGAGAGCTCCGTGCGGGTGGAGCACCAGTACGTGCCCGAGGGCGTGTCCGTGTACTGCGCGAACGCCGTGAACTGGTTGGGCTGGTCGAAGACCGTGCGCCCCGACCACTTCCGGCAGGAGATCTGGCCCTCGATCGCGCCGGTGTGGTCGGTGGGGAAGACGAGCCCGTCGTTCTCGTAGGCCTTGTGGATCACCCCGGAGGAGTGGACCTTGTGGAAGTGGGTGCGGATGCCCAGGTGGCGGGTCGCGAGGTTCGTGAAGCGGTGTCCCGCCGTCTCGTGCGAGACGGCGAACCGGTCCTTGAGGTCCTCGAGGAACAGGTCGCGGTTCCTCTTCGCCTCGAGCAGGAACGGGACGGTCTGGTCCTCGGGCAGCATGACGGCCGCGGCGAAGTAGTTGGCCTGCACCCGCTGGGCCAGGAAGTCGGCGTAGTCCTCGGGGGGCTCGTGACCGAGCACCTGGTGGCCCACGGCCTGCAGCAGAACCGCACGGGGGTCGTGGTCGGCCCGCGGGCCCTGCACGAGGTAGATCCGCCTGTTGAGCAGATCGGTGACCGAGCGGGTCGAGTGCGGCAGGTCCGTCACGTGGTGGATGCTGTAGCCCAGCTTCCCGACCATCTCGGAGATCACGGAGTTGGACACGGGTCCCGAGGTGTAGCCGCCGAGGGCCAGCAGCTCCTTGGCCGCCTGCTCGAGGTCCGGGAACCAGTTGTCCTGCTCCCGCATCAGCCGGCGCAGCTGCACGTTGGCCCGGCGCGCCTCCTCCGGGGTGGCCGAGTTCTTCTCCAGCGCCTGCGCCAGCCGCTCCTGGAGGGCGACGAGCGCCTCGAGCACCTCCGTGGACAGGGCCGAGCTGACCCGGACCGTCGGCAGGCCCAGCTGCTCGTAGAAGG
>JAPSHS010000314.1 GCA_031179495.1 Kocuria sp. | reverse complement strand
GGCCGTAGGCCAGGGCCGCGGCGGTGGGCTCGTTGACGATGCGCAGCACGTTCATGCCCGCGATCTCACCGGCCTCCTTGGTGGCCTGGCGCTCGGCGTCGTTGAAGTACGCCGGGACGGTGATCACCGCGTCGGTGACCTTGTCGCCGAGGTAGGACTCGGCGTCGGTCTTGAGCTTCATGAGGATGCGCGCCGAGATCTCCTGCGGCGTGTACTTCTTGCCGTCGATCTCCTGCGACCAGCCGGTGCCCATGTGGCGCTTGACCGAGGCGATGGTGCGGTCGACGTTGGTGACGGCCTGGCGCTTGGCGATGTCGCCGACCAGGGTCTCACCGTCCTTGGAGAAGGCGACGACGGACGGGGTGGTCCGGTTGCCCTCGGCGTTGGCGATGACGGTGGGCTCGCCGCCCTCCAGCACCGACACCACGGAGTTGGTGGTGCCGAGGTCGATTCCTACTGCACGAGACATGGACGTGTTCTCCTTCGGGTCGAGCTGAACCGGGCGGGCCGTGGTGGCCCCGTTGAGGTCCCGGAGGTCTCAGGTCTTGAGTTTTCCTGGCTCAAGTCTGCCACGTGAGCCCTCGATGTCAAGTTAAGTTGAGTCGGCGCCACTCAACTTCACCGTCGGCCGGGCGGTGAAACGGAACTCACTTCCTCGGGGTGCGACCGGGCGTTCGATAGGGTGGGGTGCTTGTGCCCGCCCTTCCGGGCCATCCTCGGCCCCTCCGGGCCCGACCCGAACGCGACCGTACGCACCGACACGACACCGCCACGCCCTCAGACACCGCAGGAGCCCCCATGAGCACCACGCCACCCCATTCACCGCAGCCCTCCCCGTCCCCCCGCAGGGGTCGTTCCCGCGAGGTGCTGCGCGAGCTCAACTACCCCCACGGCATCCACCCGGCCCTCGTCCCGGGGCTGGCCGTCGAGGACCAGAAGCTGCGCTACGGCACGGACCGGGTCGTCTTCTCCGTCACCGCCGCCCTGATCGTGGCGTTCGTCGCCTGGGGCGTGCTCTCCACCGAGTCCCTGACCACGGCCTCCACCGCGGCGCTGGGCTGGGTCACCGGCAACGCCGGCTGGTTCTTCACCGCGCTCTCCACGGCCGCCGTGCTGTTCATGCTCGTCGTCGGCTTCAGCAGGACCGGCCGGATCCCGCTGGGCATGGACGACGAGAAGCCCGAGTACTCCTTCTTCTCCTGGCTCGCGATGCTCTTCGCCGCCGGCATGGGCATCGGCCTGATGTTCTACGGCGCCTCCGAGCCCCTGAGCCACTTCGGCGCGGGCGTCCCGGGCTTCGGCGCGGAGCCCGGCTCCGAGGAGATGACCGTCTACGCCCTCGTCCAGACCGCCTTCCACTGGGGCCTGAACCCGTGGGCCATGTACGCCGTGGTCGGCGCGGCCGTGGCCTACGGCGCCTACCGCCGCGGCCGTCCCCCGCTCATCAGCCGGATCTTCGTGCCCCTGATCGGCCAGGAGCGCGCCGAGGGCGGCCTGGGCCGGCTCATCGACGTCTTCGCGATCTTCGCGACCCTCTTCGGCACGGCGGCCTCCCTCGGGATCGGCGCCCTGCAGATCGCCCGGGGCCTCGAGCTCGTCGCGGGCTGGGGCCCGCTGGGCAACGGCGGCCTGATCGCGATCATCGCCGTGCTCACCGCCGCCTTCGTCGTCTCCGCCGTCTCGGGCGTGGCCCGCGGCATCCGCCTGCTCTCCAACACGAACCTGCTGCTCGCGTTCCTGCTGGCCGCGTTCGTGTTCGTCGCCGGGCCCACCGTCCTGATCCTGGACCTCGTCCCGGCCGTGTTCAGCAGCTACCTGCACGAGTACCTCTGGATGACCGGCCAGACCGGCGGCTGGGGCGAGGACGCCACCGCGTTCGCGGGCGGCTGGACCGTCTTCTACTGGGCCTGGTGGCTCTCGTGGTCCCCGTTCGTCGGGATGTTCATCGCCAAGATCTCCCGCGGCCGCACCCTGCGCCAGTTCGTCACGGTGGTCCTCGTGGTCCCCTCCTCGATGTGCATCCTGTGGTTCGTGGTGATCGGCGGCACGGCCATGCACCTGCAGCGCACCGGGACCGACCTCGCGGCGGCCGGCGGCCAGGAGGCCGTGCTCTTCGGGATGCTCGACACCCTCCCCCTCGGGGCGATCACCTCGGTGCTCGCGATGGTCATCATCGCCATCTTCTTCGTGACGAGCGCGGACTCCGCGTCCATCGTCATGGGCACGCTGTCCCAGCGCGGCCGGCCCGAGCCGAACCGGTCGATCGTGG
>JAPSHS010000313.1 GCA_031179495.1 Kocuria sp. | reverse complement strand
GAGTCCGAGCCGGACTCCCGGCCGCCGCCGGTCTCCTTCTCGCCGCCGAAGGCGCCGCCGATCTCCGCGCCGGAGGTGCCGATGTTGACGTTGGCGATGCCGCAGTCGGAGCCGGCCGAGGAGAGGAACCGCTCGGCCTCGAGCTGGTCGTTGGTGAAGATCGCCGAGGACAGCCCCTGCGGCACGCCGTTCTGCAGCTCGATCGCCTCGGCGAACTCCGCGTAGGTGAGCACGTACAGGATCGGGGCGAAGGTCTCCTCCTGCACCACCTCGCTCTGCGCGGGCATCCGCACCACGGCGGGCCGGACGTAGAAGGCCTCCGGCCGCTCCTCGGCGAGGACCCGCTCGCCGCCGGTCAGGACGGTGCCGCCCTGCTCCTCGGCGGAGCGCAGCGCCTGCTGCATGGCGTCGTGGCTGCGCTCGTTGATCAGCGGGCCCACCAGGTTCGAGGCCTCGCGGGGGTCCCCGATGCTGAGGGTGCCGTAGGCCTGGACCAGCTTCTCCGTGAGGACGTCCACGACCGACTCGTGCACGATCAGGCGCCGCATGGTGGTGCAGCGCTGGCCCGCCGTGCCCACGGCGGAGAAGACGATGCCGCGCAGGGCGAGGTCGAGGTCGGCGCTGGGCGCGACGATCGCGGCGTTGTTGCCCCCCAGCTCGAGCAGGCAGCGGCCGAAGCGTGCGGCCACGCGGGGGGCGACCTCGCGGCCCATCCGCACCGACCCGGTGGCCGAGACCAGCGCCACCCGGGGGTCGTCCACGAGGGCCCGGCCGCCCTCGCGGTCGGCGAGCACCAGCTGGTGGATCTCGGGCGGGGCGCCGCACTCGCGCACCGCCCGTGCCAGGAGGGCGTGGGAGCCCATCGCGCTGAGCGCGACCGTCTCCGAGGGCTTCCACACGACCGTGTCCCCGCAGACCAGGGCGAGAGCCGTGTTCCAGGAGTAGACGGCGACGGGGAAGTTGAAGGCGGAGACGACACCCACGACGCCCAGCGGGTGCCAGGTCTCCATGAGCCGGTGCCCGGGGCGCTCGGACGGCATGGTCCTGCCGTAGAGCATCCGGGACTGGCCGACGGCGAAGTCGCAGATGTCGATCATCTCCTGCACCTCCCCGAGGGCCTCCGAGGTGATCTTGCCGGCCTCCGCCTGCACGAGCACGGCGAGGTCCTCCTGGTGCTCGGTGAGCAGCTCGCCCCACCGCTTGACCACGTTGCCGCGCACCGGTGCGGGGACGTCGCGCCATGCGGGGAAGGCCTCGGCGGCCCGGCCGACGGCCGCGGTGACGTCCGCCGCGGAGGCCAGGGGCAGGTCCGCCAGGACCTCGCCCGTCAGGGGGCTGCGGGCCTCGAGCTCCCCGGTCAGCCCGTCGACGTCGACCCCGCAGGCGCGGAGGGCGCGGTGGACGTCGGTGGCCAGATCGGTGTTCTGCAGGGTGTGGGACATCGGTGCTTCTCCTGGTGGTTCGGTGCTGTCGGATGGTGTGGTGCTGCCCGGTGGTCCGGCGTTGTCGGATGGTGTGGCACTGCCGGGTGGCACCCGGTGCGGAAGGGCGGGATCGTCGTCGTCCCGAAGCCGGAGCTCAGGCGGCGACGACGGCGCCCAGCCGCTCCCGCAGACGGGCCAGCGACGCCTCCTGCTGGCGCCGGTACAGGTCGTGGGGGTCGATCACCGTGCGGCCCACGACGCGGGACAACACGGTGATGTCGTAGTCGGTGCCGAGCCGGGCGTCGTCGCGCGAGCCCTCCTCGGTGAGGTTGGACCGGAAGATCCCGGCCGCGGAGCGGGGCAGGAAGTCCTCGTAGACGATGGGCCGCGGGACCACCACGCCGGACTCGATCAGCGACCCGAGCCGGAGGTCCGCATCGGTGAGGGGCGCGTCCCGGTGGGCCAGGGCGTCCTCGTCGAGGGCGTAGGTGAAGTAGGCCAGGCCCCGCAGGGCCAGCTCCCGCTCGGTGCGGGGGAGGTTCTCCTCCCACACGGTGCGGGCCACGTCCACGCGGACCCCCTCGCCCTGCCCCTCGGCCAGCCGCCGGTCGGTCTCGGCCACCATCCGGTCGTAGAGGTCGCGTCCCTCGGGGGTGAGGGCGATGCCGCGCTGCTCGACCTCGCCGAAGCGCACGCGCAGCGCGCCGGGGCCCACCGTGCCGTCCTCGAAGCGGAACACCCGGTCCTCCGCGAGGGCGCGGAACGAGGTCTGGCGCAGGAGGACGTCCGGGCCGTCCCACCGCGGAGGCCCCTGGATCTCGTCGATCATCGTGATCCCCAGCGCCT
>JAPSHS010000312.1 GCA_031179495.1 Kocuria sp. | reverse complement strand
CGCACGGTACCGCTCGAGCCGGGCGTGGATCGTGCCGCGGGCCAGGCCGGTGCGCTGCGCCAGGGCGAGCACGGTCAGGCGCGGGTCCTCGTCCAGGGCCGCCAGGATCCTCCGGTCCGTCGCGTCCAGCGCGGCGCCTCCGGCACCCGGGTTCGTCAAGCTGACCACCACCGTCCCCTTGTCCGGGTCCGCATTGATCGATCTGATCAGGTTCAGACTAGACGTTTGCGCACGGTGCCGGAAGCAGTGTGAACTGGTGATCACACGGCGCGCCGACCGATCGACGTCGGCACACCCGGCCGGCACGGGCCGCCCACGAAGCGCCCCGCGCCCCGCGCCGCTCACCACCCCGCAGCGGCAGGCCCCTCCCGGCCCGCGGGAGCTCCTCGGAGCTCCCGCGGGCCGAGCTCGTGCCGGGAGCCGCGCACAGGCTCGCGGACCACCGGCCGGCCGCCGGGCCGGTGGGGGCGCTCAGTCGTCCCAGCCCTGCTGGGGGGTGGCGCAGGACTCGCGGAAGACGTACTGGGAGATCCGCCGACGCTCCCGGGAGGACCAGTCGATCGCGGGACGGTGGTGCGCCTCCGGCACGTAGCCGAGGCGGTAGACGGCCATGAGCTCCAGGTCCTCGGGCACCTGCAGCAGCTCCACGATCTCGGCCCACCGGGCGGGGGCCTCCATGGGGAAGGAGATGAACTGGATGCCCATGCCGAGCTCCACCGTGGTCAGCCACAGGTTCTCCATGGCCGCGCCCATCGAGAAGAGCGAGTAGAACCCGGAGAGCTCACCGGGCCGGTACTCGCGGCGGTCGAGCATCACGCCGAGCAGCAGCGGCGCCCCGGACACGAGCTTGTGGTTCTCCGCGCCCAGGGTCTGCGGCACCCGCAGCCGGTTCATCATGGCCTGGCCGCCCGGCGTGAACGCCTTCTTGGTGAAGGGGCGCAGCACCGCGGGCAGCTTGTCGAAGAGCATCCCGAAGCGCTGCTCCTCCATCTCCTGCCTGCTGAAGCGGAAGTACCGCTTGTACCGGTCGAAGAACGTCCCCTCCGCCATCACCTGGGTCATGGAGTCGGCGCTGATCCGGGCGATCCGCTCGATGGTGCCCCGGTCCTCGATGAGCACGAAGCGCCACGGCTGGCTGTTGAACTGGGAGGGCGCGGCCGCGGCCGTGCGCAGCAGCAGCCGCTGGTGCTCCGGGGACACCGGGTCCGGCAGGAACGGCCCGTTGGTGGTGCGGCGGTTGAAGACGACGTCGAGGAACTCCATGTGCTCTCCGGTTCGGTCGGGACGGTCAGCGCACGCGGCAGGCGCGGGCTCGGAACAGGGCGGTGGCGTAGAACGGCGCCGCGGACAGCGCGGCGAGGGCGTGCCGGCGCGGGTGCCCCTGGGCGGGCGTGCCCACGTGGGGCAGGGCGGCCAGCGCCAGCAGCGCCGGGGCCAGCGCGCGGGCCGCCGCGCGCCGCGGGGCGGAGTGCGAGCAGGCGGAGGCGACCGTGGCCAGCGCCGTCGTCGAGGTGGTGGCGACGTAGAGGGCGTGGTGGACCCAGCGGAACCGGCCCGTGTGCACGAGCCCGGCGCCCACGGACGCCCCCAGGGCCGCATTGGCGGCCCAGCACGCGCTCGCGAGTCCGATCCACGGTCCGGGCGGCGCGCCCGGGGCGCGCACGGTGTCTCCCACGCGACTCCCCCTCCGGTTCTCCCGCCCGGCACCGGTCGGGAGGCCCAGTCTAGTGACGGTTCCGGGACGGGCTCCGTGCCGGTGCCCGTCCCTTGGCGGAACGTGTCGCCCCGCACGAGAACGGCCAGATGCCTGGCGTCGTGACGCGCGCCCGCCCCGACTTCCCCCGGCGGGACGCCGAGCTGCGAGAGCGCATGGACGACCCGGACTGCGACCTCGGGGCACTGCGGCGCACCTACGCGCGCTTCGACGTGGTGATCTCCAACGACCTGCTCCACCACCTGGACCCGGAGCACGTGCAGGAGCTCGTGTCCGACTCGGAGCGGCTGGCCCGCCGGCTCGTGGTGCACAACGACCTGGTGCGCAGCCCGGGGGCCTACCGGCTCTACTCGGTGGGCGTCCTCCCCCTGACCCCGGGCTCCTTCCTGCGCACCGACGGGCTGCGGTCCCTGCGCCGCGCGTACGTCCCCCACGAGCTGCGCTCGCTGGCCGGGCCCCGCTGGTCGGTCCGGCCGGGCACGTTCGCGCACCAGCAGCTGGTCCGGGACCGTTCACTTCCGGTTCAGACGCGTCCTCCACGCTGACAGCAGCACCCAGA
>JAPSHS010000311.1 GCA_031179495.1 Kocuria sp. | reverse complement strand
GGGGGCCCGGCCGCTGCGGCCGGGCCCCTCGCCGTTCCACCCCACGCGAACCCGGGGGCACCGCCGCCCTCCGGAAGGGAGTCCCCGTGATCGAGCACCCCCCAGTGCGGATCGAGCAGATGCGCATCCCCGACGAGTTCGACGACGCCGCCCAGGAGCTGCTGGGCCGCGTGGCCGAGCTCGTGCGCCGGTCCCGGCAGCACGTCTGGGGGATCTCGGACCTCACCGGCGACGCGCAGGAGCTGTACCGGGACCTGCTGGACCCCTTCGAGCGGGTCGTCATCCTCCTGGCCTGGGTGGAGGGCCGGCTCGCGGGCCGGGCCGAGGTCCGGATGCCGCTGGTCGCCCTCACCGGGTCCGCGCACATCACGGTGGACGTGGACCCCGCGGTCACCTCGCAGGGCACGGGCAGCGAGCTGCTGAGCGCGGCCGAGCAGCTGGCGGTGGGGGAGTCCCGCCGGCACCTGAGGATCCAGACCGAGCACCCCGGCCCGGAGGAGATCCAGGGCGACGGCAGCGTCACCGGGGTCTTCCCGGTGATCACCCCCGGCATGGTCGAGTGGATCGACGCCGCGGACGGCTCCGGCCGTCTGCCGGTCTCCAACCGGCAGACGCGCTTCGCCCTCAGCGCCGGGTACCGGCTCGACTCCGTCAGCGACTTCGGCGTCCTGGACGTCCCCCTGCCGCCCGCCCGGACGGAGGCCCTGCTGCGCGAGGTGGCGGCCTCGCCGGCGCCGGAGCCGTACCGGATCCACGTCTGGAGTGGGCCCGCCCCCGAGGACCGGCTCGACGAGCTCGCCGTGCTGCACTCGCGGATGGCCGCCGACTCGTTCCTGGCGCCGGTCGCCGCCGAGCCCGAGCCCTGGGACGCCGAGCGCGTGCGCCGGACCGAGCAGCTGCGCGCCGAGGCCGGCAACCTCTCGCTGGTCGCCGTCGCCGAGCACGTGCGCACCGGCCGCCTCGTCGGGATGACCGAGATCGTCCTGGCGGGGGAGGAGCCGCTGATCGGGATGCAGGACGAGACCGTGGTGCTGCGCGAGCACCGCCGCCGGTGGATCGCCACCCGGCTGAAGCTGGCCAACCTGCAGCAGCTCGAGCGGCTGGCCCCGAGCGTGCGCACCGTGTACTCGTGGAGCCACAGCGGCGACGACCGGATGAGCCGGGTCAACAGCCGCCTGGGCTTCCGGGTCGCCGGGCGCAGCGGAGTGTGGTCCCGCGAGTTCCCGGCGGCCTGAACGGCGCGGGCGGGGCCGATTTGGCCGGTGCGGGGGCCTCGGGTACTCTGGGAGGACCAAAGACCGCCGGTCGTGTTCTCCTCTGCCCCGCCTGCTCCCTTCAGGAGCGTGCGGAACCGGGGAGCAGCCGTAAGAGTTCCGCCAGGAACGGCCAGCGCAGGTGAACCAGCACAGTGAGCACGCCCGTGGAGCACGGGAAGTGCCGCCGAGCCCCGGGCATCTGCGCGGGGCTTTTTCCGTGCCCGGGACCTTCCGGCAGCGCCCGGCATCGAAGACCGGAAGGAGTACCATGGCGAACCCGGAAAAGGCAGCCGCGGTCGCCGAGTTGAAGGAGCTGTTCTCCAACTCGGGCGCTGCTGTTCTGACTGAGTACCGCGGTCTCACCGTGGCCCAGCTCAAGGAGCTGCGCCGCTCGCTCGGTGAGAACGCCGAATACGCCGTGGTGAAGAACACGCTGACCGCGATCGCGGCCAAGGAGATGGGCATCGACGCGTTCGACGGCCAGCTCGCCGGCCCGAGCGCGATCGCCTTCATCTCGGGTGACCCCGTCGAGGCCGCCAAGAGCCTGCGTGACTTCGCCAAGGCGAACCCGCAGCTCGTCGTCAAGAGCGGTTACCTCGAGGGCAAGGCGCTCAGCGAGGCCGAGATCAAGCAGCTGGCGGACCTCGAGTCCCGTGAGGTCCTGCTGGCCAAGGTCGCCGGCGCCGCCCAGGCGTCGCTGTCCCAGGCCGCCGCGCTGTTCCAGGCCCCGCTGTCCAAGACCGTCCGCACGGCCGAGGCGCTGCGCGCCAAGGTCGAGGAGCAGGACGCCTAGGCAGCACCCGCCGCGAGGCACATTCTCACCACGGAACCAGACCGTCCCGCGCCGACGAACCCGGTCGGGGCACCACATCGAAAAGGAGCCACAACCATGGCCAAGCTCACCACCGACGAACTGATCGACGCGTTCAAGGAGCTCTCCCTCATCGAGCTCTCCGAGTTCGTCAAGGCGTTCGAGGAGACCTTCGACGTCACCGCCGCCGCCCCCGTGGCCGTGGCCGGTGCCGC
>JAPSHS010000310.1 GCA_031179495.1 Kocuria sp. | reverse complement strand
CCACCACGGGGTGGGCGTCACGTCCACGACCATCCCCTGCTCCCGCAGCGCCTCGGCGGCCAGCCGCACGGCGGCCGTCCCGGCGAGCTCGCCGCGGTGCTGGTGGTCCTCGAAGGCCCCCAGCACCGGGGCGTCGAAGTGGTGGGGCGGGTCCAGCAGGACCTCGCCGTCGACGGTCAGGGCGAACAGCGCCGGGACGGCCTCCGCGGCGAGGACGCGGGCGAGCTCCTCGATCTGCTGCCCGCTCAGCAGGTCGAGCAGCGCGGAGCACGTGACCAGCCGGCGGGACCCCGGGTGGTCCGTGAGCACCCGGGGCAGCTCCTCGACCCCGGCCAGGACGGGCACCACGTCGGCACCGTCCTCCTGAGCGGCGCTCACGGCACGGTCGAGCAGCGCACGGTCGTGGTCGAGCAGGACCCAGCGCTGGGGGCCGGGCAGGTGCCGGCTCAGCCAGGCACGGTTGGCACCGGTTCCGGCGCCGAGGTCCACCACCACGAGCGGCACCTCCGCCGGGGAGTCCCCGGCCGGGAGTCCTTCCCAGTACTGGACGAGCCGGTCGATCAGGGGCAGGGAGTCCTCGCGGGCCGCGGCGTCGGCGGGCGCGCGCAGCGCCAGCCAGTCGCCGGCGACGGGCCGGGCCGGGGTGGGGTGGTCGGGCAGGGACGGGTTCATGGTGACGGCCTCCTGGTTTCTGGTGTCGGATCGGGGCTCGGAAGGCGGGTCGGGCCGGGAGCCGGGTCAGTGCCCGGTCCGGCGCTCGGGAACGTGATCGGGAGAGTGCCCGGGCGGGTGCGCGGGTCAGGGCACGCGTCGATCACCGCGAGGACGTCGCGGGCCGTGTCCGCCCAGGTCCTCAGGTGCTCGCGGCGGGCCAGCGCCGCCGACCGCCACTGCGCGCGCAGACCGGGACCGGTCAGCCAGTCGCGCAGAACCTCCGTCCAGGCCGCTGGGTCGGTGGGGTCGAGGGCGGCACCCGGCCGGCACACCGCGGCGCGGCACGGGCCGCCGTCGAGGGCCTCGACGGCACCGGTGCCGGCTCCCACGAGCGCGGGCACGCCGTGGGCGAGCGCCTCGGTCACGACCATGCCGTAGGTCTCCGCGGTCGAGGGCAGCAGCAGCAGGTCCGCTCCCGTCCACAGCCGCGCGAGCGCCGGACCCTCGAGGGGGCCGCGCAGACGCACCCGGGCGGGCTCGGGGAAGTCCCGGACCGCCGCCCGGAGCCGGCGCCCGTGCGCGGACGAGCCCTCGGGCCCGGCGAGCTCGAGGGTCCAGGCGAGCCCGGTCAGGGGCGCGAGGGCCTCCAGCAGGAGGGTCTGGTTCTTGCGCCGGGTCAGGGAGGCGACGCAGACCAGGCGCGGCGGGGCCGAGCCCGCCGCCACCGGCCCCCGTGACGCTCCCGGCTCGGCCACCGCCGCGTCCGCGGTGCCGTAGCGCCGGGACAGGTCCCGGGCCGCCCACGCGCTCGTGGTCAGCACCCCGGTCGCGGCCGCGAGCGCGGCGGCCTCCGCCCGGGCGAGCTGCGCGGCCGCCACGGGCTCCAGGCCCGTCTCGGCCGGCAGCGGCAGGTGCACGAGAAGGTGCACGGGCACGCCGCGGCGCACGGCGTCGTCGACGACGTCGGGGGCGGCGCACCCGGCGAGGCCGTCGAGCACGACCGCCCGGCCGGGGGACGGCTCGCCCAGGGCCGCCCGCAGCCGGGCCCGGGCGGCACCGTCGGCGGCGGGCCAGTCCCCGGCCACCGGCACCAGGCGGGCGGGGCGGCCGAGCGCGCGCAGCGCCTCCACGAGCCGGCGGTCGTAGAGCGAGCCGCCGGTGGGCCGACCGCCGGCGTCGGGCACCACGACGTCGAGCACCGCGGGCTCCGTGCTCACCGGACGGCGGGCCCGCCGCGCTCGCTCAGCACGGGCAGCCCGAGGGTGTAGGAGGCCCACGCGTCGGGGTTCTCCCGCAGGGTCACGGTCAGTCGCTCCAGGCCTGCGACGCCGGCCGCCCCGGCGGCGAGCCGCTCGGCGACGTGCTGCGCGAGGACCTCCGTGGTGGACAGGCGGCCCGCGAAGTCCGGGTGCTCGTCGAGGTTGCGGTAGCGCAGCCCGTCGAGCACGTCCGAGAGCAGCCGGGAGGCCACGCCGATGTCCATGACCACCCCGTGCTCGTCCAGCTCGGGACGGGCCCAGGTGGTCTCCACGGCGTAGGTGGCCCCGTGCAGGTTCTGGGCCGGGCCGAAGAAGGGGTCCGGGAGGCTGTGGGCGATCATGATGTGGTCTCGGACGGTCAGGGTGAACA
>JAPSHS010000012.1 GCA_031179495.1 Kocuria sp. | reverse complement strand
GCACAGCGCCACGGTGGCGCGCCCGGGGTCGATGGGACGGTCGTCGCCGTCCAGCAGCTCGTAGCCGCCGCGCACGAGCAGGGGCCCGTCCGGGCACACGGTGATCGTCACGGGCTCGGGCGCCTCCGCCGGCCACGGCCTCTCCCGTGGCCCGGGCTCCTCCTCGGGCGGCACGCCGCTCACGAGACGAGCTCCGCCGCTCCGGAGCGGGAGTTCGTCCCGTCCGCGGGGCGCAGCGCGGACTCGCCGGCCTCCCACCGGGCCAGCGCATGCCCCGCGGCGAGCGCGTCCAGGTGCAGGACGCAGCGCGCCCCGAAGAACACGTCCGCGGCGACGGCGGGGTCGCCCACCACGAGGCCGCCGGCCATGTCCCGGGCGGCGATCTGCTCGTGGGCGGCGTCGGCCTCGACGTGCTCCTCGTAGAACGCGGCCGCGGCGGGCAGCCCCAGACGGTGGAAGCCGCGCGCCAGGAACTTGGAGGGGACGGAGGACGTCATCTCGTACATCGCCAGGTGACCCACCACAGCACCGCGCAGCCGCCGGTGCAGACCGAACATCGTGACGGTGTTGACGCCGGCGAGCCACTCGGCGGGCACCCGGTCCACAGCGCTGCCGTAGGAGTCGTCGAGGCCGGCCTCGCGCATCCCGGCCGCGAACAGCGCCGAGTGCATGCGGGAGGCGTTGCCGCCCCCGTACTCGTCGACCTGGATCTCGATCAGGCCCGCCTTCGCCCGTCCGCTCAGCCGCGGGATCCCCCAGGTGTGCGGGTCGCCCTCCATGAGCTGGTAGACGGACTTCAGCTGCAGGAACTCCCGCGCCTGGGTGGCGTCCGCCCGGCCGGAGAGGTGGCGCGCGAGGCTGGGCCCGTCGTCCTCGGCGGCCATGGCGAACAGGGCGTCCGCGACGGCCTGCGGGGTGCCCGGCACGTCGTCGGCGGGCAGCTGCGCACGCAGCTGCGCCTCGAGCGCCCCGGAGAGGACCTCCCGTGCGCGGACGATCTCCGGGTGCAGCTCCCACCGGTCGTCGACTCCGTCGACGCCCTGGTAGTGCAGGGCGTGCAGCACGAAGAGGCCGAGCTGGACGTCCTCGTCCAGGCTGACGTCCGACGTCCCGGCCAGGGCGGCCTCCGCCGCTCCGGCGAGACCTGCGGCCCGCTGCTCCGCCTCCACGGACCCCGGGACGGTCCGGAGCACTGCGAGCAGCTCCTCGCTGAGCGGCCCGCGCGGCTGTGGCTGGTGCATGTCGACTCCTGTCCGGTCCGGGCGCGCCGGTCGCGCCCTCCTGCTGTCCATCACCCTACTGATCATAAAGGCGGGAACGGACACCTCCAGGCCGCGGACCTACCGAGTACAGTGATGGGGGCCCGGATCCGGGCCCCACCCCGCTGTCGAGGAGACCCGCATGAGTTCCCCCGTGCCCGGACAGACCACCGCCGCCCGTCTCGGCCTGGGCTGGCGCCTCCACGGCGACGGACGCACCGTCACGGCCGGGGAGGTCGTCACCCCGCGCGAGCGGCTCACCTGGCCCCGCACCGTCACGATCGGCGCGCAGCACGTGGTGGCGATGTTCGGGGCCACGTTCCTGGTGCCGCTGATCACCGGGTTCCCGCCCGCCACCACGCTCTTCTTCTCCGGCGTGGGCACGATCCTCTTCCTGGTGGTCACGGCGGGACGGGTGCCGTCCTACCTCGGCTCGTCCTTCGCGTTCATCGCCCCGATCGGCGCGTCGACGAACCAGTACGGCCCCGGCGGGGCCCTCGGCGGCGTCCTGATGGCCGGCGCGGCCCTGTTCCTGATCGGGCTCGTCGTGCAGTTCGCGGGCACGTCCTGGCTCCAGAGACTGATGCCGCCCCTGGTCACGGGCACCATCGTGGCGCTCATCGGCTTCAACCTGGCCCCCTCCGCCAAGCAGAACTTCATGGCGGCCCCCGTCACCGCGCTGGTCACGCTGTCCTCCATCGTCCTCATCTCGGTGCTCTTCCGCGGCCTGCCGGGGCGCCTGTCGATCCTGCTGGGGGTGGCCATCGGATACGTCACCGCGGTGCTGCGCGGCGAGGTGGACTTCAGCCGGCTCGGCACCGTGTGGCAGGAGCAGGGCCTGTTCGGGCTGCCCCCGTTCCAGGCCCCCGAGTTCCACCTCCCGCTCGTGGGCCTGTTCATCCCCGTGATCCTGGTCCTGGTGGCCGAGAACGTCGGCCACGTGAAGTCGGTGGCCCTGATGACCGGCGACGACCTCGACCCGTACATGGGGCGCGCGATCATGTCCGACGGGCTCGCCACCGTGATCGCCGGCTCCGGCGGCGGCTCCGGCACCACGACCTACGCCGAGAACATCGGCGTCATGGCCGCCACGCGGGTCTACTCGACGGCGGCCTACTGGGTGGCCGGCGCCGTGGCGATCCTGCTGAGCGTCTTCCCGGTGGTCGGGGCCGCCGTGGCCACCGTCCCGGCCGGCGTGCTGGGCGGGGCGGCCACGGTGCTGTACGGGATGATCGGCATGCTGGGCGTGCGGATCTGGGTGCAGAACCGCGTGGACTTCTCCAACCCGGTCAACCTCACCACCGCCGCGGTCGCCATGATCATCGGGATCGCCGACTACACGTGGGAGGCCTTCGGCCTGCAGTTCGCGGGCATCGCCCTCGGCACCGCCGCCACGCTCGTCGTCTACCACCTCATGGCCGTCCTGGCCCGCGTGCGCGGGACGGTGGGCAGTGACCCCCTCACCCCGGACACCACGCGCATGCCCTCTCCCCTGGGCTGATTCCCGCGGTCCCCGGCGCCCGCTCTACTCTTCGGTAGAGGAAATGTGCGCCCCAGCAGCCGGATTCCTTGGTGGCACGGGTCACCTGTCCCCTAGCGTGGAGTGCGGGAGGCCGAGCAGCAGGCCGCGCACGACACGCTGCAGGGGGAGAGACCACATGCACCACAAACTGTCCGTTCTCGTCCAGGTCGATCTGGACGGCAGGCACGTCCGGCTCGTCGTCACGGGCTGCGTCACCGAGATCAACCACCGGGCGCTGTGCCCGCTGATCCGCCGTGCCCGCACCCTGGTGCCGGGCATCGCCGTGATCGTGGACATCACCTCGGCCCACCACGTCGAGCCGGCGGCCGTGGACCTGCTGCGCTGGGCCGCGGAGCACGAGGACGCCGTGCAGGACACCCCGTCCGTGCAGTTCGTGCTGCCCGCCGAGCTGCCCGGCCACGGCAGCGTGACCCGCCTCTCCACGTGGGCGCCGCGGCGCCCCGTGCCGCACCGCACCGCACCCAGGTCCCGGCTCGCCGGCTGAGCCGGCCCACCCTGCACCGGTCCCGTCCGGTGCGGGGGAATCCCGTTGGAGGAGAAGGCCGTGAGCACCATCCGCCGCGCCCTGATGACCCATCCCGCCGCCCCGGAGATCTCCCGCCAGGAGCGCTCGGCCGAGTCCGAGTGCCTCGAGGCGTGCATCGAGGCCGCCCAGATCTGCCTGGTCGCCGCCGACGCCTGCGTGGAGGAGGACACGGTCGCGGAACTGCGCGAGTGCCTGCGCGCCGAGCAGGACTGCGCGGCGGTCTGCACGGCCACCGCACAGGTGCTCGCCCGCCTCGGCTTCCCCGATCCCACGGACGGCCGAGCCGTGCTGGTGCCGCTGCTGGAGGCCTGCCGGGCCGCGGGCAGGGCCGGCCGGGAGGCCTGCAGCCGGCGGGCCGAGGCCTACGAGCACTGCGCACTGGCGGCCGAGGCCTGCCGGCGGTGCGAGCAGGCGTGCGCGGAGCTGCTGGCGCGCAGGGACTGACGGCGAAGGGGCCGACGCCCCGGCCGCCCGTGGACGCCGTCCGCGGGCGGGGCCGGCGCCTCAGCCGCGGGTCACCTCGATCCTCCGGGTGGCGGGCGGCTCGGCGTGCTGGGCGACCGGGACGCGGACCTCCAGGACGCCGTCACGGTAGGCGGCGCTGATGTCCTCGTCCCGGCAGCCCGCGGGCAGGGGAAGCGAGCGGGTGAAGGACCCGTAGCGGAACTCGGAGCGGTAGCTGTCCTTGTCCTTGTGCTCCGTCCTCTCCCGCCGTTCCGCCCGGAGGTGGAGGACGTCGTCGGCCACGGTGAGCTCGACGTCCCGTTCCGGGTCGATGCCCGGCAGGTCCGCCCGGATCACCACCGTCTCCCCGTCCCGGTACTCCTCCACCCGCGGCCAGGAGGCCTCCGGGTCCCCCTCCAGCAGGCGGCGGATCGGTTCCAGCATCTCGAACGCCTCCCGGCGCATCAGTCCGGCCATGGCACGACTCCTCTACTGCGGCACCGGCCCCGGGGCGGCACGTGCGGCCGCCGGCCGGGTCGGCCGGAGGAGCCGGTGCGGTCCGTCTGGACGACTCCAGGTTAGGCACCGCCGACCGGGCACGTCAGCCCGGTGACCCATGACGTCGGACGATGACGCGACGAGCCCCGCGGCGCGAGCAGATCGGCGTCCGAGCCCGCGCCGGACAGGGCGGGCTCAGACGCCCCACGGCTCGGTCTCCAGCTCCGGCTCCTCCGGCGGCGGCTCGTGGCGCAGCGGTCGCAGCGCGGAGGTCTCCTCGAACCAGAGCAGGGCGTCGTAGCGCTCCCCCATGCGGGTGGGGACGTAGTTGCCGGCCTCCCGCCACGGGCGGTACACCACCCCGATGGCCCGGTGGCCGAACCGGCCCGAGAGCCAGTCCCCGGAGCGGTCCCGGCCGAACACCAGGACCGCCGGCTCGCCGAGGGCCCGGTGCAGGAGGTCCTCGGCGGAGCCGGAGCGGGCCTCGGGCACGGCCAGGACCTCCTCGGCCGCGCCCCAGGACTCCGCCGCGACCACGGTGCCGGTCCAGCCCGCCATGCCCACGAGCACCACGTCGCGCGCGGCGTGCCGCTCGCGCAGCAGCTGGCCCACGTTGACCAGCCCGGCGTCGAACATGTCCGTGGCCCGCGCGTCCCCGACGTGCGAGTTGTGCTCCCACACCAGTCCCCGGGCACCGGGGCCGTGGTGCCGGGAGAGCAGCTCGGCGGTGTCCGCCATGTGCTCGTCCCGCACGTTCCAGGACTGCCGGTCGCCGCGGACCATGCTGCGGTAGTAGCGCTCGGCGTCGGCCGCGACCATGGCGTTGAGCACGGCGTCGAACGCGGCGGGGTCCCCCTCCGCCCGGTCCGTCGTGCGCCGGCGCACCTCCGCCAGGAGGGCGACGACGTCCGCCTCACAGCTCTGCGGCACGATCCGGGTGCTCCTCGCGTACTCGTGCGGGTCCTCGTGGAACGGGACGAAGCACTCCCACGCCTGCAGCGCGGCCGGCAGGGCCTCGGGCGCGTTCGCCTCGAGCCAGGCGATGATCTCGCGCAGGGAGTCCCACAGCGAGTAGACGTCCAGCCCGTAGAAGCCCACCTGCTCCGGCTCGGGCCGGCGCGCGTTCTCCGCCCGCAGCCAGTCGAGGAACTGGGCGACCTCCTCGTTCGCCCACATCCACGTGGGCCAGCGGCCGAAACCGGCGAGGACCCCCCGGGCGTCCAGGTGCTGCTCCTCCCGCCCGCGCACCCACCGGTTGAGCCGCCAGCAGTCGGGCCAGTCGCCCTCCACCCCGATCCAGCTGAAGCCGTGCTCCTCGATGAGCCGGCGGCTGAGCAGCGCCCGCCACCGGTAGTACTCGTGGGTCCCGTGGGAGGCCTCCCCCACGGCCACGAACCGGGCTCCCGCGCAGCGCTCGACGAGCCGGTCGAGGTCCTGGTCGCCCGTCAGCGGACCGGCGAGGGACCGGATCTCCGAGAGCACGCCGGCGGCCGGGGACGGCCGGCGCCCGGCGGAGCTCATCGGGGGCCTCCGTCGGCGCGCTCCCGGGCGGGCACGAGGTGGCGCCGGAACCAGTCCCGTGCGAGCACGGCGGCCTCGGCGAGCGTGCCGGGCTCCTCGAACAGGTGGCCGGCGCCCTCCACGACCGCCAGCCGGGTGGGGCAGCGCATCGACTCCTGGGCCCAGCGGTTGAGTCCCAGCACCTCCTGGTCCTGGCTGCCGACGACCAGCAGGGTCGGCGCCCGCACGGAGCGCAGCCGCTCCCCCGCGAGATCGGGGCGGCCGCCGCGGGAGACCACGGCGGCCACCGGCGCCCCGGGCTCGGCGGCCGCCCACAGGGCGGCACCGGCCCCGGTGCTCGCCCCGAACCAGCCGACCGGTGAGCCGGCGGCCCCCGGCTGCTCCTGCAACCAGGCCGTGGCCAGGAGCAGCCGGCGGGCGAGCAGCTCGATGTCGAAGACGTCGGCGCGCTCGACCTCCTCCTCGTCCGTGAGCAGGTCGAGCAGGAGGGTCCCGAGCCCGGCGTCCTGCAGGACCGAGGCCACGTACCGGTTCCGCGAGCTGTGCCGGCCGCTGCCGCTGCCGTGGGCGAAGACCACGGCCCCGGCACCGGGAGCGGGCAGGTGCAGGTGGGCCGCGAGCTGGACCGTCCCGGCCGGGACGCGGACGGCGGACTCCCGCCCGGGCGCGGAGGCGGCGGGCAGACCGGCCTCGTGGCGGCGCCGGGCGGCGTCGAGCAGGGCGACCACCTCGTCGTCCTCCGTCGCGGCGAAGTCGCGGTAGTGCTGTCCGACCGCCACGAAGGGCGACGGAGTGGCCAGGCAGACCACCTCGTCCGCCCCGGTCACCCGGTCCAGGGCCTCCTGCGGGGCCACCGGCACCGCCAGCACCACCCGCCCGGCGCCGAGCTGGCGGACGATCCGGCAGGCCACGCGCGCGGTGGATCCGGTGGCGATGCCGTCGTCGACGACCAGCGCGGTCCGGCCCGTGAGGTCGACCCGCTCGCGCCCCTCCCGGAAGCGCGCGGTGCGGGCATCGAGCACGGCCCGCTCCCGCTCCTCGACCTGCTCCAGCTGCGCGTCCGTCACCCCGAGGTACTGCAGGGTCCGCTCGTCGAGCACCCGGGCCCCCTCCTCGCCGATGGCGCCCATCGCCAGCTCCGGCTGGGAGGGCACGCCGAGCTTGCGGACCACGACGATGTCGAGGGGGGCGTCGAGCATCCGGGCCACCTCGTGGGCCACGGGCACCCCGCCGCGGGGCAGCCCCAGCACCACCACGTCCTGGCCGCGCAGGGACAGCAGACGATCGCCGAGCCGGCGTCCCGCGTCGACCCTGTTCTCGAAGACCACCATCTCAGCCCCCATCTCCCCGGTCGCCGGAGCCGATGCCTCCAGCGTAGGCAGGGGCACCACACGGCGGAAGACCCGCGGGACAGGTGACGGTCGTGGACAACGCCCCCGGCCCGGCCCATAATGCGAGCACCCGGGAGCCGGCCCGCACGGCCCCGGGAGCAGCCGACGGACGAGCCCGCACGGACGGGAGGACGGAGCACGCCGCATGGGCGACCGCACGGAGAGCAGGATCCTGCGAACGGTCTACACGCTCTTCCTCGGGGCGCTGATCGCGCTCCTCGTGGGTCTCGGCGTCGCCGCGGTCCACCCCGCTCCCGAGGCGCCGGAGTCGTCCCCCGCGCTCGTCGCGGCCCAGGAGACCCGGGAGCTGACCCCGGCGGAGCAGGAGCAGTGGGCGGAGCACCTGCGCGAACGGGACGTGTGGGAGGAGCGGTCCGTGCGCCACAGCCGGGACGTGGGCGTGGTCACCCTGATCGGCTCCGTGCTGCTGCTCGTGCTCAGCCTGCTCGTCGAGCGGCGCAGGCCGGTGCTCGCCGACGGGATCCTGCTCGGAGGCCTGTTCACCCTCCTGCACAGCGTGGTCCGCAGCCTGATCTCCCAGGACACGCTGGTGACCTTCGGGGTGGTCACGCTGGCACTGGCGCTGACCCTGTACGTCGGCTACCGCCGCTTCGTGGACCGGCCCACCGACGCCGGGGAACGTTCCGGCATCGCCCCCGTGGTGGTCGGCCGCAACGGCAAGGACCCGTCCCACCGCTGAGCGCGCCGGGCACGGCGTCCGGCTCAGAGGGGCAGCGGCAGCTTCTCGTCGAGCACCGCCCGGACCGCCGCGACGTCGACGTCGGCGATGGAGGCGTGCTCCCAGGCCGGGTCGTTGTCCTTGTCCACGAGGACCGCGCGCACCCCCTCCGCGAAGTCCGGCCGGGCGATCGTGTCCGCGGCCAGGCGCAGCTCCCGCTCCAGGCACGAGCGCACGCCGTCGTCGGCCGCGCCCCGCTCGAGCAGCTCGAAGGTGCGCACCAGCGAGGACGGGCTCATGCCCGCGAGGTCCTCGGGCGCGGCAGCGGCGATCTCCTCCAGGGTGGGGGCTCCGTAGCGGTCCTCGATCTGCTCCCACCGGGCCACGACGGGCGACGGCTCCGGCTCCCGTGCGAAGCGGGCCAGGGCGTCCGCGGGCCCCTCCTCCACCACGGCCGCCGCCAGGGCCGGGAAGTCCTCGTCGGCGACGAGGACGTCGGCCAGCCCCAGGGCCACGGCGTCCGCGCCGGTGATCCGCTGCCCGCCCAGGGCGAGCCAGCGTCCCACGGCCGGGCCGGGCTCCTGCCGGCGGTCCGGGCGCGAGACGCGCGGCAGGAACCAGGAGGCGCCGATGTCGGTGAAGAAGCCGATCTTCGTCTCGGGCATCGCCATGACGGTGGAGCGGCCCACCACGCGGTGGGAGCCGTGCACGGAGATGCCCATGCCGCCGCCCATGCAGATGCCGTTCATGAGCGCCACGTAGGGCTTCGGGTAGTCCGCGATCAGGCAGTCGAGGGCGTACTCGACGGCGAAGACCTGCGTCGCCGCGGCGACCTGGCCGTCGCGGACGGCGTCGCGGACCTGCCGGACGTCACCGCCCGCGCACCACGCCCTGGGCGAGGCCGACGTGACCAGGACGTGGCGCACGGCGTCGTCGTCACGCCAGGCGTCCAGGGCGTCCTTGAGGTCGCGGTACATCTGCGCGGTGAGCGCGTTGAGCTGGCGGGGGCGGTTGAGCACCAGGTGCCCGGTCCCGTTCCGGACCTCGGCGAGGACGTGCTGATCGGTGTCCGCGGGCGCGGCGGCGGTGTCGGTCATGGCCCCACCCTGCCACGCGGAGCCCGGACGTGCCACGGCTCACACGCCCGACGGCGGCCACTGCCCCCACTGCTCCAGCAGCCCGGCGAGGAGGTCGGCCCGGTCGGTGACGATCCCGTCCACGCCCAGCTCCAGCAGCTCGGCCATCTCCGCGGCGTCGTTGACCGTCCACACGTGCACGTGGATGCCCTGCCGGTGGGCGAAGTCCAGGAAGCGCGGGGTGACGAGCTCGATCTCGGCCCCGCCGCGCACCCGGTGGCGCCGGGGGATCTGGACGGTGTCGAAGGGCTCGATCCACGGGGCGGCGACCCGCCGGGCGAGGCGCCAGCTCGGCCCGCCCAGCCACGAGCACACGAGCAGCAGGCGCATCCCGCCCTTGCCGGAGGAGGTGGGCACGGACCGCCCGGCGAGCTCGCGGAGCCGGCGCAGCGTGCGCCGGCGCCGGCTCTCGGAGAAGGACGTCACGCGCACCCGGTCCACGGCCCCGAGCTCGTGGAGCAGCGACGGCAGGGCGGTCACGGACGCCTCGTCCTTGACGTCGATGTTGAGCTTCAGCTCGGGGAGCTCGGTCAGCAGGTCGGCCAGCCGGGTGATGCACCCGGCCCCGGCCACGCGCTCGGAGCGGATCTGTTCCCAGGTGAGGTTCGAGACCTCCCCGCTGCGCCCGGTCACGCGGTCGAGCGTGTCGTCGTGGAAGGACAGGACCACGCCGTCGGAGGTCGTGTTGACGTCCGTCTCGACCCACTCGTAGCCGAGGTCGCGGGCGGCGCGGAAGGCGTCGAGCGTGTTCTCGGCGCCCTCGCGGGAGAACCCGCGGTGGGCGAGGGCCGCGGGGGCGCCGCGCCGGTGCGGTGCAGGAGTCACCCCCTCATTGTTACCCTGCGGTAGCGGAATGTCCCGTGCGTGACGCGCCGGGTCCGCCCCCGTGGAGCAGCGCTTCGATCACCTGCGCCACGCCGTCCTCCTCGAAGGGCGGGGCCGTGCGGCCCACGGCACGTGCCACCGCGGGGTGCCCGCTCGCCATCGCGTAGCCGTGGCCGGCCCAGGTCAGCATCTCGAGGTCGTTGGGCATGTCGCCGAAGGCCATGACCTCCTGCGGCCGGATCCCGCGCTCGGCCGCGTACTGCTCGAGGGTGCGGGCCTTCGTCAGCCCCTTCTGCCCCATCTCCACGAGCGGTGCGGCCGCCACCGAGTGCGTGACGGACAGCCGCCCGGCCACGAGGTCGGTGAGGGCCCGGAAGTACTCCTGCGGGTCGGCGGAGTCCAGCTTGGCGAGGAACTTCACCAGGCCCGTCCCCGCGGGCACGCGCTCGCGCAGCGGGCCGACCCGCGGAGCGCCGATCTCCATCCGGTCGGTGCGCGCCCACCCGTGGTCGGTGTAGACGCCCTCCAGGGTCTCGGCGGCGAACAGCGTGCCGGGATGGTGCGCCGCCACCTCCTCCATGACCGCGAAGGCGTCCCGCGCGGGGAAGAGGCTGGACTCCACGACGAGGTCCGCGGTGAGGTCGTAGACCACCGCGCCGTTGGAGCAGATCACCACGCCCTGGTGCGCCAGCTGCTCGCGCAGCTGCTCGCGCAGGGGGTCGAGCCAGCGCATGGGCCGGCCCGTCACGAACACCACGTGCAGACCGCGCTCCTGGGCCGCCCCGATCGCCTCGACGGTGCGCGGGCGGATGCGGAAGTCGTGCCCCAGGACCGTGCCGTCCAGGTCGCTGGCGATCAGCTTGACCGGCGCCCTGTCGCCGGGCACCTCCAGGGGCGGGGTCACGGAGCGGGGATCACTGCTCCTCGTGCGTCCCGGTCAGCAGCGCGCGGCCCAGGCCGTGGAAGAACAGCTGGAAGTTCACCGTGGCCGGGCTGTCGTCCGGGCCCACCTCCAGCTCCTCCACGTCCACCGCGGTCACGCACACGATGTAGCGGTGCGTCCCGTGGCCGGGCGGCGGGGCGGCCCCGATGTACTCGTCCGTGCCGCCGTCGTTGCGGTGGCGCACGGCACCCGCGGGCGGGTCCGACGCCGCGCCCCGCTCGAGGGAGGTGACGCCGGCCGGGATGTTGGACAGGCACCAGTGCCAGAAGCCGCTGGGGGTGGGCGCGTCCGGGTCGAAGACCGTGACCACGTAGCTCTTCGTGCCCTCCGGGGCCCCGGACCAGCTCAGCTGGGGGGACACGTCGTCACCGCCGGCGCCCATGACGCCCGAGAGCTGCGCCCGGGCGAGGGGTCCGCCGTCGGCGACGTCCTCGGAGGTCAGGTCGAAGCGGGGCAGGTCGGGGAGGTCGGCGTACGGTTCGCGGTCGAGCACGGAGGCTCCTTCCGGTCGGGGGTGGGGAAGTTCAGGACGGGGGCAGCTCGTCCGTGCGGGGCAGGTCGGCGCCGGCGCGCGAGACCGTGACACCCGCCGCCGAGGCGGCGTAGCGCAGCAGCTCGCCCACCCGCTCGGCGTCGAGGTCGTCGAGCCGCTCGCGGGCCTGCGCACCGGTGCAGCCGTGGTCGGTGAGCCAGGCGAGCAGGGCGGCCATGAACGAGTCGCCGGCACCCACGGTGTCCACGACCTCGGCGCGGGCGGCGGGCACCTCCACACCGCGCGGGCCGGTGGCGCGGGTGCGGGCCCAGGGCCCCAGCGGGCCCCGCGTGACGACGACGAGCTCCGCGCCGGCCCGGAGCCAGGCGGCGGCGCTCTCCTCGACGCTGCGGTGGGGGTAGAGCCACAGGAGGTCCTCGTCCGAGGCCTTCACGACGTCGGCGAGGGCCACGAGCTGCTCCGCGCGCGCCCGGGCCCCCGAGGAGTCGGGGATGATGGACGGCCGGCAGTTCGGGTCGTACGAGACGAGGGCGGTGCGCTGGGCCTGCTCCACGGCGTGCAGCACCTTCGAGGCGCCGGGCTCGAGCATCGCGCCGATCGACCCCACGTGCAGCAGGGTGGTGTCCCGGAGCAGCTCGCCCAGCTGCTCGTCCGTGAGGTCCAGGGACCAGTCCAGCTGGAAGTCGTAGGTCGCGGCGCCGTCGTCCCCGATGACCGCCTCCGCCACGGAGGTGGGCCGGGTGTCGGCCTCGAACGGCAGGAGCACGCCGTTGTCCCGCAGGTGGGCCTCGACCTGGGCGCCGTACGCGTCCCCGCCGTAGCGGCCGAGGAACTGGACCCGGTGCCCCAGCCGCGCCAGGCCCACGGCGACGTTCATGGGGCTCCCCCCGGCGTGCGCGCGGGGCTCCTGCCCGTGCTTCGAAACCACATCAACGAGCGCCTCACCGATGACCGTCAGCATGCCCTCACGGTAGCACCCGCGGTTCCCGCCGGTCCGGCGCCCCGAGGCGCGTAACGCAGCCGCCGCCGGGCACTCCGGTGCCCTTAGAATGGACGGCGGCACCCTGCGCGAACCGCAGCGGCGCGCATCCGATCGCGCAACGAGGCGCGGCACGTCACGGCCGGACACGATGACGTCCCCGGCCGAGGAAGAGAGTCATTCTTGAGCACTCCCGAAAGCTGGTCCGACCGCGAGGCCCTCGCCGAGCTCATGGTTCCCCTCGTGGGCCGCCTGCACCGTGAGAACAAGGTCGTGCCGACGGTCTACGGTCGCTCCCTGGTGCACAAGTCCGTCACCCAGATCGTCAAGGCGCACCGCTTCGCCCGCCGCATCGACGGCCAGGAGCTCCCCCTCGAGGACACGACCCGCCTGCTCGAGGCCATGGCCGGGCTGGACCTCGGGACCTGCGCGGTGGACCTCGGCAAGCTCAACCGGCTCGCCCAGCACTCGGACCAGGACCTCGAGACGTTCCTGCGCGAGGAGCTCGCCCCGGTCGTGGACCGCAAGGCGCAGAACTTCCCGGAGACCCAGGACGTGGTCCTCTACGGGTTCGGCCGCATCGGCCGCCTGCTCGCCCGCATCCTCATCAACCGCAACGACGGCACCGGCCTGAACCTGCGCGCCGTCGTGGTGCGCCGGAAGCCGGGCAACGACCTGGTCAAGCGCGCCTCGCTGCTGCGCCGGGACTCGGTGCACGGGAAGTTCGACGGGACGATCCACGTCGACGAGGAGAACGACGTCATCACCGCCAACGGCGTGGCGATCAAGTTCATCTACGCGAACGACCCCTCGGAGATCGACTACACCGAGCACGGCATCGACAACGCGATCGTCGTGGACAACACGGGGGTCTGGCGTGACGAGGCGGGCCTGTCCAAGCACCTGCAGTCCAAGGGCGTGGCCAAGGTCCTGCTCACCGCGCCCGGCAAGGGCGAGCTGAAGAACATCGTGTGCGGCGTCAACGACGACGTGATCGCCCCCGAGGACACCATCCTGTCCGCCGCGTCCTGCACCACCAACGCGATCACCCCGGTGGTGAAGGTGGTCAACGACAAGTACGGCATCAAGCAGGGTCACGTCGAGACGGTGCACTCGTACACCAACGACCAGAACCTCATCGACAACTGGCACAAGGGCGACCGCCGCGGCCGCTCCGCCGCCCTCAACATGGTCATCACCGAGACCGGCGCCGCGAAGGCCGTGGCCAAGGCCCTGCCGGAGATGGCGGGGAAGCTGACCGGCAACGCCATCCGCGTCCCCACCCCGGACGTGTCCATGGCGATCCTCAACCTCCAGCTCGAGGACGCCCCCGAGTCCGCGGACGCGGTGAACCAGTACCTGAAGGACATCTCGCTGAACTCGTCCCTGCGCAAGCAGATCGACTACACCGACTCCCCGGAGGTCGTGTCCACCGACTTCGTCGGCTCCCGCCGCGCGGGCATCGTGGACGGCCTGGCGACGATCGTCAACGGCAGCTCGCTGGTGCTCTACGTCTGGTACGACAACGAGTTCGGCTACTCCTGCCAGGTGGTGCGCGTGCTCGCCCGGATGGCCGACATCGCCATGCCCCAGTTCCCGGCCGAGCGGGTGTCCGTGGGGGCGCTGTCCAGCTGATCCGTTCCTGGACGCCTCCCGGCACCGGGGGCCGTGCCCGCCCGGGCACGGCCCCCGGTGCGTTCCCGGGCGCCGCCCCGGGCGGCGCGCCTCAGACCGTGTAGAAGGCCCCGGCGGCGGCGCCGAGCGCCGCGACGTCGTCGACGTGGCACAGCTCCCGGGCCGAGTGCATGGACAGCAGGCCGATGCCGACGTCGATCGTGCGGATGCCGAGCCGGGCGGCGGTGATGGGGCCGATCGTGGACCCGCACGGCACCCGGTTGTTGGAGACGAACTCCTGGTAGCCGACCCCGGCGCGCTCGCAGGCCTCGGCCCAGATCCCGGCGCCCACGGCGTCCGTGGCGTAGCGCTGGTCGGCGTTGATCTTCAGCAGCGGCCCGGCGCCCGGCACGGGCCGGTTGACCGGGTCGTGGTGGCCCTGGTAGTTGGGGTGCACGAGGTGCCCGGCGTCGGCGGACAGGCACACGGACCCGGCCAGGGCGCGGCGGTGCTCGGCGGCGGTGCGGCCCAGGGCCTCGCCGACGCGCACGAGCACGTCCTCGAGGAACGGGCCGGCGGCGCCCGAACGGGTGCCGGAGCCGATCTCCTCGTGGTCGAACGCGGCGAGCACCGCGATGTGCCGGCCCGCCTCGAGGGTCTCGGCCTCCCGGAGCAGGGCGCTCAGCCCGGCGTGCACGGAGGACAGGTTGTCCAGCCGCCCGGAGGCGAAGAGGTCGCCGCGGTGCCCGAACACGGCGGGCGGCTGGGCGTCGGCCAGCACGATGTCGTAGCCGAGGATCCGCGCCGGGTCCACGGGCCCGCCCTCGGCGTGCTCGGCCAGCAGCGCGAGGACGTCGGCGTCCTCCGGCTCCCCCACGCCCCACACCGGCTGGACGTGCTGCTGCCGGTCGAGCTGCAGCCCCTTGTTGGCCTCGCGGTCCAGGTGGATGGCCAGCTGCGGGATCCGCGCCACCGGCCCGGTCGCGGTGAGGCGTTCGACGGGGGCGCCGTCGCCGCCGCGGAGCACGAGCCGTCCGGCCAGCCGCAGCTCGCGGTCCAGCCACGAGTTCAGCAGCGGGCCTCCGTAGACCTCCACGCCCGCCTGGTACCAGGTGTGGGACGTGCTGGTGGGGCGGGGCTTGAGCTTGAAGCCCGGCGAGTCGGTGTGCGCGCCGAGGATCCGGAAGCCCGCCGCCGGCGGAACCTGCGCGGGCGCCACCCAGGCGATCAGGGCACCGTCGCGGAGCACGTACCGCCGCCCGCGCACGCCGGTGCCGGCCCAGTCCCGGGCCTCGTCGAGGCGGGCGAAACCGGCCCCCTCCAGCCGTGCGGCCGCGGCGTGCGCCGCGTGGTAGGAGCTCGGCGACTCCAGCACGTAGCGGCCGAGGGCCTCGACGGCGGACAGGGCGGCGGGACGGGACTCCATGCCGCCAGTCTACGGAAGGCGCTGCGGCGCGGGCCCGGACGCGCGGCCGGCCCAGTGGCCGGGGCAGGCGGGCGGGCCGGGGCACACCCAGTCCTCGGGTCCGGGAACTGGGGCGGCCCGCATCCGCCCGCCGGGACCGCCCGCGGGCGCGGCCCACGCCGGTCCGCCGGGCACGGCCGGGAGCGGCGGGTGCACGGTCCGCGTCACGGCCACGCCGCGCCCGCCGGCGAT
Organism: Kocuria sp.; assembly: GCA_031179495.1. GTDB lineage: Bacteria > Actinomycetota > Actinomycetes > Actinomycetales > Micrococcaceae > Kocuria > Kocuria sabuli. The sequence goes on along the minus strand of JAPSHS010000012.1, from coordinate 16,768 downwards.
GCGGACCGCGAGCCATGCGAAGACGAGCTGCATGGCCGCCGAGAGCGCGAGAGCCACCCACGTGGACTCCTGGGCGTCCGGATCGGACAGGCCGAAGGCCCCGAACAGCGTGGCCACCACGTTGTTGACCACGTGCAGCGCGATCGCGGCCTCGAGTCCTCCCGTGCGCCAGGTCAGCCAGCCCGCGACGACGGCCATGAAGGCCACGGCCAGCAGGCCCCAGGCGTCGTACAGGTGACCGAACGTGAACAGGGGCACCGGCAGCAGGACGGCGAACACGGGCCGGCGCAGCCAGCGGCCGACGCTCTGGAGCAGGTAGCCCCGGAAGACGAGCTCCTCCGCCGCGGACTGCAGCGGCACCACCAGCACGATCATCGCCATCAGCCACCAGAAGCCGTCCACGGGCTGCGGCGGCGGCAGCGTCCCGAACGCCGCGAGCTCCAGCAGGAGCGCGGCCGTGTGGCCGAGCGCGTAGATCCCCAGGGCCACGAGCAGGCACCGGGCCAGGAAGTCCCAGCGCAGCCGCCCGGTCACCGACAGCAGCAGCCCGATCGGGCGGGGACCCGTGATCGCCCGGGCCGCCAGGAGGGCGGGGATCATGAGGACCAGGGAGAAGAACAGCATGAGGAAGACCGCCGGGTCCATGATCTCCAGGGCCGTGGCGTCCAGGACGATCTCGCCCATGGCCTCCTCGCCGCGCACGGCCATGAGGCCGACGGCCCACACGACGCCGAAGACGATCGCCAGCACCAGGTAGAAGGCGCCGAAGAGCAGCAGCTCCACGAGGGGCTTCCACCACCGGTGCTCGGGATCGGCGTGGGCCAGGCGGTGGTACGGCAGGACGCGAGGAGCCGGCTCCGGGCGGTGGTGGTCGAGGGGGCCCGGGCCCCACGGGGCGGTGCGGTGGGTCATGCCCCCACGCTATCGGCCCCCGCGGACACACCGCGGTCCGGCAGCGCCCGACGTGGCTCAGCGGGCGTAGCGGTCCACGAACGCCGCGAGGATCTTCTCCGGCTCGGTCACGGACGGGCCCCGGCAGATCCGGTCCTTGACCTCCTCGGCCGCGCCCGCCGGGAAGTAGCCGTGCTCCTTGTACGCCTCGATCCGGTGCACCAGTGCCGTGGCGTCCAGCTCGGGGTGGAACTGGGTGGCGTAGAGGTTCCGCTTGATCCGGAACATCTGGACCGGGCACCCGGTGCCGGTGGCGAGCAGGACCGCGGCGGGCGCCAGCGTGCGCGTGCCCTCCTTGTGCCCCACGAACCCGTGGAACACCGGCGGGAAGTCCCGCAGCAGGGGGTCCTGCCTGCCCTCCGCGGTGAGGCTCACCTCGACGATCCCGATCTCCTCGCCGTACGTGCGGTCCACCACCGCGCCCTGGTGGGTGCCGAGGGTCCCCACCCCGTAGCAGGCGCCCAGGAAGGGGAAGTCACGGGCGACGACCTCGTCGAGCAGCTCCCGCATCTCGGACTCGGCCCGCAGCTGCACCTCGGACTTCAGCTCCGGCGGGTCCGAGGAGTTGAACGGTGACCCCCCGATGATCACCCCGGAGTAGCGCTCGAGGTCGATCGGCGGCATGGGCCCGGCCTCCAGGCGGACCCGGTGCAGCATGCTCTCCTGCAGACCGCTGAAGCGGCGGATCGTCTCGTACTCCTCGTCCGCGACGTCGTCCTGGGCGCGGGTGGCGAGCAGCAGGAAGGGCTTCATGGCTCCATCGTAGCCAGCGGGAGGACGCCCTCCGGACGCCCGGGGACGGTCAGGCGCTCCCGGTGGGCGTAGGCGTTGACCGAGGTCCCGCGGCTGAACCCGAGCAGCGTGAGGCCCGCCTCCTCCGCGAGGTCGGCCGCGAGCGCGGAGGGCGCCGAGACCGCCGCGAGCGCCGGGACGCCGGCCATGTACGCCTTCTGCACGAGCTCGAAGGAGGCGCGTCCCGAGACCTGCAGAACGGTGCCGCGCAGGGGCAGCAGCCCCTCCCGCAGCGCCCAGCCCACGACCTTGTCCACGGCGTTGTGCCGGCCGACGTCCTCGCGCAGGCACAGCAGCTCCGGCTCGGCGGGGGCGCGGCCGGTTCCCGCACCGGGCTCGGACCAGCGGAAGAGCCCGGCGGCGTGCACGCCCCCGGTCGTGGAGAACAGCTTCTGCTGGGCGCGCAGCCGGTCCGGCAGGGTGAGCAGCCCCGGCACGGGGAGACGGACCGGGTCCCCGGCGGGATCGAAGGAGGAGACCTTGGTGACCGCCTCGATGGACGCCGTGCCGCAGACCCCGCACGACGACGACGTGTAGACGTGCCGCTCCATGGAGGTGTCGGGGAGGGCGACCCCCGGCGCGAGCCGCACCTCGACGACGTTGTAGGTGCGCCGACCGTCTGGGCCGATGCCGCTGCGGTAGTCCATCCGCACGATCTCGGACGGCGCGCGGACCACGCCCTCGGAGACGAGGAACCCTGCCACGAGGTCGAAGTCGTTGCCGGGGGTCCGCATGGTGACGGTGAAGGGGGCGCCGTTGAGCCGGATCTCCAGGGGCTCCTCACCGGCCAGGGTGTCCGCGCGGCCGGTCTCCTCGCCCTCGGCCGTGTACCGGTGCACCCGGCGCCGCTGGGATGCTCGAGTCATGGGGGGTCCTCCGCTCCGGGGCTCTCCCGGCGGAGCCCTCCCCCGGCATCCTAGGCCGCCGCCCGGGCCCGCCGAAGCGAGGCCACTACCAGTGAGTAACGTCGGGTGAAGTGGGGACAGGTCATTTCTGTTCGGATTCATAGACTTTTGTCTAGAGTTGACGTGTCGACGAAGGAGCCCGGCAGCGCTGCCGGTCCGTTCCTCTCCGGCGATGCACTGCGGTCCCGCCCACCGGGCGCTGCCGCCCCTGTCCGCCCCGTCCCCTTCCCGGAGGCTCCGATGACGCATCCCGCCAGACTCTCGGCCGCAGGCCGCGCCCTCGCGGCCGCCGGGGCCTCCCTCCTGGCCCTGCTGCTGCTCGTCAGCGGCCCGGGCGCGTCCGCCCGGTGGTCCGGCGCGGCCCCGCGCGAGGTGCGGGCCACCGGCGGCGGCGCCCCCGTCCTGCCCCCGCCCCGGACCGGGCGCCGAGAAGCCGGCATGCGCCGGTTCCGTCATGCCGCGGCCTACGTGGTCGGGGTCCTCGCCGTGCTCGCCACCGTCGTCCTCTCGACCCCTGGTGCGGGCGCCGGCGCGGCGTAGGTCGGCCGGGAGCAGGGCAGCCTGCGGACCGAGGCGTTGCCTCGGGTGCCCGCCGCCACCCATCATGGGTGACATGGTGGAGAAGCAGCTCAGGCACGTCGACGAGAACTGGCAGCGCGCCCTGGTGGTGGTCGCCCACCCGGACGACATGGAGTTCGGTGCCGCCGCGGCCGTGGCCCGGTGGACCGGGCAGGGCAAGGACGTGGTCTACTGCCTGGTGACCAGCGGAGAGGCCGGGATCGACGGCATGGCCCCCGAGCAGGCCGGACCGCTGCGGGAGGACGAGCAGCGGGAGTCGTGCCGGGTCGTGGGCGTGGATCAGGTCGAGTTCCTGCGCCTGCCGGACGGGGTCCTGGAGTACGGGGTGGCGCTGCGGCGCCGGATCGCGGAGGTCGTCCGCCGGCACCGCCCGGACGTGGTGATCACCAACAACTTCCGGGAGACCTGGGACGGGGCCACGAACCTGAACCAGGCGGACCACATCGCCGTGGGCCGCGCCACCCTGGACGCCGCGCGCGACGCCGGCAACCGGTGGGTCTTCCCGGAGCAGGTCCAGGACGGGCTGGCGCCGTGGCCGGACGTGGTGGCGGTGTGGGCGGCGGCCTCACCGGACGCCCGGCACGCCGTGGACGTCACGGACGCGTTCGACGCCGGCGTGGCGTCCCTGCGCGCGCACCAGGCGTACCTGGACGGCCTGGGCTGGGCCGACTTCGATCCGGACGCCTTCCTGCGCGGCAACGCGGAGGCCGTGGGCGAGCGGGCCGGGGTGCCACTGGCGAGCTCCTTCGAGGTGTTCCCCCTGCAGTGGGGCGGCACCGAGGACTGAGTCCCCTGCGGCCGGGCCGGCGCCGGGTCAGGCCGGCTCGGGATCCCGGAGCACCACGAGCACCAGCAGCACGGCGAGGATCACGAGCCCCGCCACGAAGCCGACGGCCCCGGACCAGCCGGTGGCCGTGTAGAACACGCCGCCGGCCGTGCCGAGAACGGAGGAGCCCCCGTAGTAGAAGAGGGTGTAGAGGGACGATGCCTGTGCCTTGCCGGTGGTCGAGCGCACCGGCACCCACCCGGAGGCCACCGCGTGGGCGCCGAAGAATCCGGCGGTGAACAGCAGCAGTCCCGCCACGATCACGGGGATCGACGGGACGAGGGTGGCGAGCAGCCCCGCGAGCATGACCAGTCCGCTGCTCACGAGCACCACCCGGCGGCCGCGCACGGCCGCGGTCCGCCCGGCCGTGCTCGAGGACCACGTGCCGGAGAGGTAGGCGAGGAACAGGAGGCTCACCGCGGTCTGGGAGACGCCGAACGGCTCCTGCCCGAGGTGGAAGCCCAGGTAGTTGTAGATCGCCACGAACCCGCCCATGAGCAGGAAGCCCTGGAGGTAGAGCACCAGCAGACCCCGGTCCGCCAGGTTGGCGCCCAGCCGGCCCAGCAGCCCGGACGGGCCCGTGAGCCGGACGGTCTGGCGCACGAACCCGCGCTGGCGCGGGGCGACGAGGACGAAGACCACGGCGGCGAGGGCGGCGAGGACGCTCACGGTGATCGTGCCGGTCCGCCAGCCGAACGCGTCCCCCACGGGAGCGGCGATGATGCGCCCGGCGAGCCCGCCCAGGCTCGTGCCCGCCACGTAGGTGCCGGCGGCCACGGCGGCGTGCCGGCGGTCGAGCTCCTCGGCGAGGTAGGCCATGGCCACGGCGGGGATCCCGCCCAGGGCGGCCCCCTCCACGAAGCGCAGCGCCACCACGGCCTCGAAGCTCGGGGCGAGGGGCATCACGAGCCCGAGGGCCGTGGCCGGCACGACCGCCATCACCATGGTCCGCAGCCGGCCCCAGCGGTCGGAGACCACGGACCACGGCAGGACGCCCACCGCCAGTCCGAAGGTCGCGGCGGAGACGCCCAGGGACGCCTGGGCGGCGTCGATCCCGAGGTCGGCCGCCATCAGGGGCAGGACGCCCTGCACGGAGTAGATCTGGGCGAAGGTCGCGATCCCGGCGCACAGCAGGGCGAACAGCACGCGGCGGTAGCCGCGGCTGCCCCGGTCGTAGCCCGTCCAGGTCCCGGGTGGGACGGACTCAGCCACGGCCGCTGCCGCCGGCACCCCGGGCCCCGGACCGGAGCCCGGTCACCGTCCACAGGGCCAGCAGCAGGAAGAGCGCCAGGTAGGGCAGGGTGGCCACCACGTCGATCACCGGTCCGGGGGTGCCGAGCGGGCGCAGCCAGGCGTCCCAGCGGATCGGCCCCACGTACAGGCCCACCAGGGTCACCCCGCCCAGCGCCAGGGCGAGCCGGCGCGGGCCGTCCCGGAGGAACACGGGCCAGGCGTCCACCCACAGCGCGGTCAGCACGAGGCCCCACCACAGGTGGTGGTGGGACCAGGTGACCGGGGACATGTAGAGCATGACGAGGGCGTTGACGGCCACGACCGACAGGGTCATCCCCCGGACGGCGAGGACCCGGATCAGCAGGGCGGCGCCCACGAGCATCGCGAGGATCAGGGCCCAGCGCAGCACGGGCTCGAGCCCGCCGGGGACGCCGAGGTGGAGCAGCACCCCCTGCAGCGAGACGTTGTCGATGTAGGCGGTGTTGCCCACGCGCTCGTCGCTGACCACGGCCTCGGTCCAGAACACGACCGCGTCCCGCGGCAGCAGGAGGAACCCGACCAGCACGGTCGCGGCGAAGGTGAGGCCCATCGTGAGGATCGGCCGGAGCTGCCCGCGCATCAGGAAGACCAGCCCGAAGGCCAGCGGGGTCAGCTTGATCCCCGCGGCCAGACCGATCCAGAAACCGCGCGGCACCCGGCCGAGGAGGCTGTCGTCGCGGGTGCGCAGGAGGTCGTAGAGCACCAGGGCGATGATCAGCGCGTTGATCTGGCCCAGGCCCACGTTGCGCATCCACGGCCCCGACCACAGCAGCACCGCGGTGCCGGCGGCCACCGCCGTGGCCGGGTCCAGGCGGGTCTGCAGCGGCAGCGGCCGTCCACGCTCCCCCGCGTAGCGCAGGAGCACCGCCGAGAGCCCGCCCGCGAATCCGATGGTGGCCAGCACCAGGGCGAGCTCGGTGAGCCACGCGGGCAGGTAGGCCAGCGGCACGAAGAGCAGGGCCGCGAACGGCGGATAGGTGAAGGGCAGTCCCCCGTCGTCGTCCAGGCTCAGGCCGGGCCCGTAGAGCTCGTCGTCGAACCCGTGCCGGTCGACCACGGCCATGCCCCCGAGCCGGTAGACGTCCAGGTCGATGCTGCCGTCGAGGGCCAGCCAGACGGACCGCACCAGCACGCCCACCAGCAGCAGCCACGCCAGGGCGGTCAGCGGCGCCGAGCGCCGGGGGCGGGCAGCGACTGCGGTGGAGGTGGAGGGTACGGTCACCAGGTCCTCAGTTCTCGTGCGGGAGGTCAGTTCTCGAAGGGGCGGACGGGGCGCGGATCAGGCCCCCGCAGGCGACGGGATCCGCACGGTCGTGGCCGTCGACGGGCAGGACGGGCGCGCGTCCCACCCGTCCGCCCAGTCCGCGCGACACCGCAGCCCCGGACCTCCCCTCCCGGTCCTCGCCCCGTCCCGGCGCACGAGCGAGCTCCCGCCGGCGCGTTCGGCGAGGGCTTCGCAATGCTCGGTGCAGGACATGGGCTCAGCCTATCCGGGGCGGGACGTCGGCTCGGACGCATGCTGTCCGGCGTCCCGGCAGGAACCGGGTCCGGTGCCGACCGGTGCGACCACGCCCGTTCGGCGCGCTTCCACACAGCGCAACGGGACCGACCTGATCGTGCGCCGGGCGGTGCTCCCGGGCCGACTCAGCCGCTGATCGAGGAGTGCCCGGCCGCTCTCGACCCGCCGCTGCGGCCGAGGGGTTCTGACACGGGCTGCCTCCGGGAGCCGGGCCGGGCACTCGTGGAGCGTACCGGCGGGCCCGGACGGTCCTCGCCGCGGTGCACGGGCCGGTGCGGGCTCTATCCCCACAGGTGCGGAGACGGACCCTGACCGGGCTCGTGACGCTGAGCCCACGGGCGGACCTGTGCGGAGTGGCGCGGTGAGCACGGCGGGATCGGCGACGCCGAGGGTCCCGGTGCGCCGCGAGAGCGCCGGCCGTTCCGGTGGTGGTGGCCCGGGCGGTGACGGTGCTGCTGCTCGTCCTCCTCCGACCGTCCTCGGCATGGGTGCTCGGACCGGTCGCCGGGACGGCGTTCATCGTGGGAGCCCGGACGGAGTCCTCGCACGCCGAGGTGGTGGAAGCCCGCCGCAGGATGCCGCCGGCGCCGGCCGGCCGGCCCTCCGCCGAGGGGCCGCCTCGCGCGTGCAGGGGCCGGAGGGCGCGTCGACCGCCCCTGCCGGGAGGGTCATGGTCCGGGGCCGCCGAGCTCATGCTTGTGCACAGAAGTGGGGCTGCCCGGGCGCCGGCGGGGTGCGTAGGCTGGAACTGCCGGCGAGCCGCTCCCGAGCGGCCCGGCACAGTGCGAGCCACGTCGGGGGGCGTGGTTCGCTGCACGCAGCGCCCCTGCTCGGCGCGCGTCGCCCGTGGCGGTCCCGATGTGTTCCCGGGGCCGCCACGAGCCGTGCGGACCAGGTGCTGCACCCTCCCGGGACGGATACCGCCAGCTGACTGGACGGGCCGTCACGCTCGCGGGCCGTCGCCGGCCGCGACCGGCGATCGGGTGATCGGTTCAGTTCCCAGCGGGCTCGCCACAGGGCCCCACCACGCCATGACAGCAACCAGCACGGCCGCGGAGGGCTGTGCGCGGCCCCGTCACGCCCGGCGGCAGCACGACGGTCCCGGCCCGTCGGCATCGTGCGGTTGCCCTCGACCGGACCCCGTGCCGGGGCGCATAGGATCGGAGCAGGCGCCTGTCCCTGCACCCATGCGCTCGAACCCCAGCCCATGCTCGATCCCCCGACGACCGGAGAGACCTGTGCGCCGAGCCGCCACCACCCTGTTGACCCTCTCCGCCCTGGCGCTGACCGGCTGCGGACCCGCCACCGACGACATCGAGGCGATGGCGGACGGACCCGCCGAGAGCTACGACGACGCCGTGGCGCTGCGCGAGGCCGTCGTCGGTGCCGGCGTGGAGTGCCCGGGCACGGACCAGCTGCCCGCCCCCGACGATCCGGGGACCACCTTCCTCGACTGCGCCAACGGCCTCATGGGGATGGCAGTCGCCGGCTCCGAGGAGAGCACGGAGGAGCTCCTGAGCGCCCTCGGCAGCAGAGGCAGGATCCCCTTCCTGCACGCGGGCAACTGGGTCGTCCTCTCGCCGGACGTGGCCCAGCTGCAGCAGCTGCAGGACGAGCTCGGCGGGGAGATCAGCGCGACCCCCTGACCCGGCACGGTTCCGGCGAGCGTCCCCGCGCAAGGGCACCGGAGCAGGACGCGGCACTGCCCGAGACGCGCACGGACCGGTCCGGGACGCCCGGTGGCCGGGGTCCGGGCCGTGGATGCGGCGGGGATCTCGCGGACGGACTCGCCGGTGCGGGTGGTCCCGTTCCTGTGCTGGGTGATCCGCTCGCCTCGGCGACGTCTCCTCGGCGTCACCGGTGCGGCGCGAGGCCTCGCCCGCGCCCGATCGCCGGCGGCGTGTGCTCATGCACCCGTGGGTGCGGGTCCGGTGCGGACGCGAACACGGAGCCGGGGGCCACGACCCGCCGGGCGTCCTGCAGGTCCGGCTCAGCCGTCACCACCTCGAGCGACCGGCCTCACGCACCCCGGTCCGCGTCACCACCCGGCGCACCCTCCGACGTCTAGCCCTGGCGCCAGTCGTCGCTCGTCAGGTGGGAGCCGGCCTGCGGGCCCATCTGCACCATGCCGCCGTCGACCACCCAGGAGGCGCCGGTGACGTAGGCGGAGGCCGGGGAGGCGAGGAACGCGATGACCGAGGCGACCTCGCGGGCGTCCCCGGGCCGGCCCAGCGGCACGCCGGGGCGGTGGGCGTCCCGGGGGTCCTCGTCCTCCTGCCCCGTCATGGGGGTCGCGATCTCCCCCGGGGCCACCGCGTTCGCGGTGATCGCGTGCTCCCCCAGCTCCAGCGCCATGGTCTTCACCAGCCCGCCCAGGCCGTGCTTGGCGGCGTCGTAGGCGCTCGAGCCGACCCGCGGCAGGTGCTCGTGGACGCTCGTGACCGCGATCAGCCGGCCGCCCTGCCCGGCGGCCACCATGTGCCGGGCCGCCGCCTGGAGGCACAGGAACGCCCCGTCCAGGTCGGTGGCCAGGACCGTGCGCCAGGTCTCCAGCGAGGTCTCGAGGAAGGGGACGTTCGCCCCGGTGCCGGAGTTGTTCACGAACACGTCCACCCCGCCCAGCTGCGCCACCATGGCGTCGACGACGCCGGCGCAGCCCTGCAGGTCCGTGGCGTCCAGCCGCGCGACCACCGCGCGGCGGCCGTGGGAGCGGACCTCCTCCGCGGTGCGCCCGGCGCCGGCCTCGTCCTGGTGCCAGGTGATGCCGACGTCCATGCCGGCCGCGGCGAGGGCGACGGCGGTCGCGCGCCCGATCCCGGAGTCCGAGCCGGTCACGATGGCGGTGCGAGGGGTGAACTCCATGGTCGTGCCTCTCCGCCCGCCGCGGGCGGGCTGGTCCCGAGGTGCTGCTGGAACCATCAGCCTACTACCGGTCACCGGCACCGGGGCCGCTCCGCGACGGCTCCGGTGCCGGCCCGTTGCGGAGCACGGGTGTTCGGAGGAAGATCTTAAGCACGCTGATGATCCGATCTGAGGAGAGCATCATGGTGCACCAGGAACCGTCAGGATCGTCCGCTCCCGAGGGCTCCGGACGCAGCGCCCAGGACCGTCCGGGAGCCACCACTCCGCGAGGGCGCCGTCACGAGGTGGTGGCCGCGGAGAAGCAGGAGTACGGGGGCGTGAAGTTCGGCTGCGCGTTCTTCGGCTGGATGACCGCCACCGGCATCGCCGTGCTGCTCACCGCGCTCCTGACCGCGATCGGAGCGGGCGTCGGCGTGGGCACCAGCACCGACCCGCAGGAGATCGCGGACCAGGTCGGCCGGAACGCCGGGACCGTGGGGATCGTCAGCGGGATCGTCCTCGCCCTGATCCTGTTCATCGCCTACTTCGCGGGCGGCTACGTGGCCGGCCGGATGGCCCGGTTCGACGGCGCCAAGCAGGGCGTGGCCGTGTGGGTCTGGGCCGTCGTCATCGCGATCGTGCTGGCCGTCCTGGGCGCGCTGGCGGGCGAGCAGTTCAACGTGCTGCGCGAGCTCAACAGCTTTCCCCGCATCCCCCTCAACGAGGGCGCGCTGACGACCGGGGGCATCATCGCCCTCGTGGTCGCCGTGCTGGTTCCGCTGATCGCCGCGATCCTCGGCGGACTGACCGGGATGCGCTTCCACCGGAAGGTGGACCAGGCCGGGATCGACCACCAGTACCGGTCCGGGCTCTGAGGTCCCGCCGGGGCACGCCGATGCCCCCGGCGGCGTCAGAACTGCAGGACCAGACGCCCCCGGACACCGCCGGCCTCGAGCCGGCGGTGGGCCTCGGCGGCCTCCGCGGCCGGCAGGAGGTCGGCCACGCGCGGGGTCAGCACCCCGTCCTCCACGTGCCGGCGCAGGAGATCGAGCTTGTCCCCGGAGTGGTACTCGTCGTAGACGCCGATCCGGTGCACGGTGACGCCCCGGCCCGGGTCGCCGGTCCACCCCCGCACGGTCGCGAACCCGCCGCCGTCCCGCACCGCCGGAGCCGCCTTCTCGTCGAGCACGGCCGCGTCCACGAGGGCGTCGACCCCGCCGGGGAAGAACTCCCGGATCCGCTCCGCCACGTCGTCGCCGCGGGCCACCACGTGGTCGGCGCCCAGGCTCTCCACGAGCTCCAGGTCCTGGTCCGCGGCGTCCGCGACCACGGTGAGCCCCCGGTGCTTGGCCAGCTCCACCACGTAGTTGCCCAGGGTCCCGGCGGCCCCGGTGACGGCGAGGGTCTGCTCGGGCTGGAGGTCCAGCACCTCGAGGATCTGCAGGGCTGTCAGCCCGTTCATGGGCAGGGTGGAGGCCGTGGCGAAGTCCGTGTTCGCCGGGAGGCGGGCGACCGAGTCGTCCGGGGCTACCAGCAGCTGAGCGTAGGCGCCCCCGTGCTCACCGCGGGGCAGGGCGATGGCCATCACCGCGTCCCCCACCTGCCAGACGCTGCCCTCGCCGACCTCGTCGACGGTCCCGGCCGCGTCCATCCCCGGCACGTGCGGCGGGTGGCGCCCGTCCAGCACCTGGCCCCCGGCGCGCAGGACGGTGTCCGTGGGGCTGACGGCGGCCGCCCGCACCCGGATCCGCACCTCTCCGGGACCCGGATGCGGATCCGGCACCTCGTGGACGGCGAGGACCTCCGGCCCTCCGAACGACTCGACCCCGATGACGAACATGCCTGTTCCAACGGCGCGGGCACCGACCCCATTCCGGCACCGTCCCGGTCCCGTCCCGACATGCGCGCCGATCCGCCGTCACAGCGTTGCGTGCGCACCGGCCGGGGACCATGCTGAGGACGGGCTCTGCCGCAGCACGGAGGAGACATCATGACCACGACCCAGTTCGTCATCCTTCCCGTCACGGACCGGGCGAAGCGCTTCTACGCCCGTCTCGGCTGGGAGCTGCGCCCCTCGTGCGGGGACGGCGGCACGGTGCTCGTCCGTGGCGCGGAGCACGTCATGGTCCTCAGCGAGGACCGCCACCTGTACACGGTCGGCCCCGGGGCGCCGGGAACCCCCGTCGACGCCTCCGTCGTCGCCGCGATCGACGTCGGCTCCCCCGTCGAGGTCGACGCCGTGGTCGACCGGGCGGTCCGCGCCGGCGCGACCGAGGGCGACACCCAGGACTACGGCTTCCTGCGCTCGCGCAGCTTCCGGGACCCGGACGGGCACCTCTGGGAGGTCCTCTGGGTGGACCCCGGCACCGGTGCCGTCCGCACGGAGCGGGCGCGACGGTGAGCGACCGGGTCCGGGCCGTGCCGGAGCCGCCTGACAGCCGTCGACCGCGCTGAGCGCACGCGCGCCGGCGCCCGGCCGCTCGAGGTGGCCGGGCGCCGGCGCGCGGGTGTGAGGGTGCTCAGCCGCTCACTTCTCGGAGACGGCCGCGGCGAGCCGCTCGAGGGAGTGCTCCAGGGCCCCCTCCTCGAAGAGGGGGAAGGACACCGCCTTCCTGGCCTCGGGGGTCGCGTGCTCCCAGGAGTAGGTCTCGGTGACCAGGGTCGAGCCGGGGCCCTGGGGCTCCAGCTCCCAGATCCACTCCCAGCCCTCGAGGTCCGCGCCCTGCGGCTTGGGCCGCCAGGCCAGGAGCTTGTTCTCGTCGAAGCCGGAGACGGTGTTCTCCATGACGTAGTCGCCGCCCATGTGCTCGCCGTTCATGTTCATCACGAACACCTGGCCGACCTTCTGGATCCGCTGGTCGTCGCCGGAGACGACCGTGCCGGAGCCGTCGATCTGCCGGTGGCGGGAGGGGAGGCTGAGGACGTCGAAGATGGCGTCGGCGGGGGCGTCGATGACGCGGCTGGCGGAGATGCTGTTCTCGGACATGCGGAGATCCTTTCGTCGGAACGGTACGGCCCCACCGTAGGCAGGTGCGGGGGTGGACCCGCCAGCGCTGTCCGCTCCCCGCGAAGCCGGACCGGCCCGCTCAGTAGGGCCGCTGGGCGGGGTCGACCTGCTCGATCCACGCCAGGACCCCGCCCTCCAGGTGCGCGGCGTCGGTGTGCCCGGCCGCCCGCAGCAGCCGGAGGGCCCGCTCGGAGCGCGCTCCGGCCTTGCAGTGCAGCAGCACCCGCCGGGCCGGGTCGATCCCCGTCAACGCCTCGCCGGACTCGAACTGGCCCAGGGGGACCAGCCGCGCGCCGGGAATGGCCGCCAGCCGGGCCTCGTAGGGCTCGCGCACGTCCAGGAGCTCGAACTCCGCCTCGCCGCGCTCGCGGGCGGCGAGCAGCTCCGCCAGCTGCGGCGCCGTCACCGCGGGCACCTCCTCGGCCGTCGCCTCCCCGGCCGGGCGGGGCACAGTGCAGGCGGGGGCCCCGCCGTCGTCCCGGAGCGTGGTCACGGGCGGGCGTCCCGGCGTGGGCACCAGCGGGATCTCCCACCAGCGGGCGGAGAGGGCGTCGTAGGTGGCCACCCGGCCGAGCATCGTGGTGCCCACGCCCGTGACCAGCTTGACGGCCTCGACGGCCATGGCGGTCCCCAGCAGCCCCGGCAGGACGCCGAGCACCCCCGCCTCGGCGCAGTTGGGCACCGAGCCCGGCGCCGGCGGCACCGGGTAGAGGTCACGGTAGGTGGGCCCGTGCGCGCCCCAGAACACCGAGTACTGGCCGTCGAAGCGCAGGATCGAGCCCCACACGTGCGGGACGCCGGCGAGTTCACAGGCGTCGGAGACCAGGTAGCGGGTCTCGAAGTTGTCCGCGCCGTCCAGCACCAGGTCGTAGCCGGCCAGGACCTCCTGCGCGGTCGCGGCCGTGAGCCGCTCCTGGTGCTCGACCACACGCACCAGCGGATTGAGGTCGGCGATCCGGGTGGCGGCCGAGCGCGTCTTGGGCGTGCCCAGCGCGGCCTCCCCGTGGATCACCTGGCGCTGGAGGTTGGAGGAGTCCACCACGTCGTCGTCGGCGATCCCGAGGGTCCCGACGCCCGCGGCCGCGAGGTAGAGCAGGGCCGGGGAGCCGAGCCCGCCCGCGCCCACGCACAGCACCCGGGCGTTCTTCAGCCGCAGCTGGCCGGTCCAGCCGATCTCGGGCACGGTCAGGTGGCGGGCGTAGCGGCGCAGCTCGGCGTCGGTGAGCGTCGCCGCGGGCTCGACGAGCGGGGGCAGGTCCATGGCGCTCAGGCGTCCAGCCCGACCCACTCGGTGGAGCCGTCGGCGAACAGCTGCTCCTTCCAGATGGGCACCTCGGTCTTGATCCGGTCCACGAGCGCGTCGCACGCGGCGAACGCCAGCTTGCGGTGGGCGGCACCGACGGCGGCCTCCAGCGCGGAGTCCCCGATCCCCAGGTGCCCGACCCGGTGGGCGGCCCAGATCCGCACGCCCGGGAACTCGTCGGCGACCGAGCGGGCGACCTGCTCGATCGCCGCGCCGGCACCGGGGTGGCAGGTGTAGTCGAGGCTCGTGACGGACCGGCCGCCGTCGTGGTCGCGGATCACGCCGCTGAAGGAGACCACGGCGCCGGTGCGCTCGTCCTGCACGGCGGTGACGGCCTGCCCGTGGTCCAGCGGCTCGTCGGTCACGAACGCGGCGACGACGGCGGTGTCTGCCTGGATCGGTCCGGGACTGCTCATCGGTCGGTCTCCTCGTGCGGATCGGTGTCGTGGGGCGCGGGACCGTGCCGGGGGCCGTCGTGGCCGCGGTCGCGGTGGCCCTCCAGCTGGTCGCACACGTGGTCGAGCAGCGGCTCGAGCACCTTCAGTCCGTCCCAGACCCCGCCGGTGGAGCCCGGGAGGTTGACGACGAACGTGTGCCCGCTGACGCCGGCGTGCCCCCGGCTGAGCACCGCCAGGGGCGTGGTCCTGCGGCCCTCCGCCCACAGCGCCTCCATGATGCCGGGCAGCTCCCGGTCGAGGAAGGGCCGGGTGACCTCCGGGGTCAGGTCGTCGGGGGCCAGGCCGGTCCCGCCGCTGGTCACGACGACGCTGGGCCGCTCCCCCGGCGCCCGTTCCACGAGCAGCCGCTCGAGCTGGGCGCGGACGTCCTCGCCGTCGGCGACCACGAAGGGGCCCTCCACGGTGAAGCCGTGGGAGCCGAACCAGTCCGCGGCGATCCGCCCGCTCCGGTCCCGGTAGACGCCCGCGGCCGCGCGGGTGGAGGCGACGATGACGGCGGCGGTCCTCATGCGCCGTCCCCGCCGTCGCGGACCCAGTCCCCCGACTTCCCGCCGGACTTCCCGAGCACCTTGATCCCGCCGATCTCGGCGAGCTTGTCGACGGCCTTGATCATGTCGTACAGCGTCAGCGCGGCCACCGACGCCGCGGTGAGGGCCTCCATCTCCACCCCGGTCACCCCGCGGGTGCGCACGGTCGCGGTGATCCGCACCCCGTCCGCCAGCCGCTCGAAGTCCACCACGACCTTGCTGATCGGCAGCGGGTGGCACAGCGGGACCAGTTCGGGGGTCCGCTTCGCCGCCATGATCCCGGCCACCCGGGCCACCGGCAGGGCGTCGCCCTTGGGCAGGTCCGCGGCGAAGACCTGCCCGACGACGTCGGGGCGGGTGCGCAGCGTCGCCGTGGCCGTGGCCTCCCGGGCCGTGACGGCCTTCTCCGAGACGTCCACCATGTGCGCGGACCCGTCGGTCCGCACGTGCGTGAGGCCCTGTTGCTGCTCGGTCATGTCGGTTCGGTCCCCTCGGGTCTGCCGGTCGGTGCGTCCCACCATTCTGGCCCAGATCGTCCGGCCCGGGTTCCGGCGCCGGCTCCGGCCCGCGCGGGAGAGCCCCGGATACCCTGGACGGATGGACCGACCGACCCGCTGCCCCTCCGGCGGACTGCTGCTCGACGTCCGCGACGAAGGACCCTCGCACGGCGCCCCCGTGCTCCTGCTGCACGGCTTCCCCCAGGACCGCACGTGCTGGGACCGGGTCTCGCCCGCGCTGCACGACGCCGGCCTGCGCACGCTCGCGCCGGACCAGCGGGGCTACTCCCCCGGTGCGCGGCCGACCGGCCGCGGGGCCTACCGGCTGGAGCTGCTCGTCGAGGACGCCGTGGCGGTCCTCGACGCCGCCGGGCTGGAGCGCGTGCACGTGGTCGGCCACGACTGGGGCGGGATCGTGGCGTGGGCCCTCGCGGCGCACCGGCCCGAGCGGGCGGCGTCCCTCACGGTGGCCTCGGTGCCCCATCCACGGGCGCTGACCCGTTCCCTCGCCCGTTCGGGGCAGGGGCTGCGCTCCGCCTACGTGGGCGCCTTCCAGCTGCCCCGTGTCCCCGAGGCGCTGCTGCGCCCGCGGCTCGGGGAGCTCCTGCACCGCTCGGGCCTGCCCGCCGCGGAGGCCGCCCGCTACGCCGCCCGGATGGAGGAAACGGGTGCGCTGACCGGGGCCCTGAACTGGTACCGCGCCCTGCCGCTGTCCCGGCTGCGCACGGGACCGGTCGACGTCCCGACCACCTACGCGTGGGGCAACCGGGACCTCGCCCTGGGCCGGCGGGCCGCGGAGCTGACGGCCGAGCACGTGCGCGGCCCCTACCGGTTCGTGGAGCTGGACGCCGGGCACTGGCTGCCGGAGACGCGCCCGGAGCTCCTGGCACGCCTCGTCGTGGAGCGCGCCGGCGATCCCGGCGGGACGTCGGGGCGCGGGTAGCCGCTCAGCGCCGGTCGGGCCCCTCGCCGGGGGACGCCTCGCGCCCGCGCTGCGGGGTCCCCGCGATCCGCAGCGCGGCCTCGACGGCCACGAGCGCGAACGCGGCGTAGTAGACCCACACCGCGGGGTACAGCTCCGGGACGGTGCCGCCGCGGCCCACCAGGCTGAGCACGAACAGGAGCGCGCCGGCCACGAGCAGGACGAGGTGCGTGGTGCCGAACGCCCCCTCCGTGCCGCGCCGGGCGAGGAAGACCGCCAGGACGGCGAAGAAGATGGGGAAGAGCATCTGGCCCACCACCGTGATCGCGTTCTGGTGGTACTCGTAGCGGCCGAGCGCCTGGAGCACGG
>JAPSHS010000309.1 GCA_031179495.1 Kocuria sp. | reverse complement strand
CATGCGCGCGTAGAGGTCGTCGATGTCCAGCACCCGCGGGGTGAGGTGGTTGATGTGGGTGGTGGTGACCCCGCCGATGTCGGAGGCCACCGCGGAGACGGCCTCGAGCTCCCGGTACCAGGCGTGGTCCACCGGCTCGTCGGAGAGCTCGAAGGACCGGGTGGCCAGCCGGAGCAGCCGCTCGGCGTCGTCGTCCTCCAGCCCGCCCTCGGCGGCGGCCCGGTCCGCCAGCTCCAGCAGCTCCTCGGGGAACAGGCTGCGGCGGCCGACGAACTGCCGCAGCCGCCGCTGCAGGTCCTCGTCGAAGAACCGGGGGTCGTCGGCGGCGAGCATCGAGGTGAAGACGCGGAAGGGGTTCCGCGCGAGCTCCTCGGGATCGACCGGGCGGAAGGCCGTGGAGACCACCGGGACGGACGACGCGGAGGCGTCGCGCAGGTCGTAGAAGCCCACCGGGTGCATCCCGAACGCGGCGAAGACCCGCGCCACCTGGGCCATCTCCTGCGGCGAGCCCACGCGGACGGCCCCGTGGCGCTCCGCGGTGACGCGGTCGATGCTGCCCAGGCGCTCGGCGTCGGCGCCGTGGCGGGCCAGGAAGTCCTCGTTCACGGCGGTGGAGACGTCGACCAGGGTGTTGTAGGCCGGCACCTCCGCGCCGTACATCTCGGAGAGCCGGCGGGCGAACTGGGCCCTCAGCTGCCAGAGCGGCTGGAACGTCATGACGGGTGGTCCTCTCGGCGTGCTCGGTGCGGGATCAGATGATGTTCACTTCGTGCAGGACCGGTGCGGTCCCGGAGAACCGCTCGGCGGAGAAGTGGCCGGTGTCCATGAAGGAGGGCCGGCCCAGGTAGAGGTCGGCCACCAGCTCGCCCACCGCCGGGCCCTGGAGGAAGCCGTGCCCGGAGAACCCGGTGGCGTAGAAGAAGCCGGGCAGCTCGCGGGCCTGGCCGATGAGCGCGTTGCGGTCGGGGGTGTTCTCGTAGAGCCCGGCCCAGCCGCCCTCCAGGTCGGGGTGCTCCAGCTGCGGGGTGCAGACGGCGGCCGCGGCGTTGAGCTCGGGCAGCCAGGCGTGGTCGAACTCGCGGCAGAACCCGGGCTCCTGCTGGTGGGAGATGCCCAGGAGCAGGCCGTTGCGGTAGTTGTGGTGGTAGAAGGTCGTCGAGAGGTCCAGCGTGAAGGGCACCCGCGGATAGGGGACGGAGCGCTGCCGGGTGAGGCCGATGAGCCGCCGCACGGGGGTCACCGGCAGGTCCACGCCGACCATCGCGCCGATCCGGGCGCTCCAGGCCCCGGCGCAGCACACGACCGCGCTCGTGCGGATGGTGCCGCGCTGCGTGGTCACCGACTCGATCGCGCCGGAGCCGCGCTGGACGTCCAGCACCTCGGTGCGGTCGACGATCGTCACCCCGAGCTCGATCGCGGCGGCGGCGTAGCCGGCGACCACCGCGGCCGGGGCGGCGAAGCCGTCGCCGGGGGAGAACGAGGCGCCGGTCAGGGCGGCGGGAGCGAGCAGCGGATTGATCTGCGCGGCCTCCTGCGGGGACACCATGCGGCTGTCGACCCCCAGGCCGTTCTGGATCCCGGTGGCCCGCTCCAGGTCCGCGACCTCGGCCTCCGACCGGCACAGGAAGAGATAGCCCACCTGCTGGAACCCGATGTCCACCCCGAACTGTGCGGGGAAGCGCCGGAAGGCCTCCAGCGAGCGCCGGCCGAGCTCGATGTTGCCCGGATCGGAGAAGTTCGCCCGGACGCCGCCGAGGGGCTTGGCCGAGGACCCGCTGCCGAGCTCGGCGCGCTCCAGCACCACGATGTTGCGCACTCCCCGGGAGGCGAGGTGCCAGGCCGTGCTGAGGCCCATGATCCCGCCGCCCACGACGACCACGTCGGCGGCCGGGGGCTGCGCGGTGGCGTAGGTCGGATCAAGTCCGACGATCTGGTCCACCACGGGAACCTCCCTCTGCGTCGCGCCGGGGGTGCCGTCCTGTCCGGACCACCTGCTGTTGTCCGTTATCGATAATTCCATCCTCCGCCCGGATGCCGACGGGGTCAAGGGGGGAGGGGAATTGCCTCACACCCCTGACGCGCGGGCGGATGCCCGTGCGTCAGGGGCGGGCGTAGTCCAGGTGGCGGACCATGAGCTCGGCGGCCCGGGCGGGGTCGCCCGCGACGACCGCCTCGGCGATGTCCCGGTGCTCCAGGGCGCTGCTCTCCAGCCGCCCGCGCTCCTGCAGGTGGTAGGACCCGTTGATCCGTGACTGGTCCCGCAGGTTCTCCACGATCGCCGTCCACCGCG
>JAPSHS010000308.1 GCA_031179495.1 Kocuria sp. | reverse complement strand
GCGGCGTTGCTGCGCTTGGCCGGGTCCCTCGCCCAGTCCTCGAGCACCTCCGCGCGCTGCACCACGAACACGTCGCGGGTGTCCTCCCAGTCCTCGACGGGGCCTTCCAGACGGTCGAAGTGGGACCACCAGTACTGCTTGCGCTCGCGGCGGTGGTAGCCGGTGGCGGAGGCGACCATCGCCACGGCGGTGCGCTGCTCGGCGCCCGGTCCACCGGCGGTCTCCGGCCGGTCCAGGTACTCGCGCAGCCGCTGCTCCGCGCTCGTCATCTCCGTGCCGGGCAGCTCCTCGGCGGGCGGGGGCAGGGCCCGGGCGGGCCGGTCCGGGTGGTCCGCCGGGTCCGGGGAGATCCCGGCGAGGCCCAGCAGCCAGTCCCGCAGGCGCAGGGTCGAGAGGCAGTCGTAGGCGTTGTAGTCGGCGATGCCCGCCAGGATCCGCTCCGCCTCCTGCGCCCGGCCGGCGTCCCGGGCGGTGCAGGAGTCGGCGTAGGCCACCACGGAGGCCCCGGCGTCCACGACCTCTCCGGTGCGCAGGTGCCGGCCCATGTAGAGCGGCTCGAGCCGCTTGAGGGAGTACGAGTTCTCGGACAGCCGCAGGCTGCCACGCACGGTGTCGTAGAGGTCCACCAGGACGTTCTCGCGCAGCAGCCGGTCCACGTCGTCCTCGCCCACGGCGTGGACGAGCGAGAGCCGGCGCAGGGCGGCCCTCTCGTAGCCGGCGTAGTGGTAGACGTGCATCCCGGGGAAGCGCTCCCGGCGCTCGGCCACGTAGTCCAGGAAATCCCGCAGGGCGTCCCGCTCCTGGGCCCGGGAATGGGCCCAGAACGGCCGGAACACGGGCTCCGCGCCCGGGACGGTGGGCTGCTCGACGACCCCGAACAGGTACTCGAGCCCCCAGGAGGTCGGGTCCTCGGGGTCCTGCCACAGGGGATCGCCCTCGAAGTCGAAGAACACGTCCCCCGCGTCCGGGGCCGGCAGCCGCCGCAGCGGCTCCCGGTCGGTGATCCGGTAGGCCGTGCGGCGGGTCCGCCCGTCCTTCGTGTACTCGACCGCGCCGTCCTCGCCACCACGGCCCGTCTGCATCGCGGCCTGGTCCCGCAGCCGCCGCACCGCGGCCGGCAGCCGCGGGCCCTCCAGCCCGGCGAGCTCGTCGATGGTGCGCACCCCGTGCTGCTCCCGCAGCGTGCGGCGCATCCGCACGGACATGCCGGCGGTCAGCAGCAGGTCCCGGTGCTCGGCGACGGCCCGGCCGCAGTGCCCGCACCGGCCGCAGCGGGCCACGCCGTCGTCGTGCCACCGGACGGGCCCCGGACGCGCCCGGTGCGCGGCGGCGGCCGCGACGAAGCGCTCCCGGCGCTCGCGGTAGACGGCCAGGTGCTCGGACACGGGGAAGACCGCCTCCCGGCGGTCGCCGAGGACGAGCGTGACCTCGGGGGCCACGGGGGTCCCCGCCCGTTCCAGCTGGTCGGCGTAGGCGGCGAGCTGGAGCAGCGCGGTGACCTTGGCGTGCCGGGCGAGCTTGGTGTCGTGCACGGCGTAGGCGCCGTCCGGGCGCCGGACGAGGAAGTCGGCGCGGCCGTGGAAGCCGCCGTCGAAGAAGGAGGCCTGGAAGACGACGTCCGCCCCGGCGCGCAGGGCGGCCAGGGTCTCCGCGTGCTTGGCCGTCAGCCCGGCCCGGTCCAGACGGCGAGCCGGCTCGACCTCGTAGACGCCACGGCCGGTGGCCGGGTCCCAGGGCCCGAACGCCGCCCGGTGGGCGGCCAGCACCCGGTGCTCGTGGGCGTCCCCCAGCGCGGCCGTGCGGGCCAGCATCGCGTCCCGCTCCTCGGGGCGCCGCGGCGCCCGGCCGAGCTTCTCGTCCAGGACGCTCAGGCTCGCGAACGGGCACTCGGCCGCGCGCACCAGGTCGCTCGCCGAGAAGACGAGATCCGTCTCGGGGCCCAGCAGGAACATGCGCTTCCTTCCCACGGCACCGGGGCCGTCCCGGGTCCGGGACCATCGAACCACAGGGACCGGACGGGCTAAGCCGGGGCGGGCAGGGACCGGCCGGCAGGTCCGGGGACCTGCCGGCCGACTCCCGGCGGCGGCGGAACCGGTCCGCCGGGACGGGCCGGGAGAGACCGTGGATCGCGGCGCGGGTGGGGGGACCCCGCCGCCACCGGGCACCCCCCGGGTGCTCACCGGCGATCTCGATCCCGGCCGGCGGCCCGGATGTCATGGGGGGATGCATCCCGGACCGTCGGGCCGGACGAGCCGGCCGACTCCAATATAACGAAATTCATGGAGTTGCCACAGGG
>JAPSHS010000307.1 GCA_031179495.1 Kocuria sp. | reverse complement strand
TGGGCAACGACTCGCGCTCGTTGTAGGTGGGGATGACGGTCAGTACGCGCACCGGGTCGGTCCTTTCGAGGTGTCACCTGTCGAGCCACAGGGCAGGCTCCCTCGCCTTCGGACCAGACCGGCCCTGAGGGGACACCGGCCTGTTTTCTAAGGACGAGCGAGCCCACCCGGCAGCAGTTGCCCAGCCTATCCTGCACCGACCGCTCGACCAAGATCAGCCGGCACGTGCCCCGGCGCGGCCGTGGTGCTCAGAATCCGTCGGAGCGGAACAGCTCGACGCCGTCGAGCACGGTCTGCCGGCACACGGGCAGCTCCGTGCCGTCGAGCGCGGGCAGCAGCGGGGTGCGGGCGCGCGGGTCGGTGCTCCAGGAGGACCCCGTCCCCTCGGCCTGCTGCACCATGAGCGACGCCACGTCCCACACGGCGAAGGTCGCCGGTGTGCCGGGGGCGAGCTGACCCTGCATCGGGTCCGGGTGCCGTGCGGCCCGCCACGCACCCCGGGTGGAGGCGAGGAAGGCGGCGCGCGCGGAGATCCGCTGGTCGGGGTCGTGGTGCTCGAGGCACGCCCGGACGGACTCCCACGGGGACAGGGGCACCACGGGGGCGTCGCTGCCGAGGGCCACGGGCACCCCGGCGCGGTAGAAGGCGGCCAGCGGGTTCATCGCCGCCGCCCGCTCGGCGCCGAGGCGCTGCTCGTACAGTCCGCCGGGCCCGCCCCACGCGGCGTCGAACCCGGGCTGGACCGAGACGGTCACGGCGTGGCGGGCCAGCCGCTCGATGCCGTCAGGGTCGATCATCTCGGCGTGCTCGAGGCGGTGGCCGGCGCCCTGCAGGGCCCGGGCGCCCACGAGCTGCGCGGCACGGTCGAGGCCCTCCAGGACGGTGTCCATCCCGGCGTCCCCGATGACGTGGAACCCGCCCTGCAACCCCGCCTCCGTGGTCGCGGCGAGGTGGGCCGCGACGGTGTCCGCGTCGAGGTACAGATCCCCGGTGCCGGCCGGGTCGTCGGCGTAGGGGGCTCGCAGGGCGGCCGTGCGCGAGCCCAGGGCGCCGTCCACGCAGAGGTCCCCGGCCAGGCCCACCAGGGACTCGCCCCGCTCCGGGGGGCGACCGAGGAGCTGCGCCAGCGCGGCGTCGAAGCGCCCGACGACGGCCCGAGCCTGTTCGGCCGTGCGCACGAGCTCACCGCGGTAGGGCAGCACCCGGGGGGTGGGGCCCTGGGCCCCGACCCCGTGGTTGGCGAGGGCCACGAGGCGGACGAGGTCGTCGAACGGGGCCACCTGCTCGGCGTTGGCCTCGGCGAGGGCCACGTAGCCCCGGGACGCGGCGTGGCGCAGGCCGAGCCGGTGCAGCTCGGCGCGGCGGCCGGCGTGGAAGTCGAGCGCGGCGGCCCGCACCCGGTCGTGCGCGAGGTGCTCGACGCGGCCGTCGCCCAGCCATCCCTCGACGGAGGGGAGGCCGAGCCGGCGCGCGAGGGACGAGGAGACGACCCCGGAGTGCACGTCGATGCGGGTCAGGTAGACCTCGCGCCCGCCGGCGGCCCGGTCGAGCTCCTCGGCGGTGGGGGCCCGCCGCTCCGGCCACACGGACTCGTCCCAGCCGGAGCCGAGGACCACCCCGGTGCCGGTGCGCGCGGCGCCGGCCACGGCGTCGAGCACCTGTGCCAGGGAGCCGGCGGCCGCGAGGTCGAGGGTGGACAGGGCCAGGGCCGTCTCGGTCAGGTGCACGTGCGAGTCCACGAACCCGGGGGCCAGCAGACGGCCGTCGAGGTCCACGACGTCCATGGAGGAGTCCTGCAGGGACCGGGCGGCCTCCTCCGAGCCCACCCAGGCGACGCGCGGGCCGTCCACGAGCACGGCGGTGGCGAACGGGTCGGCGGGGCTGTAGACGGAGCCGTTGCGGTAGAGCACCGGACGGCGCGCGGGAGCGGTGGAACTCACGGGTCTCCTGTTCGGGACGGACGTGCCCGGGGCACGCGGGGCGGGACGGGGCGGGCTCAGTCCTCGAAGGCGGAGTGGGCGACGACGCCGCGGCGGATCAGCGCGATGGCGCGCTGGCACTGGCTGCGCAGCTCGGGGCCGAGGAGGTCGATGGAGGCGAGCTGGTCGAGCATGTCGACCACCTGCTTGGTCCAGCGCACGAAGTCCCCGGCGGCGAGCTCGGTGCCGGTCAGGGCGGTGCTCAGGGTGGCGCCGCGCGCCCACAGGTACATGGGCTCCACCAGGCCGAACTCGGGCTCCGCCGTGGGCGGGAGGTGGTGCTCCTGCTCGCGGTCGGTGAGCACGGACCAGTTGCGC
>JAPSHS010000306.1 GCA_031179495.1 Kocuria sp. | reverse complement strand
CGTCGCTCGAGATCCCCGCGATCAGCGTGGTCTCGGTGATGCCGGGCGCCTCCGCCGAGGTGGTCGACGAGCAGGTGGGCCGGCCGCTGGAGCGCGCCCTCAACATCGTGGAGGGCCTGGAGACCTCGACCTCGACCTCGCGCAGCGGGCTGTCCAACATCCAGCTCGGCTTCGAGTACGGCACCGACCTCGACCGGGCCCGCAACCAGGTGGAGCGGGCCATCTCCAACGTCGGGACGCAGCTGCCCGACGACGTCGAGCCCGCCGCCTTCGCCGGCTCCGTCGCGGACTTCCCCATCGTCTTCCTCGCCGTGTCCTCCGACGAGGAGCTCAGCTCCCTGGCGGCGGACCTGGAGCGCCTCACGGTCCCGGAGCTGCAGAAGCTCGAGGGGGTGCGCTCGGCCGAGGTCAGCGGCGGACCGGAGCAGGTCGTCTCCATCGTGCCCGACGGGGCGGAGCTCGCCCGCGCCGGGGCCACCCCCGCCGACATCCGCACCGCCCTGGAGGAGAGCGGGGGGCTCGTACCCGTGGGCACGGTGGACGACGGCGGCACGACCGTCCCCGTCCAGGCCGGCTCCCCGCTGGACTCCCTCGAGGCCGTGGGGAACGTCCCCCTCCCGCGCTCCGAGGACGCGCCCGGCACCGGCGGGACGACCACGATCGGCGAGGTGGCGGCAGTCCGGCTCGCCGACCAGGACCAGACATCGATCACCCGCACCAACGGAGAGCCCACCCTCGCGCTGTCCGTCACGAAGACCCCCGACGGGGACACCGTGGGGATCTCCCACGCCGTCGAGGAGATGGTCCCCGCCCTCGAGGCGGACCTCGGCAACGGCGCCCGGATCACCACCGTCTTCGACCAGGCGCCCTACATCGAGCAGTCCATCGAGGACCTCACCGTCGAGGGCCTCCTGGGCCTGGCCTTCGCCGTGCTGGTCATCCTGGTGTTCCTGGCGTCCCTGCGCTCGACCCTGGTCACGGCGATCTCCATCCCCCTGTCCCTGCTCGCCACGTTCGTCGGCATCAGCGCCCTGGGCTACTCGCTGAACCTCCTGACCCTCGCGGCCATCACCCTGTCCGTGGGGCGCGTGGTGGACGACTCGATCGTCGTGATCGAGAACATCAAGCGCCACTACGGGACCGTGGACCTGCGCACGGACCCCGCCGGCGCGAAGCGCCGGGCCATCCTCGGCGCCGTGCGCGAGGTCGCCGGGGCGATCACCGCCTCGACGCTGATCACCGTGGCGGTGTTCGTGCCCATCGCGTTCGTGGGCGACGTGACCGGCGAGCTGTTCCGGCCGTTCGCCCTGACGACCACCATCGCCCTGCTCTCCTCCCTGGTCGTGTCCCTCACCATCGTGCCGGTCCTGGCGTACTGGTTCCTGCGCGACCCCCGCCTCGCCCGGCGCCGCCGGGCGGCCGGCGCCCGGCCGGCGCCATGGGGCGCCGGCGCGGGCGAGGCGCCGACCCGGATGGCCCGGGGCTACCTCCCCGTGCTGCGCGGCACCCAGCGCCATCCGTGGGCCACCCTCGGGGCGAGCGTGCTCGTGCTCGGCGGCACGGCGGCCCTGCTGCCGGTGCTGCCCACGAACCTGCTCGGGGACACCGGGCAGAACACGATGACGATCGAGCAGGAGCTCCCGGCCGGGACCGCGCTGCAGGTCACCTCCGAGCAGGCGTCCCGCACCGAGGAGGTGCTCGCCTCCACCGAGGGCATCGAGGACGTCCAGGTCACCATGGGCACCGGCGGCGGCCTCTCCGCGTTCCTGCCCGGCAGCGGCACCAACAGCGCCACCTTCTCCGTGACGACGGACGCCGAGGCCGACCAGGAGCGGCTGCGCCGCGACGTCGGCGAGCAGCTGGACGCGCTGGACGGCGCCGGCGAGTTCGCGGTGCGGGGCGCCCAGGGGTTCACCAGCAGCGACGTGGAGATCTCGGTCAGCGCCCCGGACCAGGACACGCTGGCCGCCGCCGACGCGGCCGTCGTCGAGGCGATGCGGGACCTCGACTCCACGGGCCAGGTCACGAGCAACCTGGCGGCGACCCAGCCCACCGTCGTCGTCACGGTCGACCGGGCGGCCGCCGCCGAGCGCGGGCTGACCGAGGAGCAGGTCACGGGCTCGCTCGCCGGCACGGTCAACCCCCTTCCGGCGGGGTCCATCGACCTCGATGCGAACTCGGTGGCCGTCACCATCGGCGAGGGCCGCGCCGTCGAGGACGTCGAGGCCCTGCGGGGCCTGCCGGTGCCCACGGCCGGCGGGGCCGTCCCCCTCGAGGACCTGGCCGAGGTCGAGGAGACCCTCAC
>JAPSHS010000305.1 GCA_031179495.1 Kocuria sp. | reverse complement strand
GTCGGATTCCGTCGCTAAGGTGGCTCTGTGACTACCGCCCTGTACCGCCGCTACCGCCCGGAGACCTTCGAGGACGTCATCGGCCAGGAGCACGTGACCGAACCGCTGATGACGGCGCTGCGCAAGGACAGGGTCAGCCACGCCTACCTCTTCTCCGGCCCCCGCGGGTGCGGCAAGACCACGTCCGCCCGCATCCTGGCCCGCTGCCTCAACTGTGCCGAGGGCCCCACTCCCACGCCCTGCGGCCGCTGCGAGAGCTGCCGGGATCTCGCCCGGGACGGCGCCGGATCCCTCGACGTGATCGAGATGGACGCGGCCAGCCACGGTGGCGTGGACCACGCCCGGGACCTGCGCGAGCGCGCCACCTTCGCGCCCGTGCGCGACCGGTTCAAGATCTTCATCATCGACGAGGCCCACATGGTCACGCGCGAGGGCTTCAACGCCCTGCTCAAGATCGTCGAGGAGCCCCCGGAGCACATCAAGTTCATCTTCGCGACCACCGAGCCCAGCAAGGTCCTCACGACCATCCGGTCCCGCACCCACCACTACCCCTTCCGCCTGGTCCCCACCGAACCGCTGATGCACTACCTCGAGCAGCTGTGCGCCGAGGAGCGCGTCCCGGTGGCTCCGGGGGTGCTGTCCCTGGTGGTCCGGGCCGGTGGCGGATCGGTCCGCGACACCCTCTCCGTCCTCGACCAGCTCATGGCCGGCTCCGACGAGCGGGGCATCGGCTACGACCTCGCGGTGGCCCTGCTCGGCTACACCCACGCCGCTCTGCTCGACGACGTCGTCGACGCCTTCGCGTCCGGGGACGCCGCCACGGTGTTCCGCGCGGTCGACCGCGTGGTCCAGACCGGCCAGGACCCGCGCCGGTTCGTGGAGGACCTCCTGGAGCGCTTCCGGGACCTCATCATCGTCAACGCGGTCCCGGAGTCGGCGGGCAACATCCTGCACGGGATGCCCCAGGACCAGATCGCCCGCCTGCGCAACCAGGCGTCCCAGCTCGGGGCCGCCGAGCTGTCCCGCGCCGCGGACATCACCAACACGGCCCTGACCGAGATGACGGGGGCCACCTCGCCCCAGCTGCACCTCGAGCTGCTGTGCGCCCGCGTCCTGCTGCCCTCCTCGGAGGACACCACCCGCGGCGTCACCGCGCGCGTGGACCGGCTGGAGCGGCGCCTGAGCATCGGCCGCGGCACGGTCCCCGCCGCACCCGCGGCCGCGGAGGAGAGCCCGGCCGCGCCCGTGGCGGAGACGCCGCCGGCCACCGTGCCGCAGCGCCCTGCCGCGGCCCCGGCGGGCACCACCGCGGAGCAGACGGCGCCCGCGGACGCCGAGCGGAACGGCGCCGCGCCCCAGCGGCCGTCCGCCGCGGACGGCACGTCCGCCGGAGAGCGCGCGGCCGTTCCGGAGGCCGCCGGACGGCAGCAGCCCGCCGACGGCTCGCCGCACGGTGCGGAACCGCCCGCCCCCGCCGCCGAGCAGGCGCCTCGGCGGGACACGCCACGCGCGAACGAGCCGGCCGAGTCCGAGATCGACCTGCTGCGCGCCTCCTGGCCGGAGATCGTCAACGCCCTCGCCGACATCCGCCGGGTCGCGTGGTTCACCGTCCAGCGCGGCACCCCGCAGTCCTTCGACGGCAAGGTGCTGCGCATCATGTTCGACGCCGAGGGCGACCTCATGAACTTCCCGCGCTTCGAGGACGACCTGCGCCAGGCCGTGCAGCAGGTCCTGGGCATCGACTGCCGGGCCGAGGCCGTCCCCCCGGGCGGGGGGCACGGCCGCGGCGGAGGAGGCAGCGCGCCGCGCGGGCCGGAGCCGTCGCCGCGCCCGTCCGGGCAGCGGGGCGAGCCCCGGCCCGAGGCCCAGCGCCCCGCGGCCCCCGCGCAGCAGCCCGGTCCCCCGGCACAGCGCCCGGCGCCGCCGGTCCGCGGAGGCGCGGACCGGGGCGCCGAGGGGCAGGCGCCCCAGGACGGGGCCGGCGACCGGCGACCGGCCGGTTCCCGCAGCCCGGAGGCCCCGCAGCCCAGCGCGGGGGATCCCCGCGCCACGCCTGCCGCGGGGTCCCCCGCGGCAGCGGCGTCCCGGGACGAGCCCCGCGGCGGACCGGATCCGTGGAACGCCCACGGCAGGCCGGCCACGGACGCGCCGCCCGAGTGGACGGATCCCGCGTGGGCCGACGAACCCGTGCACAGCTGGTCCGTGGCCGCCATTCCGCAGGACGCCCCGGCAGGAGCCCCGGCGGAGAGCGGCGCGGAGTCCCCGGCGCAGGGCGCTCCCGGGACCCCGTCGCCCCCCGCGGAGCCGGCACGGACCCA
>JAPSHS010000304.1 GCA_031179495.1 Kocuria sp. | reverse complement strand
CGCCGAGCTCGGCGCCACCCCGCTCATCGGCTTCGCCGGGGCCCCCTTCACCGTGGCCGCCTACATGGTGGAGGGCGGTCCCTCGCGGGACCACCTCCTGCCGCGCACCATGATGCACGCCGACCCCGCCGCGTGGCGGGCGCTCGCCGAGTGGGCGGCCCGGACCTCCGGCGCGTTCCTGCGCGCCCAGGTCGAGGCGGGCGCCTCGGCCGTGCAGCTGTTCGACTCCTGGGCCGGCTCCCTCTCGCTGGCCGACTACCGTGCGCACGTCCTGGAGCACTCGGCGGCCGCGCTCGGCGCCGTCGCCGACCTCCCCGTGCCCCGCGTGCACTTCGGGACCGGCACGGGGGAGCTGCTCCCGGCCATGCGCGACGCCGGGGCGGACGCCGTCGGCGTGGACTACCGGCTCCCGCTCGAGGAGGCCAACCGCCGGCTCGGCGGCCGCACGGTGCTCCAGGGCAACATCGACCCGGCCCTGCTCGCCGCCCCGTGGCCCGTGCTGGCCGAGCACGTGCGCGAGGTCCTGCGCGGCGGGGACTCCGCGCCCGGCCACGTCGTCAACCTCGGCCACGGTGTCCCCCCGGGGACCGACCCCCAGGTGCTGACCGACCTCGTGGGCTTCGTCCACGACCAGCCGCTGGAGCGGTCCCCGCGCGAGGCGACGCCGTGAGCCCCGGACCGGGCGGACGGCGGACCCGGCCGCGCTCCGCCCTCGTGGTGGGCGGCGGGGTCTCCGGCCTCGTGGCCGCCCACGACCTCGCCGCCCGCGGACTGCGCGTCACGCTGGTCGAGGCCGAGGACCACCTCGGCGGCGCCGTCGGCGCCCACCAGGTGGCGGGCCTCGTCATGGACTCCGGGGCGGAGTCCTTCGCGACGCGCTCCCGGGCCGTCCCCGACCTCCTGGAGGAGCTCGGCCTGGGCGACCGGGTCGTCCAGCCGCACCGCGCCGGCTCCTGGCTCTTCCTGCCGGAGGGCGCGGTGCCGGCCCCGGACTCCGGGATCCTCGGCATCCCCGCCGACCCGGGCGCGCCCCGGCTGCGGACCGCCCTCGGCCGGGCGGGCGCCGCCCGCGCCGGGCTCGACCGCCGGCTGCCCGCGTTCGTCGGCATGACCGAGCGCTCCCTCGGCGGGCTCGTGCGGGCCCGGATGGGGGCGCGCGTGCTCGAGCGGCTGGTCGCGCCGTTCACCACGGGCGTGCACTCCGCCCACCCCGACGACCTCGACGTCGACGCGGTGGCCCCCGGCCTGCGCCAGGCCCTGCGCGAGCACGGCTCCCTCGGCGCCGCCGCGGGCGCCCTGCGCCGTGCCGCCCCCGCGGGCTCGAACGTGGCCGGGCTGCGCGGCGGGATGAACGCCCTGTCCGAGACGCTCGTGCGCGAGCTCGAGCGGGCGGGCGTGAAGCTCGTCACCGACTACGACGTCATCGCCCTGGACCGGGATCCCCGGCGCGACGGGTGGATGGTCATCCAGCGCCAGCCGCGCCGCGGGGAGAAGACCGCCGTGGCCCGGGGTGAGCTGCTCGTCATGGCCACGGACGGCGCGACCGCCGTCCGGCTCCTGGCGAGCCACCACGACGAGCTCCAGCGCTTCATGCCGGAGCCGGGCCCCCAGGTCGCCCTGGCCACGCTCGTGGTGGACGAGCCCCGCCTGGACGGCGCACCGCGCGGCACGGGCCTGCTCGTGAGCGAGGACGCGCGCGGGGTGCGCGCCAAGGCCCTCACCCACGCCAGCGCGAAGTGGGACTGGGTCCGCGAGGCCGCCGGCCCCGGCCGGCACGTCCTGCGCCTGTCCTACGGCCGGGCCCAGGCCGACCCCGCCGCGGTGCCCCCCGAGGTGGCCCTGCCCGACGACCAGCTCATCCGCCTGGCGCTGTCCGACGCCTCGACCCTGATGGGCGTCACCCTGCGGCCCCGGCAGCTGGTCGGCGCGGACATCGTGCGCTGGCGCTCGGCGCTGCCCCGCGCGGGGGTCGGCCACGCCCGGCGGGTGGCGGAGTTCCGCGGGGCGCTCGCGGAGCTGCCCGACGCCGCCGCCGTCGGCGGGTGGCTGGCGGGCACGGGGCTCGCGTCCGTCGTCGCCGACACCCGAGCGCAGGTCCGCGCCCTGCTCACCGAGGCGGGCGTCCCGGAGGACGCCGCGCCGTCCGGGGCCGAGCCGGCCCGGAGGACACCGACCACACCCGACGAAAGGACCGATCCTTGAGCCACGACACCAGGCCGCAGCCGCACGACGGCCGTCCCGCCGCCGCGCCCGAGCAGCCGCAGGACGGGGGCGCGGAGCAGCTGTACTGGGCCGTCTGGTCCGTGTTCGCCCGTCCC
>JAPSHS010000303.1 GCA_031179495.1 Kocuria sp. | reverse complement strand
AGAAGGCGCCCTCGACCATGCGCTCGCCGCGGTGGCGGTGGCCCGCGGCCGCGGGGAGCACGTGCACGATGTCGGTGAAGCCGGCGATCGTGGCGTCCACGGCCGTGCGCAGCTGCTCGACCTCGTGGTCGTCCTTGACGAGGCGCAGCTCCGAGAGCGCCTCGGCCAGCTCGCCGTCGAGGGCGTCGGAGGTCTCCAGCTCCACGCCGGTGTTGATCCGGGAGGTGTCGACCAGGGCGTCGACGTTGAGGTCGACCTCGCGCACCAGGCGGATCCGCAGCCCGCCCAGGGCGGTCGGGCCGGCGTTCTTGGTGACCGCGTCCTCGAGCCCGCCGAGGTCCCGGGTGCGCAGCCCGTAGGCGGCGCCCAGCGCCTCCAGGGTCGGGCGGGGACCCACCCAGAACTCCCCGTTCTTGGCGTCCGCGTAGAACTCCTTGGAGTCCCGCCCGGCCATCGGGTGGAAGTACAGGGTGGCCTCGTGGTGGCCGCCGTCGTCGCCGCGGCCCTCCTCCACCGGCTCGAGCACCAGGACGGCGTCCGGCTCGTGGTCCACGCCCAGGCCGGTGAGGTGCGCGAAGGCGGAGTGCGGGCGGAAGCGGTAGTCGGTGTCGTTGGAGCGCACCTTCAGCGGGCCGGCGGGCAGCACGAGGCGCTCGCCGGGGAACCGCTCGGAGATCCGCCGGCGGCGCCGGGCCGCGAAGTCGGCCACCGGCTCCCGCTCGACCTCGGCGGGCTCGGCGTCGGCCCACTGGGAGGCCATGAACTGCTGGAAGGCGGGTGAGTCGGGGCGCTGCGACCGGTTCTCGACCCGGTCGGAGAGCGGCTGCGGGTCGTCCTGGGGCGTGCTGCTGTGCTCTGTCATGGTTCCTTTCCTCGTGTCGTCCGTCTCATCGTGCCACGGGAGACCGCGAGCCGTCCCCGCCGGGACCGGTATCGTGGAGGGGTGAAGATCGACCTGCACACCCACTCCGCCGACTCCGACGGCACGGAGAGCCCGGCGGACGTCGCCCGCGCCGCCCACGCGGCGGGCCTCGACGTGTTCGCGCTGACCGACCACGACACCACGTCCGGGTGGCAGGCGGCGGGGGACACGGCGGTGGCCCTCGGGGTCGCCTTCGTGCCGGGCATGGAGATCTCCTGCACCACGGCGAACGGCATCTCCGTGCACCTGCTGAGCTACCTGCACGACCCCGCGGACCCGGCGCTGCTGGCGGAGATCGAGTCCTCCCGCGGCTCCCGGCGCACCCGGGCCCAGCGCATGGTCGAGCTGCTCGCGGAGGACTACCCGATCGACTGGGACGTGGTCCTGGACCACGTCCACGAGGACGCGACGGTGGGCCGCCCGCACATCGCCGACGCCCTGGTCAGCGTCGGGGTCGTGGAGAACCGCAGCGCCGCGTTCGCCTCGGTGCTGCACAGCCGCTCCCGCTACTACGTCCCGCACTACGCGCCGGACCCGGTGCACGCGGTGCACCTGGTGCGGGCCGCCGGGGGCGTCCCGGTCTTCGCCCACCCCCTCGCGGCCGCGCGGGGGCGGGTGGTCGGGCCCGAGGTCTTCGAGGCCATGATCGACGCCGGCCTCGCGGGACTCGAGGTGGCCCACCGGGACAACCCGGACGACGCCCGGGCCAGCCTCGTGCACATGGCCTCCGAGCACGACCTGCTGGTCACGGGCTCGAGCGACTACCACGGCGCCGGCAAGCCCAACCGTCTCGGCGAGAACCTGACGTCCGTGCAGTCGCTCGTGCGGATCGAGGAGCAGGCCACCTCCGGCGTCGGCGTCCGGTACCCCTGAGGCCCCGCCCGCGGAGGAGCCCGCCGTCCCGGGCGGCTCAGCCCCAGACGACGGCGTGCGGCAGCCGGGCGCGCATGACCTCGACCGCCTCCGGGTTGCTGTCCGCGCACACGAACCGCCGGCCCAGCTGCTGGGCGGCGGCGCCGAGGGTCCCGGAGCCGGCGAAGAAGTCGAGCACCCAGTCCCCGGGGGCGGAGCTGGCCGCCACCATCCGCCGCACGAGGCCCACCGGCTTCTGGGTGGGGTAGCCGGTCTTCTCCCGACCGGTGGGGGAGACGATGGTGTGCCACCACACGTCCGTGGGCAGCTTGCCCCGTTCGACCTTCTCCGGGGTCACCAGGCCCGGCGCCATGTAGGGCTCCCGGTCCACCTCGGAGCTGTCGAACAGGTAGCGCTCCGGGTCCTTGACGTAGACGAGGACGTTGTCGTGCTTGGCCGGCCACCGGCGGCGGGAGCGCCCGCCGTAGTCGTAGGCCCAGATGATCTCGTTGAGGAAGCACTCCCGGCCGAAGATCGTGTCCAGCA
>JAPSHS010000302.1 GCA_031179495.1 Kocuria sp. | reverse complement strand
GTCCTCACCCGCTGCCCGGACCCGGCCCGGAGGCACGAGCTGACGGTGCTCAACATCGGCAGCGCCGGGGCGCTGAAGGACGGGCTGAGCGGGGTGCACGAACCGTCCCGGGTCATCAACCGCGACGTGGACGAGGACCTGCTGCGCGCCGCCGGGTTCACGGTGGACAACGTGATCGAGCTCGGCGGGACCGGGCCCGTGCTGGCCACCGGGGACTCCTTCGTGGCCGGGGGGGCGGTGCGCGACGCGCTCGCAGCCCGGGCCGACCTCGTGGACATGGAGGGCTACGCCGTCGCGGTGGCCTGCCGGCACCTGGGGGTGCGGCTGCGGATGGTCAAGCACGTCTCCGACGCCGCCGACGAGGCCGCGCTCGCGTGGGACGAGCTGGTCGAGGTCAGCGCCCGGGACCTGGGACGGTGGTTCCGCGAGAGCGGGATCGCCGGGTCCTGAGCCGCGCGTCCCGGCCCGCGACTAGACTGGGGCGCAGCATGAAACTTCTCCGCCAGCGCGAGTCCCTGGGCGCCCAGCAGGACTACGAGAGCGCCATGACCCTCCTCGCCGACGTCCGCCGCACCGGTCCCGTCCTGCGCCTCTACGAACCGGCCCCCACCGTCGCCTTCGGCCGCCGGGACGAGCTGCTCCCCGGCTTCGCCGACGCCGCCCGCGCCGCCCGGGAGAGCGGCTTCGAGCCCCTGGTCCGCCGGGTGGGCGGGCGCGCGGCCGCCTACCACGGCGGGTGCCTGATCGTGGACCACCTGGAGGCCGTCGAGGACCCGACCACGGGCATCCAGGACCGCTACCGGCTGTTCGGGGACATGATCGTGGCGGCGCTGGAGGAGCTCGACGTCGAGGCCGACGTCGGGGAGATCCCCGGCGAGTACTGCGCCGGGGAGCACAGCGTGCACGGGACGCACCCGGCGTCGTCGCCGAGCCCGGGCCGGAGGGTGAAGCTGGCCGGAACCGCCCAGCGGGTGGTCGCGGGTGCCTGGTACTTCAGCACCGTGCTCGTCGTCGAGCAGTCGGAGCCCATCCGCTCGGTGCTCACCGACGTCTACGCCGCCCTGGACCTGGCGTGGGACCCCGCGACCGCGGGCTCCGTGGACGACCTGCGCCCGGGCACGACCGTGGCCGACGTCGAGCGCGGGATCCGCAAGGTGTACGGCATGTACTCCGAGTACCTGGGGTACGGGCCGCTCACCGACTGAGCCCCGGCGGGAGCCGGGCAGAGCGAGGAGGCACCAGATGTGCGGACGCTACGTCATCGCGCGGGCCGTGGGTGAGCTCGTGGCCGAGACCGGGGCCGTCCCGGACGAGAGCCTCGGCGACGCCGCCGACTCCGAGCGGCTGCGGGCCAACTGGAACACCGCGCCCACCACCGACGTGCCGATCGTCCTGGAGCGCCTCGCGGACGGCGACGACGGCGGGGAGCTGGTCCGGGAGCTGCACGTCGCCCGCTGGGGACTGGTCCCCGGCTGGGCCAAGGACCCGGCGGTCGGGTCGAAGATGTTCAACGCCCGCTCCGAGACCGTCCTCGAGAAGCCGTCCTTCCGCAAGGCGGTCCGGGCCCGCCGGTGCGCGGTCCCGGCCAACGGCTACTACGAGTGGAAGCGTGAGCCGGGTCCGGGCAAGGGCGGGCGCAAGCAGCCCTACTACGTCCACCCGGCCGACCCGGCGGAGACCATCTGGTTCGCGGGGATCTACGAGTGGTGGCGGGTGCCCGAGGGCACCCGGCTGCACTCCGCGGCCCTGCAGCCCGGCCGGGACGGCGGGGGCAGCACGTGGCTGCTGTCCTGCTCGATCCTCACCACCGACTCCCCGGAGCCCTCCGCCGAGCACCCCGTGCTCGGCGAGCTCCACGAGCTGCACGACCGGATGCCGGTCCCGCTGGCCCCCGAGCACGTCGACGACTGGCTGCGCCCGGGGGAGGACGACGCCCCGCAGCTGGTGGACCTGGTCCGGGCCGAGGCGCGCTCCACGGCCGCCCGGTGGGTGCTCGACCCGGTGGACCCGGCGGTCGGCAACGTGCGCAACAACTCCCCGGAGCTCGTCCTCCCGCAGCGGAGCCTGTTCTGAGCGCCCGGGAGCCCGTGCGCCGGGTCCGCGACTTCGTCCGGACCCACGGCGGCGGGGTGGTGGCGACCAACAGCGGCACCGGCTGTCCCGAGTCCGCGTGGATCAACCTCGCAGCCCTCGACGACGGGCGGCTGGTCTTCGGCACGAACGAGCACAGCCGCAAGTACGGGAACCTCCTGGCCGATCCCCGGGTCTCCCTGGTGGTGGTCTCGGGGGACGGGCAGGAGTTCCAGCTCGAGGGGGAGGCCG
>JAPSHS010000301.1 GCA_031179495.1 Kocuria sp. | reverse complement strand
ACAACCTGGACAACCTGCCCAGCGCCTCGGTGGAGGAGATCCCCGAGGACGCGCGCATCCTGGACGTGCGCGAGGACTCGGAGTGGGAGGCCGGGCACATCGCCGGCGCCCAGCACATCCCGCTGCGCCAGCTCCCCGAGCGCTACGGCGAGGTCCCCGCGGACGAGGACGTGTACGTGATCTGCCGCTCGGGCGGGCGCTCCCTGAAGGCCACCGCGTACCTCCAGCAGTACGGGTTCGACCCGGTCAACGTCCTGGGCGGCATGGGGGCGTGGATGGACGCCGAGAAGCCCATGGTGTCCGAGACGGGCGAGACGCCGACCGTCCGTTGAGGTACGCCTACCTGGGCCCCGCCGGCACCTTCACGGAGGCCGCGCTGCTCGGCGTGGAGGGCGCTCGGGAGGCCGAGCGCCGCCCGGTGTCCTCCGTGCCCGTGGCGCTCGCGGCCGTCCGGGCCGGGGAGGTCGACGCGGCCATGGTCCCCATCGAGAACTCGGTGGAGGGCGGGGTGACCGCGACCCTCGACGCCGTGGCCACCGGCAGCGAGCTGCGCATCGTCCGCGAGGCGCTCGTGCCCATCAGCTTCGTCCTCGTGGCCGCCCCGGGCACGTCGCTCGGCGACGTCCGCACCGTGTCCACGCACTCCCACGCCTGGGCGCAGGTGCGCGGCTGGATGGACCAGCACCTGCCGGGCGCGGACTACGTCCCGGCGTCCTCCACGGCCGCCGCGGCGCTGGCGCTGCTGCCCGGCGCAGGAGCGGATGCCGGCTTCGAGGCCGCGGTCTGCTCGCCCGTGGTCGTCGAGCAGCACCCCGAGCTCGAGGTGCTGGCGGAGGACATCGGGGACAACCGGGCCGCCGTCACGCGCTTCGTGCTCGTGACCCGCCCGGACACGGCCCTGCCGCGGCGCACCGGCGCGGACCGGACCACGCTGGTCGTCCCGCTGTGGGAGGACCGGGCCGGGGCGCTGATGGAGATCCTCGAGCAGTTCGCGACCCGCGGGGTGAACCTCTCACGGATCGAGTCCCGCCCCACGGGCAACTTCCTCGGGGAGTACTTCTTCAGCATCGACGTGGACGGGCACCTGCACGACGCCCGCGTGGCCGACGCGCTCGTGGGACTGCGCCGGGTCTGCCCGAGCACCCGGTTCCTCGGCTCCTATCCGCGAGCGGACCACAAGGCCGCCACCGTGGCGCGCCACCACTCCGACGGGGCCTTCCGCGAGGCCGCGGCGTGGGTCGCCGAGCTGCAGGGCGGCGGACCGCACGCGGCGGAGCCGGCGGGGGGCGGGCCCGGCACCGCGTAACGCGAGGACCCGCACCCGCCCACCGCTTGTTAGCGATTGCGAATACATGCACCATGAGTGGTGCGGGCGCGTCCGTGCCCGCGATCTTCAGCCGGTGTCGATCGACCCCCCGGGTCGGTGCCGAGCCCGACCGGAGGTGCCACCATGCCCGTTCCCGCCGCCCGCCGTCTCGCCCTCGCCGCCGCACCCGCCGTCCTGGCCTGCGCGCTCGCCCTCCCGCCGGCCGCGGCCGCCGGGACCCCGGAGCTCCCCGCCGCCGTCAGCGCCGTGCTCGGCCCGGCTCCCGCGGCCGGCGACCCGCGGGAGGTCGAGGAGCTCGTGCCGGCCTCCCAGGTCACCGCCGGGACGAGGTCCTCGCTCCTGGACCGTGGGCAGGGCCCGCTGCTCGCGGTGGGCGGGGCCGTGGTCGCCCTCATGGGCGCGTTCGTGGCGGGCCTCAGCCGCCGGCCCGAGCCCGTCGACTGAGCCGGTCTCCTCGGCCCGGTGGGACCGGACGTCAGTCGGCCTGGGACGGGGGCACCCGCACCGAGAGCGCGCCCGGGAGGATCTCGGACTCGAAGCCCCTGATCAGCCCGGTGCCGTCCCCGTCCACCTGGGACTCGATGGGCTCGTGGAACTCCACGCTCACCTTCTTCCCGGCGAAGAACTCGATCACCGGCAGGTCCCGGCGCTGCCGGAAGACCACCTTGGCGGCCATCAGGGCCCACTCGAGCGTGCTGCGCGGGGACATCACCACGAGGTCCAGGACCCCGTCGTTGATCTTCGCCTGGGGCACCAGGATCATGCCCGCCGTGAGGATCCCGCAGTTGGCCGCCATCACGGAGCGCACCCGCCGGCTCTGCCACTCGCCGTCGTCGATCCGGAAGCGGGCCCACCGCGGCGGCGCGAACAGGTGCCGGACGCCGGCCTCCCCGTAGGCGGCCCAGCCGACCAGCTTCTTGAGCTCGTCCCTGGTGTCCGTCATGATCTGCGCGTCGAAGCCCGCCCCGCCCATCACGCAGAACGCGTGGTCCTGC
>JAPSHS010000011.1 GCA_031179495.1 Kocuria sp. | reverse complement strand
CGCGGCCCGTGGGTCCCGGCGCACGACCGCGGAGTGGTCCTGCTCGCCCAGGACCCGCTGCTGTTCCCGCACCTGAGCGTGCTCGAGAACGTCGCGTTCGGGCCCCGCTCCCGCGGCACGGACCGGCACCGGGCGCGCGGGACGGCCGCGCGGTGGCTCGACGCCGTGGACGCCGCCGCCCTCGCCGGCCGCCGCCCCGCCGAGCTGTCCGGGGGGCAGGCGCAGCGCGTCGCCGTGGCCCGCGCGCTCGCCGCCGAGCCCCGGGTGCTGCTGCTCGACGAGCCCTTCGCCTCCCTCGACAGCACGGTGGCCCCGGCCCTGCGCGAGCTCCTGCGGCGGGTCCTCGCCGGGCGGATGGCCGTGGTCGTCACGCACGACCCCGCGGACGTCCGGGCCCTCGCCGACGCCGAGGTGCACCTGGAGCGCGGACGGGTCGTCGGCGGGCCCTGACCCGCCGGGGGCACCGGCTCAGTCCGCCCGGATGCCGCCCACGATGAGCAGGCCCAGCTCCCGGTAGGCGCCGGGGCCCTCGACCCCGCCCATGCCCGTGCGCTGCTGGATCCGGTCCATGGCCGAGGAGATCATCTCCACGATGAACCCGGTGGGCACCGGGCGGAACTCGCCGTGGGCCACGCCCTCCGCCACGAGCTCCGCGAGCTTGGCCGAGGCGATCCGCGTGTTGCGCTCGTAGACCTCCGAGGCCACCGGGGACCCCGCCACGTCCTGCAGGAACCGGGCCGAGGC
Source organism: Kocuria sp. (assembly GCA_031179495.1). GTDB lineage: Bacteria > Actinomycetota > Actinomycetes > Actinomycetales > Micrococcaceae > Kocuria > Kocuria sabuli. The sequence goes on along the minus strand of JAPSHS010000011.1, from coordinate 31,971 downwards.
CGGCCGCAGCTGCTCGGCCATGGCCGCGAGGTACGCGAGCAGCCGGTCCCCCGCCCCGCCCGGTCCGCGCAGGGCCTCCTCGGTGCCCCGGCTGACCTGCTGGAAGAACGCCACGAGCACGGTCCGCACCAGCTCCTCCCGGCTGCCGGCCAGGGCGTAGATCGTGGCCTTGGAGCAGTGCAGCCGCGCCGCCGCGGCGTCCATGGTGAAGTCGCGGAAGCCCTCGCGCAGGAGGATCCCGAGCAGCTCGTCGAAGAGCTCCTGCTGGCGGGGCGTGCGGGCCGCGGTCCCGCGCGCCGGGACTGGCCGGGTGAGGTGTGTCACAGTACGATAATACCCACAGCCGTACTGTTCGACCCGGTCCCGGCGGGCCACCTCTCCGCACGGACCGACGAGAGGACATCCCATGACCCCGGTCCTGCGCGGGGAATCCCCGTCCGTGGAGCACGTCGCCGGCATCCCCTTCCCGGACGCCGACCTCTTCTCCTTCGCCGCCCTCCTGCCGCCCGCCGAGCGCGCCCGGCTGGCCCGGCTCCACGACTACCTGCAGGCGGAGATCCGCCCCGCCGTCGTCGGGCCGTGGAACCGGGAGGAGTTCCCCGCCCACCTGCTCCCGGGGCTGGCCGCCCACGGCCTGGGCGAGCTGGAGCTCTCCGGCGCGAGCCGGCTGTTCCGGGGACTGGCCTACACCGAGGTCGCCCGGGCGGACGTGTCCCTGAGCGCCCTGGTCGGCATCCACAACGAGCTCATCCTCGGGCTGATCGACGCGCTGGGCTCGGCGGAGCAGAAGGCCCGGTGGCTGCCGGAGCTGCGCTGCTTCCGGGCCCTCGGGGCCTTCGCCCTCACCGAGCCCGAGCACGGCTCCGACATCGCCGGGGGACTGGCCACCACGGCCGTCCGGGACGGGGGCGAGTGGGTGCTCACCGGGACCAAGCGCTGGATCGGGGCCGGCACGATCGCCGACGTCGCGATCGTCTGGGCCCGCGACGCCGCCGACGGGCAGGTCAAGGGCTTCCTCGTGGAGACCGACCGCCCGGGGTGGTCCGCCACGAAGATCGAGCACAAGATCGGGCTGCGGATCATGCAGAACGCGGACGTCGTCCTGGACGAGGTCCGCGTCCCCGCCGCCAACGCCCTGCCCGGCGCGGGCAGCTTCGCGGCCGCCAACGAGATGCTGCGCAACTCCCGCGCCTGGGTCGGCTGGCAGGGCGCCGGCGTCCAGCTCGCGATCTTCGACGTCGCCCGCGCCTACGCGCTGGAGCGCCGGCAGTTCGGCCGGCCGCTGGCCGCGTTCCAGCTCGTGCAGGAGCCGCTGGCCCGGATCCTCGGCAACGCCACCGCGTCCCTGGGGCTGATGGCCCAGATCGCCCGGCTGCAGGAGGACGGCACCTTCGGCATGCCGCACGCGGCCCTGGCCAAGGCCACCACCACGTCCCTCGCCCGGCAGTCCGCGGCGCTGGGCCGGAGCCTGCTCGGCGGCAACGGCGTGGTCACCGACCACGAGATGGCCAAGCTCTTCAACGACGTCGAGATCCTCTACACCTACGAGGGCACCTACGAGATCAACGCCCTCATCGTGGGCCGCGCCGTCACCGGCGTCTCCGCCTTCGTCTGAGCCGCCCCCGGACCGGACCGCCCCCGAAAGGACACCGCATGGACGTCACCGACACCTCCGCCCTCGTCACCGGCGCCGCCTCCGGGCTCGGCGCCGCCACCGCCGCGATGCTCGCCGCGCGCGGCGTGCGCGTCGTCGCCGTGGACCTCCCGTCCGCGATCGAGCAGGCGCCCGCCGTCGAGGGCCTCCGCTACGTGCCCGCCGACGTCACCGACCGCGACGCCGTGGGCGAGGCCGTGGCCGCCGCCGCCGCCGCCGGGCCGCTGCGCACCGTGGTCAACTGCGCCGGCATCGGCCCGTCCGCCCGCGTGCTGGGCAGGCGGGGGGTGCACGACCTCGACCTGTTCGAGACCGTGCTGCGCGTCAACCTCCTCGGCACGTTCACGGTCCTCGCGCTCGCCGCGGAGCGGATCGCCGCCACCGAGCCCGTCGACGACGACGGGCAGCGCGGGCTGATCGTCAACACCGCCTCCGTCGCGGCGTTCGAGGGCCAGGTCGGGCAGGCCGCCTACGCGGCGTCGAAGGGCGGGGTGCACAGCCTGGGCATCACCGCGGCCCGGGACCTCGCGAGCTCCGGCATCCGCGTCAACACCATCGCGCCCGGCGTGATCGAGACGCCCATGCTCGCGTCCGTCGGCGAGGAGTTCCGGGCCGGGCTCGCCGCGGGGGTGCCCTTCCCGCGCCGGCTCGGGCGCCCGGAGGAGTTCGCGCAGCTCGTGGCGTCCTTCCTGGACAACGACTACCTCAACGGCACCACGGTCCGCATGGACGGGGCCCTCCGGATGGCCCCGCGCTGAGCGGTCCCGGCGGCCCATAGACTGGGACCCATGACCACCGACTTCTCGCCCGTCGACCTCGCCACCGCCCGTGAACGCCTCCGCCGGCAGATCGTCGACCTCGCCGTGGTGCGCGGCAAGGTCACGCTGGCCAGCGGCATCGAGGCCGACTACTACGTGGACCTGCGCCGCGTGACCCTGCACCACGAGGCCTCCCGCTACGTGGGCCAGGTGATGCTCGCGATGCTGGACGAGGCCGGGATCGACTTCGAGGCCGTGGGCGGGCTGACCATGGGCGCCGACCCCGTGGGCCACTCGATCATGCGCGCCGCGGGCGACGGGGGCCGGGCCGTGGACGCGTTCGTGGTCCGCAAGGCCCAGAAGAGCTACGGCATGGGCCGCCAGGTGGAGGGCCCTCCCGTGGAGGGCCGCGACGTCGTCGTCGTCGAGGACACCTCCACGACCGGGGGCTCCGCGCTCACCGCGGTGGAGGCCCTGCAGCGGGCGGGGGCCAACGTGGTGGCCGTCGCCATCATCGTGGACCGGCGGACCGGCGCCAAGGAGCGCATCCAGGAGACGGCGGGCGTGCCCTGCCTCTACGCCTTCACGAAGGACGAGCTCGGACTTGACTGAACCCGCCGGCGAGGCCGCCGGGCCCGCGGTGGGCGTCGGCCCGTGGGAGGGCCCCTGGCCCGAGGGCGAGCAGTGGGACCCGGAGCTGCTGGCGCACGGGGACCGGCGCAACGTCGTGGACGCCTACCGGTACTGGACCATGGAGGCGATCGTCGCCGACCTCGACACCCGCCGGCACGGCTTCCACGTGGCCGTCGAGAACTGGCAGCACGACCTCAACATCGGCTCCGTGGTGCGCACCGCCAACGCCTTCCTCGCCCGGGAGGTGCACATCGTGGGGCGGCGGCGCTGGAACCGGCGCGGCGCCATGGTGACCGACCGCTACCAGCACGTGCGCCACCACGCCAGCGTCGAGGAGTTCACGGCCTGGGCGGACGCCGAGGGGCTGCCCGTCATCGGGATCGACAACTTCCCGGACTCCCGGCAGCTCGAGACCTACGACCTGCCGGAGCGCTGCGTGCTGGTGTTCGGGCAGGAGGGGCCCGGGCTGAGCCCCGAGATGCACGCGGCGGCCGGGGCGACCCTGTCGATCGCCCAGTTCGGGTCCACGCGCTCGATCAACGCCTCCGCCGCGGCCGCCGTGGCGATGCACGCCTGGGTCCGGCGCCACGTGTTCGGCCAGCCGGCCGGCTGACCTCGCGACCCGCGGCGCCCGCCCGTCGTCCAACGGCCTCCCGTTGGCTAGAGTGGGAAGCCAGGCCGCACCCGACCCGAAGGAGCCAGCATGCCCATCGCAACCCCTGACGTCTACGCCGAGATGATCGACAAGGCCAAGGAGAAGGGCTTCGCCTATCCGGCCATCAACGTCACCTCCTCCCAGACCCTCAACGCCGCCATCCGCGGCTTCGCCGAGGCGGGCTCGGACGGCATCATCCAGGCCTCCACCGGCGGCGCCGCCTACTGGTCCGGGGCCTCCGTCAAGGACATGGTCACCGGCTCGCTCGCGATGGCCGCGTTCGCCCGCGAGGTCGCGAAGAACTACGACGTCAACATCGCGCTGCACACCGACCACTGCCCGCAGGACAAGCTCGAGAGCTTCGTGCTGCCGCTGCTCGAGGAGTCCGAGAAGGCCGTGGCCCGCGGCGAGGACCCGATCTTCCAGTCCCACATGTGGGACGGCTCCGCGATCGAGCTCGACGAGAACCTGCGGATCGCCCAGGAGCTGCTGGCCCGCACCTCCAGGGCCAAGATCATCCTCGAGGTCGAGATCGGCGCCGTCGGCGGCGAGGAGGACGGCGTGGAGAACGAGATCAACGAGGACCTGTACTCCACGGTCGCGGACGGCCTCAAGACCGTCGAGGCCCTCGGCGCCGGGGAGAACGGCCGGTACATCACGGCCCTGACCTTCGGCAACGTGCACGGCGTGTACAAGCCCGGCGGCGTCAAGCTGCGCCCGGAGCTGCTGCAGCAGATCCAGCAGGAGGTCGGGGACAAGATCGGCAAGGACCGTCCCTTCGACCTCGTCTTCCACGGCGGCTCCGGCTCCTCCGCGCAGGAGATCGCCGACGCCGTCTCCTACGGCGTGGTCAAGATGAACGTGGACACCGACACCCAGTACGCCTTCACCCGCCCGATCGCCGGGTTCATGTTCCAGAACTACGACGGGGTCCTGAAGATCGACGGCGAGGTCGGCAACAAGAAGAAGTACGACCCCCGCGTGTGGGGCGCCCTGGCCGAGGAGTCCATGGCCGCCCGCGTGGTCGAGGCGTGCCAGAACCTCGGCTCCGCCGGGACGTCCGTCAAGTAGCCCCAGCACCCCTCCGCGGCCGCGGAGACCGACGGCGGCGCCCTGCCCGAGCGGGGCGCCGCCGTCGCCCGTCCGGGGCCGCCCGGCACACCCCGCAGTTCCGCCCACCGAAAGGACCCCGTCCCCATGAGCCTCGCCGGCAAGAACTTGCTCGACGGCCCCGACCCCACCTACCTCTCGGAGGACCCCGGGCTCGTCGAGCGCATCGCGGCGGGCGACGAGGCGGAGGACCTCGCCGCGCGCTTCCCCAAGGCCTCCCTCGCGTGGGCCATGTGCGCCGAGGAGGCCCTCGCCGAGGGCCGCACCCTCGAGGCGTACGCCTTCGCCCGGGTGGGCTACCACCGCGGCCTGGACGCCCTGCGCGGTCACGGCTGGAAGGGGCACGGGCCCATCCCGTTCGCCCACGAGCCCAATCGGGGCTTCCTCCGCGCGCTGTCCGTCCTCGGCCGCGCCGCGGCGGCGATCGGCGAGTTCGACGAGGCCGAGCGCATCCAGAAGTTCCTCAACGACTCCGACCCCACCGCCGCGGAGCAGCTGCGGCGCTGACCCCGCCCACGGCTCAGGCCGCGTCGGCGCCGTTGCCGCGGCGGCGCCGGGGGCGGCGCGGGCGCCGGGACGGCCGGTCCCGCCTCCGCAGCCGCACGTTCCACTCGCCCGCCCCGGGCAGGCGCCACCCCCGGCGCCGGGCCACGACGGTCACCGTGGCGGCCGTGAGGATCGCCGCGGCCATGCCCCAGCTGGGCAGGCCCAGGCCGTGCAGGACGGCCATCTCGGCGCTGCCGATCACCGCGCCGGTGGCGTAGAGGGTGTTGCCGCCGAAGATCATGGGCACCCGCCCCACGGCGATGTCGCGGATCATCCCACCGCCCACCGCGGTGATCACCCCGATCATCACGGCGGGCAGCCAGGTCAGGCCGACGTCGAGGGCCTTGCCGGTGCCGGTGGCCGCCCAGCAGCCCATGGCGAGGGCGTCGGCGACGATCAGCACGCGGTTCGTCCACCGGCCCTGCAGCTGCAGGAAGAACGCGATCGCCGCTCCGGCGATCGCCGCGCCGAGGTACGCCGGGTTGGTCAGCGCCACGGGGAAGCCCACCTGCAGCAGCGTGTCCCGCAGCAGGCCCCCGCCCAGTCCGGAGACGATGGCCAGGATCACGAAGCCCACCGGGTCCAGCCTCAGCTGCCGCGCCACCGCCCCGCCCAGCACGCCGTTGGTCAGCACGCCCAGCAGGTCGACGGCGTCGAACGCCACGCTCGGATCCAGATTTCCCACGACCACCTCACCCACGGCACACCGACGCCCGAGGTTAGCACCCGGGCGGCGCTCCCTCCCGGGAGGCTCAGAGGAAGGGCCGCAGCGGCACCAGCACCGTCTCGGCGAACCAGGCCGCGGGGTGGCGCTCGTCCCACTCGTCGGCGGTGAGCTCCCGGCAGTTCCCGCTGTCGGCGGCGAAGATCCGCTCCATGTCCGCGGCGAAGTCCTCGTCGTGGATCTCCAGGTTCGTCTCGTAGTTGAAGCCCAGGCTCAGCCGGTCGATGTTGGCGGTGCCCACGATCGACCACTGCCCGTCGATGGTGGCGGTCTTGGCGTGGATCATGGCGTGGCGGTAGAGCAGCACGGTGATGTCCGCGGCCAGCAGCGTGGAGTAGAAGCCGCGGGAGAGCCAGTCGGCGAGCACGTGGTTGGAGTTCTCGGGCAGGATCACCCGCACGTCCACCCCGCGCCGGGAGGCCTCGACCAGGGCGTCGAGGATCTGCTGGTCGGGGATGAAGTAGGCGGTGGTCAGATAGATGTGGTCCGTGGCGCGGTGGATCGCGTCGAGGTAGACGCTGCGGATCGGGTAGACCAGGCTGGCCGGGATGTTGTTGATCGCCCGGACCCGGGAGTCCCACGCGCCCGGGTTCACGTGCGGCAGCTTCGGCCGCCGGGCCGAGGGGTGGTTCCACACGGCGGCGAAGGAGTGGCCGAGCTCGAAGGCGGCGGGGCCGGTGAGCCGCACGTGGGTGTCGCGCCACTGGGTGGCGTAGAGCGAGCCGATGTTGTACCCGCCCACGAACCCGACCTCGTCGTCGACGACCAGCAGCTTGCGGTGGGTCAGCCCGGTCGCCTGCAGCGGGGTGAGCAGCAGACGGGGGCGCAGGACGGGGAAGCGGTAGACCTGCACGCCGGGGTGGAAGCGGTAGAAGGAGTGCGGGACCACCAGGTTGCCGAAGCCGTCGTACATCACGTGGACCCGGACGCCGCGGGCGGCGGCGTCGTTGACGGCCTCCAGGAACTGCCGGCCGACCTCGTCGTCCTTCCAGATGAAGGTCTCCAGCAGGACCTGGCGCTGCGCCCCGCGGATCGCGGCGAGCATGTCCCGGTAGAGGTCCTCCCCGTAGGTGTATGCCGTGGTCCCGGTGTCCGCGACCGTGTGCTCGAACGTCCCGGGACGGGGGAAACCGGAGCGCCGGGTGCGGTTGCGGCGCTGGACCACGTCGGTGGCCACCAGGGTGGCCACCACCACCGCCTGGACGGCCACCATGCCCACGAGGGAGCGGACGGCGAGGGAGCGGAGCACGCGGGGGCCTGTGGCACGGGGGGACGTCATCTGCAAATCCTAGCCGCGGGGCGACCCGGGACGGCCCTCCCTCGGCCGCGACCTTCGATGTCCCCGACACGGCGCCGCGGCCGTCGACCCGGCTCTTCCGGGCGATGGACAATGGGCACGTGTCCGCGCACATGTGCGGCGACGTCGAGGGACGGCGGGACGAGCTCGCGGCCCAGGCCGAGGAGGAGCTCCGGCACTGGACGGCCGGGGAGCCGCTGCACCACGAGGTGGACGAGGAGGCCGGCCACGTCCGGTCCTGCTGGGACAGGGGGCCGGGGCCCGCGGCAACGGTGCCGCGGGCCGACGAGGCCGGGCCGCGACGAGAGGAGAGCGCCGATCATGCGCGTAGCAGTCCCGAGGGAGATCAAGCCGGCCGAGCGCCGGGTGGGCCTCGTGCCGGCGGGGGTGACCCAGCTCGTGCGCGACGGCCACGAGGTGCTGGTGGAGACCGGCGCCGGCGAGGGATCCGGGTTCGACGACCACGCCTACGCCGCCGCGGGAGCCGAGGTGGTCGACCGGCACACGGTGTGGGAGCGGGCGGAGCTGCTGGTCAAGGTCAAGGAGCCGGTGGCCGAGGAGTACGGTTTCCTGCGCCCGGACCTGACGATCTTCGCGTACCTGCACCTGGCCGCCGACCGCCCTCTGACGGAGGCCCTGCTCGAGGCCGGCACCACCGCGGTGGCCTTCGAGACGGTGCGCTCCGGACGGGTCCTGCCCCTGCTGCAGCCCATGTCCGAGATCGCCGGGCGGCTCGCCGCCCAGTCCGCCGCCCACCACCTGCAGACCAACGCCGGTGGTCCGGGTCTGCTCATGGGAGGGGTCCCCGGCGTCGCGGCGGCCAGAGTCGTGGTGATCGGCGGCGGTGCCGTGGGCACCCAGGCCGCCCTGATGTCCTCGGGCCTGATGGCCGACGTGACCGTGCTGGACGCGTCCGGTGTCCGGGTCCGCGAGCTCACCGACCTGCTGGGCCACCGCGCCCGGGTGCTCCTGAGCGACGAGCACGTGCTGGAGGAGGAGATCTCCGGGGCGGACGTGGTGATCGGCGCGGTGCTCGTCCCGGGGGCGGCCGCGCCGAAGCTCGTGCGCCGCGAGCACCTGGCCCTCCTGCACGACCACGCCCTGCTCGTGGACGTGGCCATCGACCAGGGCGGGTGCTTCGAGACCTCCCACCCGACGACCTACGACGCCCCGACGTTCGAGGTGGACGGGATCACCCACTACTGCGTGGCCAACATGCCCGGCGTCGTGCCGCGCACCGCGAGCCGCGCCCTGGCCAACGCCACGACCCCGTACCTGCGCCGGCTCGCCCGCGGCCCCGAGCAGGCCCTGGCCGGCGACCCGGAGTTCGCGGCCGGGCTCAACACGGCCGGGGGGACCATCCGCCACGCCGGCGTGGCGCAGGCCTTCGGCGACCTGCCGGCGCGGCTGGACTGAGCCTCCCGGGCTCCGCCGGGCCCGCCCGGAGCCGGGAACCCGTCGTCCTCGGTCACCGGTGCCTCTCCACCGCGCGCCCGCGCAGGACCGTCCGCCGGAACCGGGGCGCCACCGGCCACGGGGACCACGGCGTGCTGTGGTCCCCGTGGCCGGGGGGGGGGGGGGGGGGGGGGGGGGGGGGGGGCGCCCCCGGCCCCGGGGCCCCCGGCGTGCTGGGGCCCCGGGGGCCGGTGGCCCGTGCTCCCGGAGCTGGGAGCACGGGCCACCGGCGCCGGCGAGGTCAGACCCGCGAGCCGTGCTGGACGATCAGCGGCCGCCCGGCCGGCTGCGCCACCCGTTCCCGCGCGGTCCGGGCCGCCGCCACGAGGTGCTCCAAGGAGGCCTTCGTCTCCTCGTAGCCGCGGGTCTTCAGGCCGCAGTCCGGGTTGACCCACAGGGTCCGCGCCGGCACGTGCTCGAGCGCCCGCTCGAGCAGCTGCTCGATCTCCTCCTGCGCGGGCACGCGCGGGGAGTGGATGTCCCACACGCCCGGGCCGATGCCGCGGGAGAAACCGGCGGCCTCGATGTCCGTCAGCACCTCCATCCGGGAGCGGGCCGCCTCGATGCTCGTCACGTCGGCGTCCAGGCCGTCGATCGCGTCGACCACCTCGCCGAACTCCGAGTAGCACAGGTGGGTGTGGACCTGGGTCTCGTCCCGCACGCCGGAGGTGGCCAGACGGAAGGAGTCCACGGACCACGCCAGGTAGGCCGGCTGGTCCTCCCGGCGCAGGGGCAGCAGCTCCCGCAGCGCCGGCTCGTCGACCTGGATGATCCCGATGCCGGCGGCCTCGAGGTCCAGGACCTCGTCGCGCAGGGCGAGCGCCACCTGGTTCGCGGTCTCCCCGAGCGGCTGGTCGTCGCGCACGAAGGACCACGCGAGGATCGTCACCGGGCCCGTCAGCATGCCCTTGACCGGCTTGTCGGTGAGGGCCTGGGCGTGGCTGATCCACGGGACGGTGAAGGCATCGCCGCGCAGGCCCTCGCCCTCGCGGCTGACGTCGCCCCAGAGGATGGAGGGACGGGTGCAGCGGGAGCCGTAGGACTGGACCCAGCCGTGCACCGTGGTCGCGAAGCCGTCCAGGTGCTCGGCGAAGTACTGCACCATGTCGTTGCGCTCCGCCTCGCCGTGCACGAGCACGTCCAGGCCGAGCTCCTCCTGCAGGCGGATCACGCGCTCGATCTCCTCGCGCAGGAACTGGTCGTAGGCCTCGGGGGTGACGGCGCCGGAGCGGGCCCTCGCCCGTTGCGCCCGGACCTCGGGCGTCTGCGGGTAGGAGCCGATCGTCGTCGTCGGCAGCAGGGGCAGGGGCCCGGAGGCCGTGAAGGAGCGGCCCTCCTGGGCCGCGCGGCGGACCTCGGCGGGCGCGCGGCCGATCTCCGCGGCGGTCACGGACGCGGCGCGCTCGCGCACGGCCGCGTCACGGACGCCCGGCGCGCCCGCACGGGTGCGGCGGGCCTCGGCGGCCTCGGCCAGCTGCTCCGCCACGGCGTCCCGGCCGGCGGCCAGACCCCGGGAGAGGGTCACGATCTCGCCGACCTTCTGGTCGGCGAACGCCAGCCAGCTGCGCAGGACGGGGTCCAGCTGCGTCTCCTCGGCGACGTCGTGGGGGACGTGGAAGAGGGACGTGGAGCTGGCCACGGAGACCTGGGCGCCCGCGCGGGCGAGCTCCTCGAGCTGGCCGAGCCGGCCGCCGAGGTCGGCCCGCCAGATGTTGTGGCCGTCGACGGCGCCGGCGACGAGCACCGGGGCGTCCTCGCCCCGGAAGAGCTCCAGCTCCTCGGCGGAGGGCACCGCACCCTTGACGAGGTCCAGGTGCAGGGCCTCGACGCCCGAGCCGGCCAGCGGCCGCAGCAGCGAGGCGGGGGAGCCGTAGGAGGTGGTGACGAGCAGCTGCGGGCGCTCGGCGGCGGCGGTGAGGGCCGTGTAGGCCCCGCGCACGGCCGCGGCGACCTGCTCCGCGGGCACGTCCTGGTCGGCCACGAGCGCCGGCTCCTCCAGCTGCACCCACTCGACGCCGGCCGCGGCGAGCTCGCTCAGCAGCTGGGCGTACACCGGGAGCACGTCGCCGAGGCGCTGCAGCGGGTCGAAGCCGGCGGGGGCGTCGTCGTCGGCCTTGGCCAGGAGGAGGAGGGAGACGGGGCCGACGAGCACGGGGCGGACGGTGAACCCGTGCTCGGCGGCGCGGCGCACGTCGGCCAGGAGCCGGCCGGCGGAGGCGGTGAAGGGGGTCGTGGGGCCGATCTCGGGGACGAGGTAGTGGTAGTTGGTGTCGAACCACTTGGTCATCTCCAGCGGCGCCCGGCCGGCGTCGCCACGGGCCAGGACGAAGCCGGCGTCGAGGTCCAGCCGGCCCTCCGCGTCGGCCAGGTCGGCGAAGCGGGAGGGCACCGCGCCGAGGGCCACGGTGGTGTCGAGGACATGGTCGTAGAGGGCGAACTCGGCCGGCAGGGACGAGTCGTCCGCGCCGAGGCCCAGCTCCACGAGCCGCCGGTAGGTGGCCAGCTGCAGCTCGGCGGCCGTCGTCTCGAGCTCCTCGCGGGTCGAGCGTCCGGCCCAGTAGGCCTCGAGGGCTCCCTTCAGCTCGCGGCGCCGGCCGATCCGGGGGTAGCCGGTGATGGTGGCGGCGGGAAAGGCGGTGGCAGGGGTGGTCGTGCTCATGGATGTGCTCCTGGGAAGTGTTCGGAAGGATGTTCGGGACGGTGCTCGGGCAGGACGGGTCGGACGGCGGTGCCGGCCGCTCAGGCGGGGACCAGGTCGGGCAGGCCCGCCGGCTCGTACGGGACGCGCGGCAGGTCCACGCACTCCAGCAGGTCCAGCGCGGCCCGGTGCTCGTTGAAGGTGTAGAGGTGCAGCCCGGGCGCTCCGGCGTCCAGGGCCGCGCGGGCGAGCCGGGTCGCGAACGCGACGCCCGCCCGGTGCCGCTCGGCGGGCCCGGCGGCGTTCTCGAGGGCGGCGGCCAGGCCCGGGTGGGGCCGGAGCCCGGCGAGCCGGCACAGCGTGGCCAGCCGCCGCGGCTCCGTGACGGGCATGATCCCCGGCACGATCGGGATCGTCACCCCGGCCGCCCGCGCGGCCGCCACGAGCCGCTCGTAGCGCTGCGGGCGGAAGTAGACCTGCGTGATGGCGAAGTCCGCGCCGGCACGCTGCTTGGCCAGCAGCACCTCGATGTCGTGCCGGAAGGACGGGGACTCCGGGTGCCGGGTCGGATAGGCGGCCACGCCCACGGCGAGCCGGCCGCCGGCGAGGGACGCGGTGTGGCGCTGCTCGACCTCGCGCACCAGCTCCACGAGGTCCCCGGCGTGGGGCAGCTCGCCGGGCTCCGCACCCGCCTCCAGGTCGCCGCGCAGGGCCAGGACGCCCCGGACGCCGCGGTGCACCAGGGAGGTCACGGTCTCCTCCAGCTCGGCCCGCGTGCTGCCCACGCACGTCAGGTGCGCCAGGGGCCGCAGGCCGGTGCGGGCCACGAGGTGGTCGAGCAGGGCCAGCGACCCGGCCCGGCGCGGGGCGTCCCCGCTGTACGTGACGGCGACGTGGTCGGGGCGGGTGGGCTCGAGCTCCTCGATGGTCCGCAGCAGCGCCTCGGCGCTCGCCGAGCAGCGCGGTGGATAGAGCTCGTAGGACAGCGACGGCGGTGGCGCCGTCCGGTCGGGTGGTCGTCTCACAGAACCTCCTGGGGTCACCCCGAGGGAGGGCGCCGACCGTCCCGGGGTGGACCCGGGAGGCTGCGACAGCTCCATCGGTCCTGGCGGGAGCACCGTTCCGCGCACCCCGTGGGGCTGCGGATGGTTGCTGCGGCGTCGACGAGCCAGGTCTCTCGGCCGCTCTGGATAGATGCAAGGCCCATTCCAGCGGGTCACCCGGCCGGGTGCCAAGCCCGGGGGCCCGGAAGACGCCGGTCCGCGGACTGTGACGGGGGCGACGTCATGCGGCGCAACATCGGCGCCGGGCGTCTCGGGCCCCGTGCGGCCCGCGGGGCGCAGCGGTTCGGCGCCGCGGGCCACGGGTCCGGCAACCGGCTCTTCGACACCCTCGTCGCCTCTGCCCTCCGCCGGCAGGCCAGCGACATGCTCAGCGGCCACCGGGTGTTCTCGCGGCGCTTCCGGAACCCCTTGGAGGTGGTCCGGGAACCGCCGCGGCCGCGGAGCCCACGGAGGAGGAGCGGAAGGGCCCGCGCTCCCGGAGGAGGACGCGGCCGCCCGTCACGATCCGGTCCCGGAGGTTGCCGCGCCCATCCGTGCGACGTAACCTTGGACAACCAGAAGGTTGATCAAGGAATCAGTTGACAAACACCGTGGACCCCGACGACGACCTGCTCGACAAGGCCTTCCTGGCGCTCGCCGATCCGGTCCGCCGCCGCATCGTCGCCCGGCTCAGCCGGGGCCCGGCCACGGTCAACGAACTGGCGGAACCCTTCGCGATCTCCAAGCAGGCGGTCTCGAAGCACATCCAGGTCCTCGAGCAGGCGCAGCTCGTCACGCGCACCCGTGACGCCCAGCGGCGGCCCGTCCACCTGGACCCCGCACGGCTGGAGGCGCTCACCGCCTGGATCGACCGCTACCGGCTGGTCCGGGAGGAGCAGTTCCGCCGCCTCGACGCCGTGCTCGACACCCGCGCCGCACCACGCGGCGAGCACAGGGAGGACTGAACCATGGGACACGACCTGCACCTGACCGTCCCCGACGGGGTCCCGTACATCGACTTCGAGCGCGACTTCGACTTCTCCGTGGCGGACGTCTTCCGCGCCCACGCCGACCCCGAGCTGTTCCGGCAGTGGATCGGCCCGCGCGGGCTGCGGACCCGGATCGACGGCTTCGAGTTCCGCGCCGGCGGGGCCTACCGCTTCGTCCAGAGCGGCGAGGACAGCACCGAGGAGCACGCCTTCCACGGCGTCTTCCACACGGTGCGCGAGAACGAGCTGGTCGTCCAGACCTTCGAGTACGAGGGCCGGCCCGACGCCGTCGACCTCGAGTACCTGCACTTCGAGGACCTGGGCGTCGGCCGCAGCCGGCTGCGCGGGCACACCGTCCACGCCTCCCAGGAGGCCCGCGACGGGATGGCGGCCTCCGGCATGGAGAACGGCATGGCCGAGGGCTACGAGCGGCTCGAGGAGCTGCTGGCCGGTCTGCTCGGCGGGCAGGGAGGCTGAGCGTGGACTGGACCCTGGAGGTCGTGCTGGTGCCCGTGCGCGACGTCGACCGGGCCGTCGAGTTCTACCGGGACCAGGTCGGCTTCCACCTCGACCACCACACCACCACCGAGCAGGTGGACATCGCCCAGCTGACCCCGCCCGGGTCGGGCTGCTCGATCGTGGTGGGCAACCTCCCCGCGCACCGGGAGATGGCCCCCGGCTCCCTGCGCGGGCTCCAGCTGGTGGTCCCGGACGCCCGGGCGGCCCGGGACGAGCTGCTGTCCCGGGGCGTCGAGGCGAGCGGGATCGTGGTCCTCGACGAGCGGGACGGCGGCACGCTGTTCGGCTTCAGCGACCCGGACGGCAACACGTGGGCGGTGCAGGAGCTGCGGGCGCGCGCCGCGCGGCCGCTGATCCCGCCGGAGCACCGCCGCTGAGTCCCGGCCGGCACCCCTCGGGCGGCCGGGGCTCAGGGGCTGCGGCCGAGCACCTTCGAGGCCAGCGCGATGAGCAGCACCAGCCCGGCGGTGAGCAGCAGCTGCCCCCGCACGGCATCGTCGAGCAGGCCCAGCAGCAGGATCCCGGCGAGGATCGCCAGCGCCAGCCAGGACAGCCACGGGAAGGCCCACATCCGCAGCGGCAGCTCGGTCCCGTCCCGGTCCGCGCGGCGGCGCAGCACGATCTGGGACACCAGGGCGAGCCCCCAGACCACGAGGCACGTGGCGCCGACCGTGTTGAGCATCCACAGCAGCACGGTCTCGGGCCACAGGTAGTTGAGCACCACGGCACCGAAGCCGAAGACCACGGAGGCGACCACCGCCGTCCGGGGCACCCCGCGCTCGGAGACGTCGGCGAACGCCCGCGGGGCCGAGCCGCGGCGGGCCAGCGAGTACAGCATCCGGGACGCGCCGTAGATGTTGGCGTTGAGCGCCGAGAGCAGCGCCAGGATGATGACCACGGCCATGCCCACGTCAGCCCCCGGCACGCCGGCGGCGTCCAGCACGGCCACGAAGGGGCTGACGGAGAGCTGCTCGTCGTTCCACGGCAGCACGAGCACCATCACGGTCACGGCCCCCACGTAGAAGACGAGGATGCGGACCAGGACGGTGCGCACGGCGCGGGCCACGCTGTGCTGCGGGTCCTCGGTCTCCGCGGCCGCGATCGTCACGAGCTCCGTGCCGCCGAAGGCGAAGATCACCACGAGCAGCGCGGCGGCCACCCCGGTGAGCCCGTTGGGCAGGAACCCGCCGTGCGCGGTGAGGTTGCCCAGTCCGGGGGAGGGCGCGTCGGACAGGCCCAGCAGCACGGCGAGCCCGACCGCCAGGAACGCCAGCACCGCCAGCACCTTCATCAGGGCGAACCAGAACTCGGTCTCCCCGAGCGTGCGGACCTGCACCAGGTTGACCCCTGTGAACACCACCATGAACAGCAGCGCCAGCACCCACTGCTCGGTCACCGGCCACAGCTCCGTCAGCAGCTGGGCCGCCGCCGTGGCCTCCGCCGCGACCACCACCACGATCTGCGCCCACCACAGCCAGCCGAGGGTCCGGCCCACGGTGCGGCCCATGGCCTTCTCGGCGTAGGTGGAGAACGCGCCGGGGGACGGGTCCGCGGCGGCCATCTCGCCCAGGGCCCGCATCACCAGCACCAGCAGCACGCACGCCACGAGGAAGGACAGCAGCACCGCCGGGCCCGCCGTGCGGATGGCGGCGCCCGTGCCGATGAACAGGCCGGTGCCGATCGCGCTGCCGAGGGCCATCATCACGAGGTGGCGGTCCGCGAGGTGGGAGCCCGGCCCGGCCGGGGCCTGCGGGGCCGCGGCCTGCGGGCCGGACCCGACCCGGGTCGAGGGGGAAGGGGAACTCATGAGCATCGAGGATATCGGACCGCGGTCCCCCGGGGCGGCGAGCCCGGATGCGTGCGCCGGGTCACGGACCGCTAGACTTGCACGGTACGAGCCCCTGGGCCTCCTTCCTGCCGGCGCGGCGCCGCCTCGAGCGTGCGGACAGGACCGGGCCGACGCAGGGGCGTTGTCGTGTCCGGCCGGTGTCAGCCTCCGCCGGGCCCCGCGGGCGAGGTCCCGCGTCATCCAGGCAGGAGAGTCGTTCAATGCCAGCAATCGTGATCGTCGGCGCCCAGTGGGGCGACGAGGGCAAGGGCAAGGCCACCGACCTGCTCGGCGGCCGCGTCGACTACGTGGTCAAGCCCAACGGCGGCAACAACGCCGGGCACACCGTGGTGGTGGGCGGCGACAAGTTCGAGCTCAAGCTGCTGCCGGCCGGCATCCTGAGCCCCAACGCCGTCCCCGTGATCGGCAACGGCGTCGTGGTGAACCCCCAGGCCCTGTTCGAGGAGATCGACGGCCTCGAGGCGCGCGGGGCGGACACCTCCCGACTGCGGATCTCCGCGAACGCCCACCTCGTGGCCCCGTACCACCAGACGATGGACCAGGTCACCGAGCGCTTCCTCGGCAAGCGGGCGATCGGCACCACCGGGCGCGGCATCGGCCCGGCCTACATGGACAAGGTGGGCCGGCTCGGCATCCGCGTCCAGGACGTCCTGGACGAGTCGATCCTGCGGCAGAAGATCGAGGGCGCGCTGCGGCAGAAGAACGAGCTGCTGGTCAAGCTCTACAACCGCCGGGACATCGACGTCGAGGAGGTCGTGCAGTACTTCCTGGGCTACGCCGAGCGGCTCGCCCCGATGATCGTGGACTCCACCTACCTCCTCAACCAGGCGCTCGACGAGGGCAGGGTCGTGCTCATGGAGGGCGGCCAGGCCACCTTCCTCGACGTGGACCACGGCACCTACCCGTTCGTGACCTCCTCCAACCCGACGGCGGGCGGCGCGTCCGTGGGCTCGGGGATCGGACCGACCCGGATCACCCGCGCGATCGGCATCATCAAGGCCTACACCACCCGGGTGGGCGCCGGGCCGTTCCCCACGGAGCTCTTCGACGAGATGGGCGAGCAGCTGCGCACCACCGGCGGCGAGTTCGGCGTGAACACCGGCCGGCCGCGCCGCACCGGCTGGTACGACGCCGTGATGGCCCGCCACGCCTCCCGGATCAACGGCTTCACCGACTACTTCCTCACCAAGCTCGACGTCCTCACGGGCATCGAGCAGATCCCGGTGTGCGTGGCCTACGACGTCGACGGCGTCCGGCACGACGAGATGCCGATGACCCAGACCGAGTTCCACCACGCCAGGCCGATCCTCGAGCACTTCGCGGGCTGGGAGGAGAACATCACCGGCTGCCGCTCCCTGGCGGACCTGCCGGCCAACGCCCGCGCCTACGTCGAGGCGCTCGAGGCCATGAGCGGCACCCGGATGTCCGCGATCGGCGTGGGCCCGGACCGCGACGACACCATCGTGGTGCGCGACCTCATCGACTGACCTCCCCGCGGGGCGGGGGAGGGCTCAGACGAGCACCAGCACCACCCAGATCCCGAGCGCGCCGAGCACGAGCACGGCGAGCGCGGTGGCCAGCACCGCCCCGGTCTCCGGGGCGGACACCTCCCGGGCGATGCCGCGGGCGCTGCGCGCGTACCGTGACCGCTGCGTCAGGTAGATGGAACCGGCCGTGAGCACCGCCAGCCCGAGGAGCACCAGCACGAACGGCCCGTGCTGGGGGAGCCAGCGCAGGAAGACGGCGGAGACCACCACGAAGGACAGCAGGGTCCGGCCCCAGGCCATCGTGGTGCGCTCGGGCTGCAGGCCCGGGTCCGGGTGCGGGGGCTCCGGCGGCGGTCCGGGCCGTCGGCTCGGCGGGCGCGGCACCTCAGCCCTGCAGCACGACGACGACGAGCACCCCGGCGGCGACCGCCCCGCCCACCGCGAGCAGCGGGGCGATCAGGGGCAGCGGCAGCGGTGCCCGATGGCGCATGCTGCGCTCCACCCCGAGCCACCGGAACGCGGCGCCCGCGCTGACGAACATGCTCAGGGCCAGCAGCACCACGGCGATGAACGTGCGCACGGGCTCGTCGAAGACCTCGGCCGTGAAGGCCTCCACCGCGATCCCGCCGGCCAGGAACGCCAGGGACGTGCGGATCCAGGCGAGGAAGGTGCGCTCGTTGGCCAGGGTGAACCGGGGGTCCGGCTCCTGGCCACCGCCCAGGAGCCACCGCGCGGCCCTGCCCCGAGCCCGGGTCCCCGGCTGCTCGCCCATCGTCCGCCCTCCGCTCGCCCGGCCGTTCCCGGGTCCATCCTGGCACGTCGCACCGCCCGTGCGGGGCGGCGGTTAGAGTGGGCGCAGCGGCGCCGGCGGCGCACGACGCCGGGGCGCCCCGACCCACCGCCGCACCCGAGGAGACACCGTGAAGATCGCCGTCGGACAGTTCGCGCCCACCGCGGACACGGCCGAGAACCTGCAGACCATGGGCCGGCTGGCCGGAGAGGCGGCCTCCGCCGGCGCGGAGCTCGTCGTGTTCCCGGAGGAGGCCATGTTCTCCGAGCGGCTCATCGGGGAGCAGTTCGAGGAGCTGGTGCTGCTCGGCTGGTCCGGCTTCGTCCAGCAGCTGTCCTTCCTGGCCGCGCGGACGGGTGTCGCCGTGATCGCCGGCGGCTACGAGGCCTCCGCCGACGGCCGGCCCTACAACACGCTCGTGGCCGTGGACGCGCAGGGCGCGATCCTCGGCACGTACCGCAAGCTCCACCTCTACGACGCCTTCAGCCACCGGGAGTCCGACCGGATCCGGCCGGGGGACAAGGGCGTGACCGTGGTGCGGATCGGTGAGCTCTCGGTCGGCATGATCACCTGCTACGACCTGCGCTTCCCCGAGATCTGCCGCGCCGTCGTCGACGCCGGGGCCCAGCTGCTGACCGTGCCCGCCGCGTGGTTCGCCGGGGAGCACAAGGTGGACCACTGGCAGGCGCTGCTCAAGGCCCGTGCGATCGAGAACACCGTCTGGGTGGCGGCCGCGGACACCTGCGCCCAGCACACGGTCGGCCGCTCCGCGGTCCTCGACCCGCTCGGCGTGGTCGTGACCGAGGCCGGGGAGGAGGAGGCCGTGCTCACCGCCGACGTCACCGCCGAGCGGATCGACGAGGTGCGCGAGACCGTGCCCGTGCTCGCCAACCGCCGCTTCGGCCCCGCGGAGCTGCTGCCCGCGGACGAGGACTGAGGCGGGGGCCACGGAGGTCCCGAGCCCCGGACGGATCCCCGTGGGCACCGTCCCCCGCGCCTGCGGGCCGGCACCACCGCCCTCTACCAGCCGGCGGTGGTCTCCGCGGACCCGGTGACCGACGCCGTCGTCCTGTCCCTGCGGCTGCTGGCGGTCCCGCCCCGGACGGAAGCACCCGTTGCCCCGCCGCGACGCGCGGCCGGTGGTGGTCTCACCAGATGCTGACGCGCTCGGCCTCCGGCAGCCACAGGGCGTCCGTCTCCTCGACCCCGAAGGCCTCGTAGAAGGCGGGGACGTTGCGCACCACCTGGTTGGCCCGGAACTCGTTGGGGGAGTGCGGGTCGGTGGCGATGCGGTGGCGGAGCGCCTCGTCGCGGGACTTCTGCTGCCACACGTAGGCCCAGGACAGGAACAGCCGCTGCTCGGGGGTGTAGCCGTCGATCGGCTCGCCCTGCCCGGCGTCGCCGTGCTGCTCGCGGGACATCAGCCAGGCCTTGTGCGCGATCGTGAGCCCGCCCAGGTCCCCGATGTTCTCGCCCAGGGTCAGCTCCCCGTTGACGCTCGTGCCCTCGGCCTGCAGCTGCTCCGGGACCAGCCGGTCGTACTGGCGCACCAGCTCCGCGGTGCGCTCCTCGAACGCGCGGCGGTCGGCGTCGGTCCACCAGTTGCGCAGCCGGCCGTCGCCGTCGCAGGTGGAGCCCTTGTCGTCGAAGCCGTGGCCGATCTCGTGGCCGATCACGGAGCCGATCGCGCCGTAGTTCACGGCGTCGTCGGCGTCCTCGTCGAAGAACGGGGGCTGCAGGATCGCGGCCGGGAAGACGATCTCGTTGCGCAGCGGGTGGTAGTAGGCGTTGACCGTCTGCGGGGTCATCAGCCACTCGTGCCTCTCCACCGGCTGCCCGGCCTTGCGGACCAGCTCCGCGAGCCGGAACTCCGTGGTGCGGACGCGGTTGCCCACGAGGTCGTCGACGTCGATCCGCAGCGGGGAGTAGTCCTTCCACTTCTCCGGGTAGCCGATCTTCGGCGTGAACTGCGAGAGCTTCTTCAGCGCCTCCTGGCGGGTCTCCTCCGTCATCCAGTCCAGCCCGGTGATCGAGACCCGGTAGGCCTCCAGCAGGTTCGCCACCAGCTCGTCCATCCGCTCCTTGGCGGTGGGGGAGAAGTGCGCCGCGACGTAGAGCTCTCCCACGGCCTCGCCGAGGACCCCGTTGACGAGCTCCACCCCCCGCTTCCACCGGTCCTTGAGCCGGGGGGTCCCGGAGATCACGGTGCCGTAGAACGCGAAGTCCTCCTCCACGAACGCCGAGGACAGGTAGGTGGCGCGGGCCGAGACCAGGTGCCACCGGGCCCAGGCCCGCCACGCCGGCAGCAGCTCGTCGACGAGCAGCTCCTCGACGCCCGTGAAGAAGGACGGCTGGGCGTTGACCACCGTGCGCAGCGCCGGGACCGGCAGCTCCGCGCCGTCCGCGAGGAGGTTCCAGTCCAGGACCGTGGTGGCCCCGGCCAGCTCCTCGAAGCTCATGGGGTTGTACATCCGGGTGAGGTCCCGGACCGTGACCTTGTCCCAGTGGTGGGAGGCGATCCGCGTCTCGAGCTCCACGACCGCGCGGGCCTGCTCGGCGGCGTCCGCCACACCCGCCAGGGAGAGCATGGACCGCACGTGGTCCTGGTACTTCTCCCGGATCGCGGCGTGCTGCTCGTGCCGGTAGTACTCCTCGTCGGGCAGGCCGAGCCCGGACTGGCCGACGAACACGAGGTTGCGCTCGGGGTCGCCCGGGTCGGCGTCGACGTCCAGGCCCACGAGTCCGCCCGCGCCGCGGCGGATCATCCGGCCGAGGTGGCGCACCAGGCCCGGCACGTCCGCCACGGCGTCGATCTCGGCGAGGTCCGGGGCCAGCGGCGCGGCCCCGAGGGCCTCGATCCGCTCCTCGTCCATGAAGGACGCGTACAGGTTCGCGATCTTGGACTCGACCGACTCCGGGTCCCCGGCCCGGGCCCGGGTGATGAGCTCGCGCACGGCGGCCTCGGCCTGGTCCCGCAGCTCGATGAACGCCCCCACCGAGGGCTTGTCGTCGGGGATCTCGGTCCGGCGCTGCCAGGTCCCGTTGACGTGCCGGTAGAGGTCGTCCTGGGGCCGGACGGAGCGGTCGAAGCCGGAGAGGTCGAACACCGAGGAGGTCGCCGTAGAAGTCATGGACCCACGCTAACCGGCGCCCGGCGGCGCGGCAGGCCTTTTCCCCGACCGCTTAACCCGCGCCGCGCCCGGTCAGACCCGCTCGCCGGTGAACCGGGGCCGGCGCTTCTGCTGGAACGCGGCGAAGCCCTCGGCGTAGTCGGCGCTGCGGCACAGCTCGCCCTGCACCCGGTTCTCGTGCTCCACCGACTCCCACAGCCCCAGGCGATCGTCGCGGATCCGCGCCACGAGCTCCCGGGAGGCGAGGAACGCCCCGGTGGCTCCCTCGGCCACCGCGGCGGCCTTGGCCCGGGTGAGCTCGAGCAGCTCCTCGCGGGGCACCGACCGGCTGAACAGACCGGAGCGCACGGCCTCCTGCCCGCTCATCAGCTCGGCGGTGTAGATCAGGTCCAGGGTCCGGTGGGCGCCGAGGCGCTCGGTGAACAGGGCGTGCCCGCCCGAGTCGAGGGTGGCCCCGAGGGCGGCGAACGGGGAGCCGATCTTCGCGTCGTCCGCCACGTAGACCACGTCCGTGGCGATCGCCAGCCCGAGCCCCACGCCGAGGCAGGCGCCCTGGACGGCGGCGAACGTGGGGGCGGGGAAGCGGCTCATCGCGCGCAGCAGCGGGGTGACCTTCCCGGCGAGGTACCCGTAGGCGTCGTCGGTGGCGGGCTCCACGGCGGAGATGTCCCGGCCGGCGCAGAAGCCGCGGCCCTCGCCGCGCAGCACGAGCGCGCGGACGCCGGCCCGCCCGGCCTCGGCGTAGGCCTCGCCCAGCTCGACGAGCGCCGCCTCGTCCAGCGCGTTCATCCTCCCGGGCGCGTTCAGCACCACTTCGGCCACGGATCCGTCGATGGTCAGGTCGATCACGGCTGCTCCTGGGTGGGGACGGGGACGGGGGTGGGGACGGGGCCGGGACCGGGCCCGTCCGGTGCCGGTCAGGCGTCGAAGTCGACGACGAGCTGCCCGGAGGTGGGGCGGGTCTGACAGGTCAGGACGTAGCCCTTCTCGACCTCGTCCTTCTCCAGGGCGTAGTTCTCCTCCATCTCGAACTCCCCGGAGACGACCTTCGCGCGGCACGTGCCGCAGACCCCGCCGGCGCAGGCGAACGGGACGTCGGGGCGGACCCGCAGGGCAGCGTTGAGCACGGTCTCGTGGGCGTTCTTCGGGGACTCGATCGAGCTGGAGAGCCCGTCGAGGTTGAACGTGATCTCGTAGCGCTCGTCCGAGGGGTCGGCCCGGACCGCCCGGCCCTGCTGGCCCTGCGGGGTCTCGGGGCGGCCCGTGCTGAACAGCTCGAAGCGGATCCTGTCCTCCGGCACGCCCCGCTCGGCGAGGGTGTCCCGGCACATCTGGACCAGCTCGAAGGGACCGCACAGGAACCACTCGTCGGTCCTGTCCACCTGGAGCACCTCGTCCAGGATGTCCTTGAGCTTGTCCTCGTCGATCCGCCCCGACATCAGCGGGCTGATCCGCTGCTCCCGGGAGAGGACGTGGTGGATCGCCAGGCGGGACGGGTACTTGTCCTTGAGGTCTCCCAGCTCCTCGGCGAACATCACCTCCATGGCCGAGCGGTTGGCGTAGACGAGGTCGAACGTCGAGGTCCTCGAGGCGCGCAGCACCGCCTTGGCGATCGCCATGATCGGTGTGATCCCCGAGCCGGCGGCGAAGGCGACGAGGTGCACCGAGGCGTTGCGGGAGACCTCCTCGGCGGCGAGCTTCTCGGGGTCGTTCATGCTCGTGAGCCCGAGCTTGGAGATGAACGCGCCCTGCGGGTTCATGACGTCGAGCCTGTCGCCGGCCTTCAGGGACTCGTTGGCCCAGGTGGAGAAGACACCGCCGAGGTCCTGCTTGATCGCCACCCGGACCTCGCCGGGCTTCGGCTCCGCGCAGATCGAGTACGACCGGCGGACCTCCTGCCCGTCGATGTGGGCGCGCAGCGCCACGTACTGCCCGGGCAGGTAGTCGTAGTCGTCCACGAGCTCCGGGGGCACCGCGAAGGCGACCTCGACCGAGTCGGCCGTGAGCCTGCGGACCTGCGAGACCTCGAGGGTGTTGAACGTGGCCCGGCGCCGGGCCGGGGCGGTGATCTCGGTCATCAGTGCACCTTGAAGTAGTCGAAGGGTTCCAGGCACTCGTTGCAGACGTGGAGCGCCTTGCAGGCGGTGGACCCGAAGCGGGTCAGCTCGCGGGTGTCCAGCGAGTGGCAGCGCGGGCACTTGACGGTGAGGCCCAGCCGGACGGGGCCGGCGGCGGAGCGGCCGGTGGGCGGGGCGATGCCGTACTCGTCCAGCTTGCGCCGGCCGTCCTCGCTCATCCAGTCCGTGGTCCACGCCGGGTGCAGCACGAGGTCGACCCGCACGTCGTCGTACCCCCGCGCGGCGAGCGCCCGGGTGACGTCCGTGGTGATGGTCTCCATCGCGGGGCACCCGGAGTAGGTCGGGGTGATGACGACGACGACGCGCCCGTCCTCGGCCCGGGCGTCCCGCAGGATGCCGAGGTCGGCGATGGAGAGCACCGGGATCTCGGGGTCGTTCACCTCGGCGGCGATGTCCCAGACGCGGGCGGAGGCCTCGTCCGCGGGTCGCAGCTCCCGGCCGGTCACCCGCGTGCCGCCCGTCCGCTCGTGCTCGGTCATCGTCGTCACCTCCTCACCAGGTGGCGCCGGGGTGCTGGCGGGCCAGCACCTGCATCTCGGCGAGGATGTGGCCCCGCTGCTCGCTGAACTGCCCGGAACGGTCCCCGCCGTAGGCGCCCAGGACCTCGGGGACGGACAGCTCCGCCTCCTGCAGGATCGCCCGGATCCGGGCGTCGAAGTCGGCCCGCAGCCCGGACGGGCGCACGGCGACGTCCCCGAGGGCGTCGACGAGCTCGTCGTCGTGGAACAGCTCGTCCACGTAGGGCCACATGTAGTGCAGCCCGGCCGCGATCCGGCGCTTGGACTCCTCGGTGCCCAGGCCCAGGCGCAGCACCCACTGGCCCGCGTGGTCCTGGTGGTACTCGATCTCCTTGAGCGCCTTCTCCGCGATGGCTGCGAGGGTCGGGTCGGTGGAGCGCACCAGCCGGCGGTAGAGCTCGTACTGGTAGTAGGAGAAGATCAGCTGCCGGGCGATGGTCTGCCCGAAGTCGCCGTTCTCCTGCTCCACGAGGCGGCAGGAGCGGAACTCCTCCTCGTCCCGGAAGTAGGCGAGCTCGTCCTCGGTCCTCCCCCACGCGGTGCCGGCGTAGGTGAGGAAGAAGCGGGCGTGCCCGAGCAGGTCCAGGGCGATGTTGGCCAGCGCGATGTCCTCCTCGAGCTCCGGGGCGCGGGCGATCCACCAGCCGAGGCGCTGCGAGAGCATCAGGGCGTCGTCGCCCAGCTGGAGGGCGTAGCGGGCCACGTCCTCGGGGGCCTTCGCCCCGCCGGCCCGGATGTCCTCCGCCGTGATGGCGGTGCCCGCGCTGATCCGGGTCGCGGACTCGTGGGATGCGTAGCTCACAGGTGCTTCACCCCTTCGCTCTTGGTGTAGTACGTGGCGTGGCGGTAGCTCTTGCCCTGCGCGGACTCGAAGTACGCGCCCTTGGCGTCGGGGTCCGACGCCGTGACGGCCTCGGAGGGCACGACCCACACGGAGGTGCCCTCGTTGCGGCGGGTGTAGAGGTCGCGGGCGTTGCGCACGGCCATGGTGGCGTCCGGGGCGTGCAACGAGCCGGCGTGGACGTGGGAGAGCCCGCGCGAGGAGCGCACGAACACCTCCCACAGGGGCCACTCGTCCGAGGCGGCGCCGATCGGGCGCACGGTGTTCTCGTGGTTCTCGCTCATGCTCAGGCTCCGATGAGTTCGGCAGGGGCGCGCTCCGGGGCGGTCCTGCGGGCGTAGGCGGCGGCGGCCTCACGGACCCACGCGCCGTCCTCGTGCGCCTGGCGGCGGCGCTGCATCCGCTGGAGGTTGCACGGGCCCCTGCCGCCCACGACGGCCTTGAACTCGTCCCAGTCCAGCGGTCCGTAGTCGTAGTGGCCGCGCTCCTCGTTCCACTTCAGGTCCGGGTCGGGGAGGGTCAGGTCGAGTGCCGCGGCCTGCTCGACGATCATGTCCACGAAGCGCTGGCGCAGCTCGTCGTTGGAGAAGCGCTTGATGTTCCACGCCATGGACTGCTTCGAGTTGGGCGAGTCGTCGTCCGGGGGCCCGAACATCTGCAGGGAGGGGCCGTAGAAGCGGTTCACGGCGTCCTGGGCCATCTGCTTCTGCGCGGGGGTGCCGTGGGAGAGCTCGTGGAGGATCTCCCAGCCCTGGCGCTGGTGGAAGGACTCCTCCTTGCAGATGCGCACCATCGCGCGGCCGTAGGGGCCGTAGGAGGCCCGGCACAGCGGGACCTGGTTGGCGATCGCCGCGCCGTCCACGAGCCAGCCGATGGCGCCCATGTCGGCCCAGGTGCGCGCCGGGTAGTTGAAGATCGAGGAGTACTTGGCCCGGCCGTCCAGCAGCTGCTGGTTGAGCTCGGAGCGCGGGGTGCCCAGGGTCTCGGCGGCGGAGTAGAGGTACAGCCCGTGGCCGGCCTCGTCCTGGACCTTGGCCATGAGGATGGCCTTGCGCTTGAGGGACGGGGCCCGGGAGATCCAGTTGCCCTCCGGCTGCATCCCGATGATCTCGGAGTGCGCGTGCTGCGAGATCTGGCGGACGAGGGTCCTGCGGTAGGCGGCGGGCATCCAGTCGCGCGGCTCGATGCGGGAGTCCTCGGCGATGATGCGGTCGAAGTGCTCCTGGCCGGCGCGGTCCAGCTCGGCCTGCTCCGCCGGCTCCGCGGCGGCCACGGCGTGGAGGCCGCTGTTCTGCGTAGTCATGGTGTCCCTCTTCCGATGAGATGGCGTCGCGGAGCGGGAAGGCCGCCCTCGACTAACTGACCGTTCGTTCAGAATATAAGTCCCCATGCACCGCGTCAACACGTCGTGCCTCCGGATTCCCGGACGTGCCGCGGCTTGACACGGGGCGGGGAGTGAGATTGTCTACTGACCATTCGGTCGTGAATTGTGAGGAGCAGCACATGTCCCAGGAGCACCCGATCCTCGCGGGGGACCACGCCTCGCGCTGGATGGGCATCACCGTGGACCGCGCGGAGTACGGCCACGCCCAGATCCGCATGACGCTGCGGGAGGAGATGCTCAACGGCTTCGGCATCGCCCACGGCGGCATGGTCTTCGCCCTCGCGGACACCTGCTTCGCCCTCGCGTGCAACGACCCCGACGCGGACGGCAGCACCATCACGGTGGCCTCCGGGGCGGACATCAACTTCCTCGCCTCTCCCCACCGGGGGCAGGAGCTCACCGCGGTCGGCACCGTGCGCGCCCGGACCGGGCGCAGCGGCGTCTACGACATCCAGGTCACGGCCGGTGACCGGCTCGTCGCCGAGTTCCGCGGACGCAGCCGCACCATCCCGAACCCCGCCCTCCGGGCGGCCGCCGCGCCGGCGGCGGAGCCGGCCGCGCAGACCGCCCGGCACACCACCCAGCAGACCGAGGACGCCTGAGATGACCGTGAGCTCCGTGCCCAACCCGTACGCCCCGCCCGCCGCCCCCGCGGACCGGTCGCAGCCGGATCCCGAGGAGACGATGAGCCGGGACCAGGTGGAGTCCCTCCAGCTCGAGCGCCTGCGCTGGAGCCTGCACCACGCCTACCGGAACGTCCCCGCCTACACGGAGCTCTTCGACGCCCACGGTGTGCACCCGGGCGACCTCAAGGAGCTCGAGGACCTCCGGCTGTTCCCGTACACGGACAAGGAGTTCCTGCGGAGGGCGTACCCCTTCAGGTCCCTCGCGGTGCCCATGAGCGAGGTGCGCCGGATCCACGCCTCCTCCGGGACCACCGGCCAGCCCACCGTGGTGGCCTACACCGAGAACGACATCACCACCTGGGCGAGCCTCGTGGCCCGCTGCTTCCGCCTCTCCGGCGTGCGGCCCGGGGACAAGGTGCACAACGCCTACGGCTACGGGCTGTTCACCGGTGGGCTCGGCGCCCACTACGGCGCCGAGCGCCTGGGCTGTGCGGTCATCCCGATGTCCGGCGGGCAGACGGAGAAGCAGGTCCAGATGATCCGGGACTTCGAGCCCCAGGCCATCCTCTCGACGCCCACCTACCTGCTGACCATCGCCGACGGCTTCAGGAAGCTCGGTCTCGACCCCCGGGGGACCTCGCTGCGCACCGCCGTGCTCGGCGCCGAGCCGTGGACCGAGGAGATGCGCCGGGAGATCGAGACCATCTTCGGGATCGACGCGTGCGACATCTACGGCCTCTCCGAGGTCATGGGGCCCGGCGTGGCGGGGGAGTCCGCCGGGTCCAAGGACGGTTCCCACATCTGGGAGGACCACTTCCGCCCGGAGATCATCGACCCGTTCACGGACGAGGTCCTGGAGACCGGCCGGCCCGGTGAGCTCGTGTTCACGGCGCTCACCAAGGAGGCCCTGCCGATCATCCGCTACCGCACCCACGACCTCACCCGCCTGCTCCCCGGCACGGACCGGCCCGGGCACCGGCGGATGGGCCGGATCACGGGCCGCTCCGACGACATGATCATCCTCCGCGGGGTCAACCTGTTCCCCTCCCAGATCGAGGAGCTCGCCCTGCAGATCCCCGCGCTGAGCCCGCACTTCGTCCTCGACATCACCCGGCCGCACCGCATGGACCAGATGACCGTCACCATCGAGCGCCGCGCGGAGGTCACCCGGGAGGTGGCCGAGGCCGGTGGCCGGGAGCTGGTGCACCACATCAAGACGAGGATCGGCTCCTCGGCCACCGTCCAGATCGCCGAGCCGGACACGCTCGCGCGATCCTCCGGCAAGTTGCGGCGGGTCTACGACCACCGCAAGGAGGCGTGACGGCCGCGCACCGGCCCGGCCCCCGACCGGCCTCCGGAACCGCTCGGGGCCGGTCGCGTCATAGGATCATCGTTGCCCCACCGTCCCGTCACCGTCGAGATCGAGGTCCCCATGACGCAAGCACCGGCGTCCGCGCTCCCGGACAGCGGAGCACCGCGCCGCGGCCGGCCCGGCTACGACCGTGAGACGCTGCTGAGCGTCTGTGTCGAGGTGTTCAACGTCCACGGCTACGACGCCACCTCGATGGGCACGCTGTCCAAGCACCTGGGCATCTCCAAGTCGGCGATCTACCACCACGTGCAGTCCAAGGAGGAGATCCTCGAGCAGGCCCTGGGGCGCGCCCTGGACGCCCTCGAGGAGGTGCTGGCCTCGGCCGAGCGGACGGAGGCGCCGGCGGTCGAGCGGCTGGAGCACGTGATCCGGGGGACCGTGCGCGTGCTCGTGGAGCAGATGCCCTACGTGACGCTGCTGCTGCGGCTGCGGGGCAACTCCGAGGTCGAGACCCGGGCGCTGGAGCGCCGCCGCTCCGTCACCCGGCAGGTGGGCGCGCTCATCGAGCAGGCACAGACCGAGGGCGGCCTGCGCGACGACATCAGCGGCCGCTCCGCCTCCCGTCTGCTCCTGGGCATGATCAACTCGATCGTCGACTGGTACCGGCCGGACCCGGACAAGGCCTCCGACGCACTGGCCGACACCGTGGTCGCGCTCGCGTTCTCGGGGCTGCGCGCCCCCTGAGGCCGGCCGGCGAGCGCGCTCCGCCGCACGAGGAGGGGCCCCCGGCGAGCGCCGGGGGCCCCTCCTCGTGCGGCGGACTCAGGCGGCCGGCCAGGTCTTCGCCACGAGGGTCAGCACGTCGTAGGTCGCGACGATGTCGTCGTGCTGGTTGTGCAGGATCGCGTCCCACCGGACCTCGCCGTACTCGTCGGTCACGCGCGGGGTGATCTGCTTGGCGGTCAGGGTCACCCTGAAGGCGTCGTCGTAGGTCACCGGCGTGAGGAACCGCAGGTTCTCCAGCCCGTAGTTCGCCAGGACGGGGCCCGGCGCGGCGTCCACGAACAGCCCGGCCGCCCAGGAGACCAGCAGGTAGCCGTGGGCCACCCGGCGCGGGAAGAACGGGTTGGCCGTGGCGGCCTCCTCGTCGGTGTGCGCGTAGAACCTGTCCCCCGTCCGGTCCGCGAACTCGGTGATGTCCTCGAGGGTCACGGTGCGCAGCTCGGAGGCGAACTGGTCGCCGATCCGCAGGGTCTCCAGGGACTTCCGGAACGGGTGCTCGCCGGTGCCGTTCTCGACCACCTCCCGGGTCACGGTGTTCGCCGCCGCACCCCGGTGCCACACACCCGTCACGGCGGTGAGGACGTCCGGGGGACCCTGGATCGCGGTGCGCTGCATGTAGTGCTTGATGCCGCGCACGCCGCCCAGCTCCTCGCCGCCGCCGGCCCGGCCCGGCCCGCCGTGCACCAGGTGCGGCATGGGCGAGCCGTGCCCGGTGGAGGTCCTGGCGTCCTGGCGGTTGAGGAAGTGCACGCGCCCGTGGTGGGAGCCGATGCCGGCGATGAAGCGGGCGGCGGTCGCGCCGTCGTTCGTGCACACGGTGGCCACGAGCGATCCGCCGCCCAGCGCGGCGAGCCGCACGGCGTCGTCGACGTCGGTGTAGCCGAGCACGGAGGTCACCGGTCCGAAGGCCTCGACGAAGTGGACCTCCGGGGTCAGCGGGTCGTCGAAGGACAGCACGGTGACGGGGAAGAAGGCCCCCGCCTCGGCGTCGGCCCCGCCCACGGAGCCGTCGGGGCCACCGAGCCGGACGGTGCCGCCCGCGGCCACGAGCCGCTCCACGGCCTTGCGGACCTCGGACTGCTGCTCCTTGGAGGCCAGGGCTCCCATGGTGACGCCCTCGGTGCGGGGGTCGCCGATGACCACTCGCTGCTGCACGCGCTCGGCGACGGCCGCGACGACGTCCTCCACGCGGTCCTGCGGGACGATGACGCGCCGGATGGCCGTGCACTTCTGCCCGGCCTTCGACGTGATCTCGACGAACACGGCCTTGACGAAGGCCTCGAACTCCGGGGTGTCGGGCGTGGCGTCCGGACCCAGGATGGCCGCGTTGAGGGAGTCCGTCTCGGCGGTGAAGCGCACTCCGCCGGTGCGCACGCTGTCGTGGTCGCGCAGCGACTCCGCGGTGCCGGCGGAGCCGGTGAAGGCCACGTGGTCGCGGTAGTCCAGGTGGTCGAGCAGGTCCCGGGCGGACCCGGAGACCAGCTGCAGGGAGCCCTCGGGCAGGATGCCGGACTCGACCATCAGGCGCACGCAGGCCTCGGTGACGTAGCCGGTGGGCGTCGCGGGCTTGACCACGGTGGGCATGCCGGCGATGAACGACGGCGCGAACTTCTCCAGGAAGCCCCACACCGGGAAGTTGAACGCGTTGATCTGCACGGCCACGCCGGGCATCCGGGTGTAGATGTGCTCGCCGAGGAAGGAGCCGTCCTTCGACAGCTGCTCCACGGCGCCGTCCACGATGACGTTGGCGTTGGGCAGCTCGCGCCGGCCCTTGGAGGAGAACGTGAAGAGGGTGCCGATGCCGCCGTCCACGTCGAAGAAGTGGTCCTTGAGGGTGGCCCCCGTGGCGTAGGAGAGGTCGTAGAGCTCCTGCTTGCGCTCGGTGAGGTGCTGCGCGAGCTCCTTGAGCTTCAGCGCCCGCTCGTGGATGGTGAGCTCCCCGAGGGACTGCTGGCCCACGGTCCGCCCGTACTCCACGGCGGAGGCGATGTCGATGCCGTCGGTGGACACGCACGCCACGACCTCGCCGGTCGAGGCGTCGGTGACCTCCGTGACCCGCTGCGGGTTCTCCGGCGTCCACCACCGGCCTCGCAGGTAGCTCGGGAGGATGGTCCGGGTCTGTGCTGCCACGGTGCGTGGTCCTTTCGCTCGGGTGCGTGCCGGGGCGGGAGTCGATCCTGGCCCGGCATCCTGACCGATCGTTCGGTATTATGACCACGATAGCCTACGTCACACCCCGGGGCCACTGTCGATCTGCGCTCCGGGGACCTGCCACCGAGGAGCGCCATGAGCGCGAGCGAGAACCACGAGCCCTGGCGGATCGTGCTGGGCGAGCTGGACGAGAAGATGGGCGTGACCGTCCTGGAGGAGTCGGCCGAGCGCGTGGTCGCCACGATGCCCGTCGAGGGCAACCGGCAGTCGCTGGGCCTGCTGCACGGCGGCGCCATGGTGGCGCTCGGGGAGGCCGTGGGCTCCTGGGCGGCCGTGATCCACGCCTCCACGATGGGCAAGGTCGCCGTGGGGGTCGACGTCAACGCCACCCACCACCGCTCCTCCCGCGAGGGCACCGTGACGGCCACGGCCACCGCGCTGCAGCTGGGCCGCTCCCTGACCTGCCACGAGGTGGTGATCGCGCACGAGGACGGCACCCGGCTGTGCACCGTGCGGATCACGAACTTCCTCAAGGACCGGGGCTGAGGGGCGCCGGTCGGCCGAGCCGGCGGCGCAGGGCCGCGAGCTCCGCGGCGGGCACCCCGGCCGCCCGCAGATAGCGCTCGGCGTCGAGCTCGGCCGCCACCTCCGCGAGGGCGGCCCGCCGTTCCACGAGCAGCCCGGCCAGCTCGTGCTCGGGGTGGTGGCGCTCGACCGGGTGGGGCACGGGGGAGACCCGGTGCCACTCGTTGATCCCGCGCACGGCCGCCTCGTCCTCGGCCAGCAGGCGCTCCGGGGAGGCCCCGGCGAGATCCAGCAGGAGCAGGGCCAGCACCCCGGTCCGGTCCCGCCCGGCCGAGCAGTGCACCACCACGGCGCCCTCGGCGGTCGCCACCGCCCGTACCGCCTCGGCGAGCGGGCCCGGGAAGAGCCGCAGGTA
>JAPSHS010000300.1 GCA_031179495.1 Kocuria sp. | reverse complement strand
CCGCGGTGTACTCCCCGACCCACCACAACGAGCTGGAGGAGCCCGCCGGGGAAGAGGCCGGCCACCCGGGAGAGGACGTCCGTCGGTGACCGCCCGCGTCCGCAGCGTCAACGTGGGACGGGCCGAGGCCGGTCCCGCCGGACGGGACCGGCTCACGGGCATCCGCAAACGCCCCGTGGAGGGCCCCGTGGAGGTCCGCGAGCCGGGCCCGCGCAAGGGCGGGCTCGGGTCGGGCCTGGCCGGGGACTTCATCGGGGACGCCAAGTACCACGGCGGCACGGACCAGGCGGTCTACGCGTTCGCCCGCGAGGAGCTGGACTTCTGGGAGCGGGAGCTGGGCCGGGAGCTCCCAGACGGCTCCTTCGGGGAGAACCTCACGCTCTCGGGCCTCGACGTCGACGACGCACGGCTGGGCGACGTCTGGCGGATCGGCGACGTGCTGCTGCAGGTGACCGACGCGCGCGTCCCGTGCGGCACGTTCCGCGGCGTGATGCAGGTGCGGGGATGGCTGCGCAGGTTCACGGAGCGCGGCCGCTCCGGGGCCTACCTCAAGGTCCTCGCCCCGGGCACGGTGCAGGCCGGTCAGCCGGTCGAACTGGTGCGCCGCGCCGAGCACCGGGTGGGCGTGGTGGACGCCTTCCGCGCGCAGACCACCGAGCGGGACCGGCTGCCGGAGCTGCTGCACGCCGGGGAGGACCTGTGCGACCAGCTCCGACGGCGGATCGAGAAGGAGGCCCGCGCGGCCGCCCGCCGGGCGGGGTGAGCGGGCGTCAGTTGAGGGCGGCGCCCCGGTAGACCTGTTCGACCTGCTCCTCGGTGAGCCGGGTGTCGATCACCGTGCTGCCCTCGGGATCGTCCCGCAGGAAGCGCACGGGCCCGTGCGAGCCGACCTCCAGCAGGAGGGCCGCGTCGGCGTCGTAGACCGCCTCGACGTCCGTGCGGAACCGGGGGCCGCGGACCGGGGTGACAGACAGCCCCATCCGGGCGCGCACGCGCCCGCCGTCCTGTGCGCCGCCGTCCGTCTCCGCGAGGGGCTCCAGGGCGAGGTCCCGGACCACGCCCACGCCGTGGTCCACGACGTGGGCCAGCCGGGAGCCGAGCCGGCCCTGCGCCGCGGTGAAGGCGCGCCGCAGCCGGGCCGTCCACCACAGGGCGGTCGCCACGAGGACCACGGCGGCGAGCGCGAGCAGCCACGCGGCGCCGGAACGGGACCACTGCTGCCACAGCAGGACCACGGCGAGCGCGGTCACCAGCGGCACCACGAGCAGCATCGAGGTGCTCAGCCGCTCGCCCAGCGGTGCGCGGTCGGTCGCGCCGTCGCCGCGCGCCGTGCGCAGCCGCTTCATCACCTGGACGTCGAAGTCGCGATCGTCCGCGGGAACGGGCCGGGGCCAGGTGCCGAGGGAGTCCATGGCTCCCATTATGGGCGCGCGGGGCGGGGAGCGCGGACCGGCTGCCCGGCGCCGGCTCGTAGACTCGTGCCCATGACCGAGACCCGATGGCTGTCCCCCGAGGAGCGCGAGGCCTGGCTGGCGCTCGTGTCCATCATGTTCACCCTGCCCGGCAGCATCGAGTCCCAGCTGCAGGCCGAGGCCGACCTCAGCCTCGCCGAGTACCTCGTCCTCGCGATGCTCTCCGAGGCCCCGGACCGGCGCCGGCGCATGTCCGACCTCGCGGCGGCCACCAACACCTCGCAGTCCCGGCTGTCCCGGATCGTGGCGCGCCTCGAGCGCGACGGCCTCGTGGTGCGCACGGGCGACGAGAGGGACAAGCGCGTGGTGCTCGCGGAGATCACCGACCGCGGCGTGGAGAAGGTCGAGCAGGTGGCGCCGGGCCACGTCGCCCACGTCCGCCGGACGGTGATCGACCGGCTCACGCCCGTCCAGGTCCAGCAGCTGGCCCTGATCGGTCGCCTCGTCGAGGACGACGCCCAGGGGCCCACGGCGCGCGGCATGGCCGCCGACCAGCTGTGAGTGCTCGACACGCCGTGCCACAAAGCTTGCCGAAGAAAGTATTTTCGCGCTAGGGTGATGACATGTCCACGACCCAGGCGCCCGAGCGCACCACCGCCCCCCGTTCCTCCGCCCTCACCGGGCCCACCTCCGCGAGCATCGGCCTGACCGTCCTGCGGGCCGTCCTCGGCATCACGTTCCTGCTGCACGGCTGGCAGAAGTTCACCGAGTGGACCATCGCCGGCACCCAGGCCTCGTTCGCCGGGATGGGCGTGCCGCTGGCGGAGGTCGCGGCCCCCGCGGTCGCCGTCCTCGAGCTCGCCGGCGGGGCGCTGCTCGTCCTCGGCCTCGCCACCCGCGTGGTCGCGGCCCTGCTGGCCC
>JAPSHS010000060.1 GCA_031179495.1 Kocuria sp. | reverse complement strand
TTCTCCTCCACGCTGAACTACTACGACTCCCTGCGCCGCCCGCGGCTCAACGCGGCGCTGACCCAGGGACTGCGCGACTACTTCGGCGCGCACACCTACCGGCGCGTCGACGACGCCGAGGGCGTCTTCCACACCCTGTGGAGCGGGGACCGCTCCGAGGTCGTCGCCTAGCGGGGACCGCCCACGACGACGCCGGCCGGTCCGCCCCCACCGTGGGGACGGACCGGCCGGCGTCGTCCTTGCCACGGCCCTCGGTAGTCCGTCGTGGTTTCGTCCTCATACGTCAGGCCGTGACCGAAGGGGAACAGCTCGCTGTCGGTGGTTTTCGCGTAGTCGGGGAGCTCGCTGTACTGTTCCTCGACCGCCGCTCGGGTGTCGGCCAGGGCGAACGGCATCTGGTCCTGCGGGACGACCTTCCCCGACAGGACGTCGAGCAGGGTGGTGTCGGTCATGCTGAAACCGGTGACGATCGCACCGGCGTTCTGCAGCCCGCTCGTCTCGTCCAGGCCGAGGGGCTGGCGGTAGTAGATGTGCAGCACCACCTTGGACGGGTTGTCGACCTCCATGAACTGCTGGATGGTGTCCAGGGACGGAGTGATCTTCCAGGAATTGGACGCCGCCATGGGCGTGTCACCGGGGTGAGCCACCGCGGGCGCAGGCGATTGAGCGAAGGCCCCATGGCGATACACATCGCTGTGGAGCCCTCACGGGTTGCCGCCGGTTGCTCCTGGGGGAATCCGGGCACCGGGCGCGGCCCTTGCGAGGCCACCGGGCACGATGACGGCTCCGGGGAAGGCATGCGCCTTCCCCGGAGCCGGACCTTGATTCTCGCGGCCTGCCACCTATTCCAGGAGACCCACGGCCCCCGGCAGCCACAGGCTCAGCTGGGGCACGAAGGTGACGACCAGCAGCACGATCGCCAGGGCCAAGAAGAACGGCACGAGCGCCTTGATCACCGGTTCCACGCGCAGCCCAGCTACCCGGGCGCCGACGAAAAGGACGTTGCCGACCGGTGGGGTGATGGTGCCCAACGAGAGGGCGAACACGATGATCAGGCCGAAGTGGATCGGGTCGATCCCAAAGCTCACGACGACCGGCAGGAAAATCGGGGTGAAGATCAGGATCGCCGGGGTCGGGTCCAGGAAGGTGCCCACGGCGAGCAGTACGAGCAGGATCATGAGCAGGATCAAGGTCGGGGACTCCGTGACTCCCAGCAGCCCATCGGAGATCAGCTGCGGGATCCGCGAGTAGGACATGACCCAAGCCATGATCGTGGACACGCCCACGAGCAGCATCACGATCGCGGTGGTGCGGGTCGCGTTGAGCAGGATCCCCGGCAGGTGACGGAGCGAGATCTGCCGGTAGGCCATGCCCAGCACGAAGCTGTAGAGTACGGCGATCACGGCCGACTCGGTCGGGGTGAAGACGCCCGTCAGAATGCCGCCGATCACGATGACGATCATCAGCATCGGCAGGACGGCCTTCATCAGCGTGCGCACGGCCACGCCGAGGGGAACCCGCTGGGTCCGCCCGGCGCCGGGATGACGGCGGGAGTGCAGGAGCACTACGACGATGCAGGCCAGTGCCCACAGCAGGCCCGGTCCGTAGCCGGCCATGAACAGGGTGGCAATCGAGGTGGAGGACACCAGCGAGTACACGATCAGGGTGTTGGACGGTGGGATGAGCATCCCAGCCGGTGCCGAGGCGACGTTGACGGCGGCGGAGTAGGACCGGGCGTATCCCTCCTCGCGCTGGCGCGGGCCCATGACGGTTCCGACGGCCGCGGCGGAGGCCACGGCGGCGCCGGACACGGAGCCGAAGAGCGCGTTGGCCACCACGTTGGTCTGGGCGAGCGAGCCGGGCATCCGGCCCACGAGCACCTTGGCGGCGTCGATGAGACGGGCTGCGATGCCACCGGTGTTCATCAGCTCCCCGGCAAGGATGAAGAAGGGGATGGCCAGCAGTGTGAAGGAGTTGATGCCGGTGAACAGCCGCTGAGCGCCGACGAAGGACGCCGTTTCGGGGCCGATGACCACGGCCAGGGCGACGAACGACGAGAACCCGACGGCGACGGCGATGGGCACGGCCAGAGCCAGGAGGACGACGATGCCGACCAGGAGGATGATGCCGGCGATGATGGCGGGATCCACAGGATCTCACCGTCCTTTCTGGGTGTCGTCGTCGGTGTCTGGGGTCTCGGTGAGACGGGGATCGAGGCGGGTCTCGGTGATCCGCGGGTCCTGGGAGGCGATCAGGGGCATGGAGCTGGTGTGCCGGCCGATCTCCTCGTCCTCGTTGATCGGCAGGCCGGCCTCGCGGCCCACGACGACCTTGTAGAGGTGGTGGATCGCGTAGAACGTGATCAGGGCGCCGGAGACGGGCAGGGCCAGGTACATCTGCCCTACGTTCACCGGCAGGCCGGAGACGTTTTGTCCCCAGCTGAGGCCGACGCCGCGCATTCCGCCCCAGATGAGCACGAGCAGTGCGAAGGCCAGGACGACCAGCATGGTGAAGGATCCGATCGCCTTCTGGGCCCTCGGGCCGGTCTTGCGCGCCAGGAAGTCCACGGCGATGTGGCCCCGCTCCGAGAACACGTAGGCGGCGCCGAACAGCGACAGCCACACGAACAGGTACTGAGCTGTCGTGGAAGTCCACGTGCTGGGGTCGCCGATCACCTGGCGGGTGAAGACCTGCCAGGTCACGACGAGCACCAGCGTCGCGAACAGGGCGATGCACAGCCCCGCGAGCAGCTTGTCCAGGACGTTCTTAATCGCGCTCACTGCTGGGCCGCCTTTCGGACGTCGTCGTAGAGCTTCCGGGCCTCGTCGGTCTCGAGGTACTTGTCGACCACCGGGGCGAGGGCTTCGTCGAAAGCGGCCTCGTCCACTTCGGTGAACACGGTCCCGGACTCCTCTGCCGCCTCGATGGCCTCGAGGGTCTCACTCGTCCACAACTCGGCGTGGCGCTGGGAAGTGGCGACCCACTCCTCGTCGAAGACCGCGCGGTCCTCGGGGGTCATGCCTTCGAGCACGTCGGTGTTCATCACCACGTAGTCGAGACCGATGAGGTGCTCGGTCAGGGCCATGTGCTCGGCCACCTCGTTGTGCTTCTGGGACATGTAGGAGATCTCGTTGTTCTCCGCGCCGTCGAGCACCCCGGACTGCAGGGCCGTGTAGACCTCGCCGTAGGCCATCGGCGTGGCAGAGCCGCCCATTGCTTGGATCATGTCGATGTGGATGTCGGACTCCTGGACGCGGATCTTCTGGCCGTTCAGGTCCTCGGGACGCTCGACCGGGCCCTCGGCGGTGTAGACGTTGCGGGCGCCCTGGGTGAGACCGCCGAGGACGGTGAGCGTGGTGCTCTCCTCGAGGGAGGTGAACAGCTCACCCACGATCGCGTCGTCGTTGATCACCTCGAGCTGGTGCTCGATGTCGTCGAAGACCGTGGGCAGGTTCAGGGTCCGGAAGTCGGCGTTGAGGTTCTCCAGCTGCGTGCCGGAGGCCACGGCCATGTCCACGGCGCCGTCGCCGACCAGCTGGACGACTTCTTGCTGGGCCCCGAGCGTCTCGTTGGCGTAGACCTCCACGTCCCAGCGGCCGTCGGTGCGCTCCTCGAGCCGATCGCCGAACTCGGTCAGGGCGATGTAGGAGGGGTGGGATTCGGTCTGGTTCAGGGACAGCACGAGGGTTCTGCCCTCGCCGTCCGTTCCCGAGGCTCCCGTGCAGCCCGTGAGCAGCAGGGCGCCGGTGGCCAGGAACGCGAGGCGTGGTATCGATGGTCGGACGGGCGGCATGGGGTTCCTTCTGGTCGACGTGGCCTGGACGGGTCATCGTGCGGCGGCGGGCCGAAAGACCTTCGCACCATCGCAGGAACCGTGTCCTCCAGTGTGAGATGAGACTCATCCGGGCGTCAGCGGGTTGCTCCTTATTGCCACGGCGTAGTCAACGCGTCGCCCCCGTGTTGCTGCTGCGTTGCCACGGCCGGTCTCCCTGAAAACCCTGATGACTATGATCGGGGGACAGCGGGAGGGTCCGGGCGGACGAGAGGCGGCGATGTCGGTGGATACCGGTCAGGGGCAGGTGCCCGACGGCCCGCGCCCCACCATCTACGACGTCGCCCGCGCCGCCGGGGTGGCCCCCTCGACCGTCTCTCGGACGTTCGCCCGCCCGGGGCGTGTGTCCTTCGAGACGGCGCAGCGGGTCCGGGTCGCAGCCGAAGAACTGGGCTACCGCTCGACGTCCGCGTCCCGGTCCGGTACGGAGCAGGACCGGCGCACGAACATGATCGCCGTGGTGGTCTCGGACATCTCCAACCCGGCGTACTTCGAACTCATCCGCGGGGCCGAGGAGGCCGCCGCCGAGGCCGGGTACATCGTCTTGCTGGCCCACACCCACGAGTCGGACCGCAAGGAGCGTCAGGCCCTGGAGCGGACCATGCCGCTGGTGGACGGTGTCCTGCTCACCAGCTCGCGGATGTCGGACTCCGCGATCCGCATGATGGCCAAGCAGAAGCCCACGATCGTGGTGAACCGGGCGGTCAACGGGGTGGCCTGCGTGGTCCCGGACAACCCGCGGGGCATGCGCCGCGCCGCCGAGCACCTGGCCGTGGCCGGGCACCGCTCAATCCTCTACGTGGCCGGTCCGGAGGCCTCGTGGACGGACGGCACGAGGTGGCGGGCACTGCGCGAGTCCGCCCTGGAGCTGGAGCTGCGGGTGCACCGGCTGGGTCCCTTCGAGCCGACCTCGGAGGGCGGCCGGCAGGCCGCGGCCCGCTGGCTCGAGCACCGGGTGCCGGCAGTGGTCCTCTACAACGACCTCATGGCGATGGGCTTTTTGCGGGAGCTGCGCCGGCACGAAGTGCGGGTCCCGGAGGACGTGGCCGTGGTCGGCTTCGACAACATCCAGGGCTCCGCCTTCACCAGCCCCGCGCTGACTTCCGTGGCGGCGCCGATGCAGGTGCTGGGCGCCACCGCGGTGAACAATCTCCTGGCCATGACCCGCGGGGCGTCCCTCACCTCGAACCAGCCGATGGTGCTGCCCACCCGGCTTGTGGTGCGGGAATCCTCGGTCCGGTCACCAGCAACAGACGGCAACTCGTTGTCCTGACCCCTGCGAAACGGCTCTGATAGGAGCATGTCAGCGTCGATAGCAGCCCACCCCGACCGCCTCCTGCCGGCAGACCCGGGAACCCGGTCCATCGCCCGAAGCCTCCTCGCCCTGGTCGAGGACCTCCCGATCCTCTCTCCCCACGGTCACGTGGACGCGCGCGTTCTCGCCAACAACACCCCGTTCCCCAATCCCACCGAGCTGCTGATCAGCCCCGACCACTACGTCACCCGTCTGCTGCACGCCAACGGGATCGGGCTCTCCGACCTGGGCGTAGGGCCCACCGACGTGGATCCGCGGGAGTCCTGGCGGATCTTCTGCCGGAACTGGCCGCTCTACGACGGCACCGCCTCCGGGTACTGGTTGCGTTCCGCGTTCGTCAACGTGTTCGGCATCGACGACGCCCTGATCGACGATGAGCACGCCGATGAGGTCTACGACCGGCTCCAGTCCGTCCTCGAGGGCCCGGATTTCCGGCCCCGACAGCTGTTCGAGCGCTTCGGTCTGGAGGTCCTCGCCACCACGGACGACCCCCTCGACGACCTGGATGCCCACGCCTGCCTGGCCGCGGACCCGACGTTCACCGGACGGGTGGTGCCCACCTTCCGGCCCGACGCGTACGTCAAGTTCCACGGCGCCGGCTTCGCCGAGAAGGCCCAGCGGCTGATCGACACCGCCGCCGACGGAGCCACGGGCTACGAGGGGTACCTGCGCGCCCTGGAGAACCGCCGAGGGTACTTCATCGCCCACGGCGCGGTGTCCACCGACCACGGCACGCTTACCGCCCGCACCCTGAAACTGGACGCCGCCGAGGCGGGACGCCTGTTCGAGAAGGGCCTGCGCGGGGAGGCCACCCCGGCCGAGGCCGAGGCGTTCGAAGCGAACATGACCTACCAGTTCGCCCGGATGGCGGTCGAGGACGGGCTCGTCATGACGCTGCACCCGGGCGTGCACCGCAACCACTCCCCGGAAACCTTCGCGCGACACGGCGCCGACACCGGCCACGACATCCCCTTCGCCATGGAGTACACCCGGGCCCTGCAGCCACTGCTCGCCGACTTCGGCACGGCCGAGAACTTCCATCTCGTGCTGTTCACCATCGACGAGACCGTCTTCTCCCGCGAGATCGCCCCGCTGGCGGGCTTCTACCCCTCGGTGTTCATCGGCGCGCCGTGGTGGTTCATCGACGAGCCCGACGCCATGCTCCGCTTCCGCTCCGCCATCACGGGCACTGCGGGTTTCTCCCGCTCCTCCGGGTTCATCGACGACACCCGCGCGTTCTGCTCCATCCCCGCCCGCCACGACGCCTCCCGCCGGACTGAGGCGTCCTTCCTGGCTCGGCTCGTGGCCGAGCACCGGATCACGGAGGATCGAGCCGCCGAGATCATCGTCGACCTCGTCGACACCGCACCCAGAAGGGCCTTCAAGCTGTGAGCACCCCCCTGAACCGCACTGCGCTGGGCCTACCCACGCCTCCGGTGCGTCTTGTCCACCTGGGACTGGGCGCCTTCTTCCGCGCCCACCAGGCGTGGTACACCCAGCACGCCGAGACGGACCCCGCCGACCCGCAGTGGGGCTACGCCGCCTTCACCGGGCGCAGCCCCGCGATGGCCGAGCTGCTCGCCGCGCAGGACGGGCTCTACACCCTCGTCGAGCGCGGCGCGGAGGGCGACCGCCACGAGGTGATCGGCGCGGTCGCCGAGGCCCGCGCCGCCGAGGACGTGGACAGGCTCCGCGAGCTGCTCGCCGCCCCCGGCACCGCCGCTGTGACCATCACGGTCACCGAGGCCGCTTACCACCTGGGCGCGGGGCTGGCCTTCGACCCGTCGGTGCCCGCGGTCGCCGCCGATGTTGAGCGGTTGCGCGCCGGTTCCGGGGCGCCGGCGACGATGGCGGGACGGCTCGTCGTCGGCCTCGACGCGCGCCGCCGCGCCGGCGCCGGGCCGATCGCCGTGGTGCCGTGCGACAACCTCCCCGCCAACGGCAACGCCGCCCGCCACGCGGTGCAGGGCCTGGCCGCCGCCGTGGACCCTGGCCTGGGCCGCTGGGTCGAGGAGCACGTGTCCTTCGTGTCCACCTCGATCGACCGGATCACCCCACGCGCCGAGGACGAGCTGGCCGAGACCGTGGCCCGCGAGACCGGCCGAACCGACCGCGCCCCCGTGGTCACGGAGCCGTTCAGCAGCTGGGTGCTCTCCGGGGACTTCCCCGCCGGCCGCCCCGACTGGGAGCACGCCGGAGCGGTGTTCGTCGACGACATCGAGCCGTTCGAGAACCGCAAGCTGTGGCTGCTCAACGGCGCCCACTCCCTGCTGGCCTACACCGGGCAGCTTCGCGGGCACACCACCGTGGCCGAGGCCCTGGCAGACTCCGTGTGCCGGGACGGAGTCGAGGCGTTCTGGGACGAGGCGTGCGCGCACCTCACCACCCCGGGCCTGGACCTGCCCGGCTACCGCACGGCCCTGCTGGAACGCTTCGCCAATCCGCGGATCGCCCACCACCTGGCCCAGATCGGGGTCGACGGCTCCACCAAGGTACAGATGCGCGCCGTGCCCGTGCTCACCGCCGAGCGGGCGGCGGGCCGGGACGGCCGCGCCGCCGCCCGGATGATCGCCGCCTGGACCGCCTTCTTGGATGGGCGCACCGAGGTCCAGGACACCGCCGCCGAGCAGATCCTCGCCGTCAACGCCGGACCGAACCGCGTCCGAGCCCTCCTGAGCCTGCTGGACCAGGAGCTCGCAGCGCAGGACGACGTCGTCGACCTCGTCACCCGGCTCGCCGCCGAACTCGCACCCACGCCCCGCTGACGCGGCGCCACCACCCTCCCCACGAAAGGAACACCATGAAGATCACCGAGGCCAAGGTCATCGTCACCAGCCCCACCCGCAACTTCGTGACCTTGAAGATCACGACCGACGAGGGAATCACCGGCATCGGGGACGCCACCCTCAACGGCCGCGAGCTCTCCGTGGCCACCTACCTCTCGGACCACGTGGTGCCGCTGCTTATCGACCGCGACCCGGCGAACATCGAGGACACCTGGCAGTTCCTCTACCGCTCCGGCTACTGGCGCCGCGGCCCGGTCACCATGGCCGCGATCGCCGCGGTGGACATGGCCCTGTGGGACATCAAGGGCAAGGTCGCCGGCCTGCCGGTCTACCAATTGCTCGGTGGGGCCTCCCGCCGCGGGCTGGCCACCTACGGGCACGCCTCGGGGCGGGACCTCGAGGAGATCTTCGACTCGATCCGCTCCGAGCAGGAGCACGGCTACACCGCGATCCGCGTGCAGTCCTCGGTCCCGGGCATCACCGCGCTCTACGGTGTGGCCGCCCAGCCGCAGTCCTCCGGGGAGCGCTACGACTACGAGCCGGCCCAGCGCTCGGCGCTGCCGGCCGAGGAGGACTGGGACACCCGCGCCTACATGCGCCACATCCCCCGGGTGTTCGAGGGCGTGCGCAACGAGTTCGGCCCCGAGATGATGCTCCTCCACGACGGCCACCACCGAATGACCCCGCTCCAGGCCGCCAAGCTCGGTAAGTCCCTGGAGCCCTACGACCTGTTCTGGCTCGAGGACTGCACCCCGGCCGAGAACCAGGAGGCTCTGCGCCTGGTCCGCCGCCACACCACCACGCCCCTGGCCATCGGCGAGGTCTTCAACACCGTGTGGGACATCAAGGACCTCATCCAGGAGCAGCTCATCGACTACGTCCGCTGCGCATCGACCCACTTCGGCGGCATCTCCCCGCTCAAGAAGGTCATGGACCTCGCGGCCCTGTACCAGATCAAGTCCGGCTTCCACGGACCCACCGACGTCTCCCCGGTGGGCCTGGCCGCGCAGATGCACGTAGGCATGGCGATCCACAACTTCGGCCTCCAGGAGTACATGCCCCACTCCGAGCGGACCAACACCGTGTTCCGGCAGAACATGACCTTCCAGGGAGGCCTGCTGCACCCCAGCGACACCCCAGGCCTAGGTGTGGAGATCGACGAGGACGAGGCCGCCAAGTATGACTACGAGAACGCCTACCTGCCGTATAACCGGCTGGCCGACGGCACCGTCCACGACTGGTGAGCCCCGGCGATACCGCCGGCGCCCCGCTCGTGGTGGTCATGGGCGTGGCCGGATCCGGCAAAACGACCATCGGCGCCCTGGTCGCCCACGAGTCCGGGTCGCCGTTCCTCGACGCCGACCAGCTGCACCCGCTGGCCAACGTCCGGAAAATGGCCGCGGGCACTCCCCTGGACGACGCCGACCGCTGGCCCTGGCTGGACGTGGTGGGCCAGCGGCTGCGCGAGGCCGGGGAAACCGGAACCGGCATGGTCCTCGCGTGCTCCGCGCTCAAGCGCCGCTACCGGGACCGCATTTGCTGCCAGGCTCCGGGGACGGTCTTCCTGCACCTCACCGGGGGTCTCGACGTTCTGAGCTCACGGATCGAGGGCCGCAGCGAGCACTTCATGCCGGTGTCCCTATTGCAGTCGCAGCTGGCCAGCCTCGAGCCACTTGACGAGGACGAACACGGGTACACCCTTGACATTGACCAGCCGATCGAGGACATAGTCGATGAGGCGATCGACGCGCTGGGCGAAATGGTCGGAGCATCGTCCCCTCAGACGTCACTCTGAGCGGCTCTCGGGAATCAGCTACCCCAGACAAATGCCGAGCAGCCAGGACAGGGGACATTTCGAGAAACGCAGGGGGGATGAGCACACTGCCGACCGTCCAGAACCGTTGATCTGGACTGAGCCGTCAGAGGCGGTCGGTCCGACCGGGGGTGTGAGATCTGACCTCGCTCGGAATCGACGCGGAAGGCAGGCCCCACAGTTCCTCTGCACTGCCTTTTCTTATCCGCGCTGGTTAGCAAACGGCTCCTATGGGTTCTTGAGGTAGTCGGCCTAGT
>JAPSHS010000299.1 GCA_031179495.1 Kocuria sp. | reverse complement strand
GGCAGGTGAACTCCATCGCGGCGGAGCGCCCGGGCTCCGTGAGCGAGCCGTGGGCGAGGAAGGCGCCCCGCAGCACGGCCTCGGCGTCGGCCACGGCGCCGTTGACCACGGCCGGCGGCAGCCCGCGGACCGGGCGCCCGCGCGAGTCGAGCAGCCCGGTGCGCCG
Source organism: Kocuria sp. (assembly GCA_031179495.1). Lineage (GTDB taxonomy): Bacteria > Actinomycetota > Actinomycetes > Actinomycetales > Micrococcaceae > Kocuria > Kocuria sabuli. The sequence goes on along the minus strand of JAPSHS010000299.1, from coordinate 2,173 downwards.
GGCGAGGGCCTCGCCGTCCTCGACGACGCGCACCACGTAGGAGCTGCCGCGGCGCAGTCCTCCGCCGGAGACGACGACGATCTCGCTCTCGTGGCCGAAGACCTCGCCGATCGCCCGGCGCACGCGGCGGGCCGTGGCGCCGAGGTCCACCTCCGCCTCGACGACGATGCGTCCCGAGACGATGTGGAGACCGCCCGCGAAACGCAGCAGCGCGGACAGCTCGGCGCGCCGCTCGGAGGACTTCTTGATCTCGAGGCGGGACAGTTCTTCCTTGACCGATGACGTCAGGGCCACGCGGTTCCTTTCCTGGGGGCTCTCGGGGACGGGGGTGGTGCGGTGGAGCAGTGCGGGGGCGGCCCGGGTTCAGCCGTGCCGCTCGAAGATCTCCTGGTAGGCGGCCGCGAGCCGCAGCGTGTTGTGCACGGCGGTGCCGGGGTGGGCCCGGACATCGGCGTAGAAGACCTCGGCGCCCAGGGACCCGGCGACCTCCTCGAGGTCGCCGCGGTCCTCGGTGGCCGAGGGGTCGGCCAGCACGACGTCGAGGGTCAGGTCGGGGCAGTACGCGCGCAGGACCCGGAGGTGGTCGGCGGCGGTCTTGCCCCGGGTCTCGGTGTCCGGGGACAGGTTCAGGGTGACGCAGCGGCGGGCCCCGGACCCGCAGATCTCCCGGCGCAGCTCCGGCAGCAGCAGGTGGGGCAGCACGGAGGTGTGCCAGGAGCCCGGGCCCATGATCACCCAGTCCGCGAGCCCCACCGCCTCCACGGCCTGCGGGCACGCGGGGGCGTCCGGCGGGAGCAGTCGCACGTTGCACACGTCGGCCTGCTTGGCCAGGAGCGCCTGGCCCGTGATGGTGCGTGCCGTGCCGGTGCCCGCCGTGCGGTCCCGGGCCCGGCCGCCGGGGGGAAGGCCGGGGACGTCCCCGGCGATCACCAGGGGCTGCGTGGACATGGGCAGCACCCGGCCCCGGGCGCCGAGCAGGGCGCCGGCCCACTCCAGTCCCGCCACCGGGTCCCCCAGCAGCTCCCACAGCGTGACGATCAGCAGGTTGCCCAGCGCGTGGTTGTCCAGCGTCGTGGCGCGCTCCGGCGTGCTGCTGAACCGGTGCTGCATGACGTCGCGCCAGGTCCGGCCCCACTCGGAGTCGTCGCACAGCGCGGCGAGGGCCATCCGCAGGTCCCCCGGGGGCAGGACACCGAGTTCGTCGCGCAGCCGGCCGGAGGACCCGCCGTCGTCGGCGACCGTCACGACGGCCGTGAGCAGGGGGGTGATCCGGCGGAGCGCGGCGAGGTTGGCCGAGAGCCCGTGCCCGCCGCCGAGGGCCACCACGGAGGGGCTCGCGCCGCCGGGCCGCCGGGCCGCCGGGTCCGGGGAGTGGTGCGGGTCGACGTCGGCGCGGCTGCTCAGCGGCAGCCGGGGGAACGCGCCGGTGGGCGGAGAGGTCATCGAGGGTTCCATGGGGTCAGCGCCGGCCGGTCATTCCCGGCCCACGTCCCGGTGCTGGATGTTGACGGTCACGAGCGGCAGCTTGGCGAGCCTGCGGGCCACCTCCTCGCTCACGGCCACGGAGCGGTGCTTCCCGCCCGTGCAGCCGATCGCGATGGTGGCGTAGTGCTTGTTCTCCGTACGGTACCCCGTGAAGACCGGCTCGAGCATGGCGACGAAGCGCTCCACGAACTGCCGGGGGGCCTCGTCCTGGAACACGTAGTCCCGCACCTCGGGGTCCTTGCCCGTGCGGGGCCGCAGGGAGGGGACCCAGTGCGGGTTCGGGATGAAGCGGACGTCGGCCACGTAGTTCGCGTCCGCCGGGACCCCGTACTTGAAGCCGAAGCTGAGCACCGTCAGGCGCAGGACCACGGGCCCGTTGGTCGAGAAGAGGTCGGCCACGGCCTTGGACAGGGCGTGCACGTTGAACCCGGAGGTGTCCAGCACCACGTCGGCCGACTCGCGCAGGTCCTGCAGCAGCGCCCGCTCGGCCCGGATCCCGTCGAGGATCCGGCCGCCGGCCTGCAGCGGGTGGGGCCGGCGCTGGTGCTCGTAGCGCGAGACCAGCACCTCGTCGGCCGCGTCCAGGAACAGCACCGAGAAGTCGACGTCGGAGGCCTCCAGGGCCGCGAGCGTCTCCTTCATGTCGTTGAACAGGGCCTTGCCGCGCACGTCGATGACCACGGCCAGC
>JAPSHS010000298.1 GCA_031179495.1 Kocuria sp. | reverse complement strand
AGGTGCTCTCCCACCTCACCGCCGTGATGAGCCTGCTCGAGGGGCACGCGAACTTCGTGATGGACGGGGTGGACGCCTCCGTGGTGCCCACCGTCAAGACCATCCGGCGGCGCTTCGAGCGCCGCTCCGAGCTGCAGGGCAGCCTGGACCGCTTCGTCCGGCGCCTGCTCGGGATGGACGCGAAGATGCGCCAGTACAGCGACGGCCAGCGTTTCGTCTCGGCCGTCGTGGACGCCGTGGGGCTGGAGCGCTTCAACCGGATCTGGGAGGCCCCGGAGCATCTTCCCACGGAGGCCGAGATCCACGCCCCCGAGCGCTGGATCGAGCGCGTGCTGGGCGCGGGCGCGCCGCCCCGCTGAACCGCTCCGGGCCCACGGGCGGGCAGAGTGTGCTACCCCGCACCGACCCCCTTCTGACATGCATATTCATATAATTGTGGAGTGGTCCCGGCGGTGGTCACAGGCCGACACGCTGTAGGTCGAGATCACTGTTGTGTGACAAAGTCTTTACGTGAGCACAGAAAATATCGAACAGCAGGTCAAGCTGTACGGCCAGCCCCTGTCGGAACGCTTCGGCGCCGTGGTGCAGGCCTACGGCATCACGCAACGGCGACTGGCCGAGGTCCTCGGCCTCTCGGCCCCCATGCTGTCGCAGCTCAACAGCGGCCGCCGGATCAAGATCGGCAACCCCGCGGTCTACGAGCGCCTGGTGATGCTCGAGCAGCGCATCGGCACCCCGGACATCGAGGAGACGCTCTCCGCGGTGGAGGCCTCGCAGCCGGTGCTGTCCACCACGCAGATCCAGGCGGGCATCCACAGCGAGACGAACGCCGTGGCGGCCCTCGCCCACGTGGTCCCGCAGCGGGAGCTCGAGGCGGCCCTCGACCTGCTCGACGAGACCGCTCCGACCCTGGCCAAGGTCGTGCGCCTGGCCGTGCGGGAGTCCCAGAACCAGCAGGCCGCGAGCGACCGCGAGGACGCCCGCCGGTGACCCAGTTCGCCCGCCGCGGCCGGCTGTCCCCGGACGTCGCCGCGGGGCGACGCCGTGTGCTCGAGGCCGTCCGGCACCACGTCCCCCGGGAGCGCCCGGAGGCCCCGCTCGTGCTGGTGGCCTGCAGCGGGGGGCCGGACTCCCTCGCCCTGGCCGCGGTGGCCGCCCACTTCGCCCGCCGCGGCGCGCTGCGGGTGGGCGGCGTGGTCGTGGACCACCGCCTCCAGGAGGGCTCGGCGGAGGTGGCGGCCCGCACCGCGCGCACCCTCGGGGAGCTGGGGCTGGACCCCGTCGTCGTGACCGCCGTGACCGTGCGCCGGGAGACGGGCGGACCCGAGATGGCGGCCCGCACCGCCCGCTACGCGGGGATCGCCGAGGTCGTGGCCCGCACGGGCGCGGACGCCGTGCTGCTGGGGCACACCCTCGACGACCAGGCCGAGTCCGTGCTGCTGGGCCTCGCCCGCGGCTCGGGCACCCGGTCCCTCGCCGGGATGCCTCCCGCGCGCGCGCTCGACGGCGTGACCTACCTCCGGCCCTTCCTGGACCTCTCCCGGGAGCAGACCCTGCAGATCTGCGCGGCCGAGCAGCTCGAGCCCTGGCACGACCCCACGAACCGGGACACCGCCCTGATGCGCTCCCGGGTCCGGCACCGCCTGCTCCCGGTGCTGGAGGACGAGCTCGGCCCGGGCCTGGCCCGTGCCCTGGCCCGTTCCGCGGCCATCCTCGGCCCGGACGCCGACTACCTCGACGGCGCCGCGGGGGAGCTGCTCGAGCGCGCCCGTGCCGCCGCCCCCGAGCGGGCCGGCTCCCTGAGCCTGGACCTGGCGACGCTGCGCGGGGCCCATCCCGCGCTGCGGCGCCGCGCCCTGTCCGCGGCCGTGGTGGCGGCCGGCGGGGAGACCCCCGCCCACGAGCGACTCGGCGCGCTCGACGCCTTCGCCGAGGAGCACGGTGCCGCGGGGCCCGTGCAGATGGCGGGTAAGGTGTCCGTGTGGCGCCGCCGCCCGCCGGCGGGCGCCCGTGGTCAGGGACACCTGGAGCTCGTCCGCCCGCGATCCGCGGCCGGACCGGGCGCCGCCCGACCCGCATCCGATTGACGCATCACACGAGGAGCGCCGTGAAGGCTGAGGACGTCCAGGGAGACCTCACCGAGGTCCTGTTCAGCAAGGAAGAGATCGAGGCGAAGATCGCCGAACTGGCGGCGGCCGTCGACGCCGACTACCAGGGCCGGGACGTCCTGCTCGTGGGCGTGCTCAAGGGCGCGGTGATGGTCATGGCCGACCTGTGCCGGGCGCTCCAGGGCCAGTACCCCATGGACTGGATGGCCGTGTCCTCCTACGGCTCGGGGACC
>JAPSHS010000059.1 GCA_031179495.1 Kocuria sp. | reverse complement strand
CCCTCGAACTCCCGGAAGACCTGGGCGTAGGACTTGCCGGCGATGTTGGTGAGCACGTTGAGCCGGCCGCGGTGGGCCATGGCGATGCCCACGCCGGCGAGCCCGGCGTCGGCGGCGTCGGAGATGACCTGGTCCAGCAGGGGGATCAGGGACTCGCCGCCCTCGAGGGAGAAGCGCTTCTGGCCCACGTACTTGGTCTGCAGGAACGTCTCGAAGGCCTCGGCGGCGTTGAGCCGGCCGAGGATGCGGAACTGCTCCTCACGGCTGGGCTTCTGGTAGCCGTGCTCGAGCTGTTCCTGGAACCACTCCCGCTCCTCCGGCTCCTGCAGGTGCATGTACTCCACGCCGAGGGTGCGGCAGTAGGCGTCGCGCAGCCGGCCCAGGATGGTGCGCAGGCTCAGGACGTCCGCGCCGCCGAAGCCCCCGGTGGGCCACTCGCGCTCGAGGTCCCACAGCGACAGGCCGTACGTGCGGATGTCCAGGTCGGGGTGCTTGCGCATCACGTACTCGAGCGGGTTGGTGTCCGCCATGAGGTGCCCGCGGACGCGGTACGCGTGGATGAGCTGCTGGATCCGGGCGACCTTGTTGACCTGGATCTCGGGGTTGACCTGGTTGTCCACGGCCCAGCGCACGGGCTCGTAGGGGATCCGCAGGGCCTCGAAGATCTCGTCGTAGAAGTTCTCCCCGCCCAGCAGGTAGCTCTCGATCAGGCGCAGGAACTCGCCGGAGCCCGCGCCCTGGATCACGCGGTGGTCGTAGGTCGAGGTGAGCGTGATGATCTTCGAGACCGCGTGCCGGGCGATGGTCTTCGGGGAGGAGCCCCGGTACTCGGCGGGGTGGTCCAGGGCGCCCACGCCGATGATGCAGGCCTGCCCCTTGGACAGCCGGGGCACGGAGTGCACGGTGCCGATGCCGCCGGGGTTGGTCAGGGACACGGTGGTGCCCTTGTAGTCCTCCATGGTGAGCTCGTTGCTGCGCCCCCGGCGCACGATGTCCTCGTAGGAGTTCCAGAACTGCAGGAAGGACATTGCCTCCGCGCCCTTGATGTTCGGCACCACGAGGTTGCGGGAGCCGTCCTTGTTCGGGATGTCGATGGCGATGCCGAAGTTCACGTGCGCGGGGTGCACGGCCACGGGCTTGCCGTCCTCCTCGTCGTAGACGACGTTCTGGGACGGGTAGTTGGCCAGCGCCTTCACCACGGCGTAGCCGATCAGGTGCGTGAAGGAGACCTTGCCGCCGCGGTTGCGGGCGAGGTGGCTGTTGATCACGATCCGGTTGTCGATCAGCAGCTTCGCGGGGACCGCGCGCACCGTCGTGGCGGTCGGCACCGTGAGCGAGGCGTCCATGTTGGCGGCCACGGCCTTGGCCGGTCCGCGGAGCTTGACGACCTTGTCCTCCGCGGGGGCCTCCTGGCTGGGCGCGCTGGCGCGGGCCCGGGCGGGCTGCGCCGGAATGGGCCTGCGCGCCTCGGTCTCGCCCTGGCCGCCCTCGGGGCGGCCCTCGGCCTTGGCGCCGGACTTCGTGGCGGGCGGGGCCGCGGCGGGCGTCGTCGTCGAGGCGGAGGGTGCCGGGGCGTCGCTCTGGCGGGGGGCGCTGGTCTGACCGGCCGGCGGGCGGGGGGCGGCCGCCGCCTTGGGCTGCGCGGGGGCGGGCCGGGGGGCAGGAGCCTTCGGGGCCGCGCTCGGCGCGGGGGCCGCGGCCGGGGCCTCGGCGGCGCCCGGCTGCTCCGTCGCGCTGCCGTTGTCAGCGTTCATCGCCTCGAAGATGGGCCACCACTTCTCGTCCACGGAGTTCCTGTCCGACCGGTACTTCTCGAACAGTTCGTCGACGAGCCACTCGTTACCTGCGAATTCTTCAGGGATGGGGTGCTGTGGCTGATGTGGCACGGGGAATACGCCTCTTCCATAGGTTGATCGCGCGGGGACCGTTCAGGCCGGTCTCCGCGATGTCGGTCCCAGCAGCATCCGGTCCCGCCGCCGGTGTTCGTCGCCGGCCGTCTCCCGCGACAGCCGCCGGCGTCCTCCTCCGGACGTGCCGGACGGTCGTGAACCGGGCGCGGCCGTACCTCCGGCGAGTCTAGTGATCTGCGCGGCGGCATGGCTAGTCCGCGCCCCTCGCGCGAGGGCGCGTGTCGCGGGCTCCCGGCTAGACTGGTGGGCGTGCGATTCCTCAACCCCCCCACGTCGGACCTGACCTACAGCGACGTCTTCCTCGTCCCCGCCAGCTCCCGGGTGACGTCCCGGTTCGACGTCGACCTGACGCCGCGCGACGGCACGGGGGCCACGGTCCCCCTGGTCGCGGCGAACATGACGGCGGTCACCGGCCGGCGCATGGTCGAGACGCTGGCCCGGCGCGGCGGCCTGGGGATCCTCCCGCAGGACATCCCGCTCGACGTCATCGCGGAGGTGACGTCGTGGGTCAAGGACCGCTCGCCGCGCTTCGAGACGCCCGTGGTGCTGGGGGCGGAGGACACGGTCCACGACGCCCTCGGCGTCATGCACAAGCGCCCCCACGGCGCCGTCGTGGTGTGCGGACCGGACCGCTCCTACCGCGGGGTGGTGCTCGCCGCGGACTGCGCCGAGGTGGACCGCTTCACCCAGCTCGGCTCGATCATGCGCACCGACGCCCCGGTGTTCCCGCTCGCGGACGTGCGCGCCGGGTCCGGCGACGAGGTCCTGGCCGCCGCCTACGACCGCCTGACCCAGACCCGGGCGCACGTGGCCCCGGTGCTCGACGGCGAGACGGTCGTGGGCGTGCTGACCCGCAAGGGCGCCGTCCGCTCGACGATCTACACCCCCGCCCTCGACGCCGGCGGCCGGCTGCGGGTGGGCGCCGCGGTGGGCATCAACGGCGACGTCCGCGGCAAGGCGCGGGCGCTGCTGGACGCCGGGGTGGACGTGCTCGTGGTGGACACCGCCCACGGCCACCAGCGCAAGATGATCGAGGCCCTCGAACAGGTCCGCGCGGCGGCCCCGGACGTGCCGGTCGTGGCGGGCAACGTGGTCACCGCCGACGGCGTGCAGGACCTCGTGGACGCCGGCGCCGACATCGTGAAGGTCGGTGTCGGCCCCGGGGCGATGTGCACCACCCGGATGATGACGGCCGTGGGCCGGCCCCAGTTCTCCGCCGTGCTCGAGTGCGCCGAGGCGGCCGCCGGGCTGGGCCGGCACGTCTGGGCCGACGGCGGGGTGAAGCACCCCCGCGACGTCGCCCTCGCCCTCGCGGCCGGCGCCAGCCAGGTGATGATCGGCTCCTGGTTCGCCGGCACGCACGAGGGCCCCGGCGAGCTGAACGTGGACGCCGACGGCCGGATGTACAAGGAGAGCTTCGGGATGGCCTCGACCCGCGCGGTGCGCGAGCGCACCCGGGCCGAGGGCGCCTTCGCCCGGGCGCGCAAGGGCCTGTTCGAGGAGGGCATCTCCAGCTCCAAGATGTACCTGGACCCCGAGCGCCCGGGCGTGGAGGACCTCGTGGACCAGATCACCGCGGGCGTGCGCAGCTCCATGACCTACGCGGGGGCCACGAGCCTCGAGCAGTTCGCGGCGCGCGCGGTGGTCGGCATCCAGTCCGCCTCCGGCTACGAGGAGGGCAGGGCGCGCCCGGTCAGCTGGTCGTGACCACGCGCTGAGGGTCCCGCTCCGGTACCCTGGAGCTCTCATGGACACGTTCAGTAGTTGCCGGCCCGGCCGCGGCGCCCCCCGCCGCGGCCCCAGCGCCGGCTCACCCACCGACCCCCCACCAGCCTCCGACCGTCCGGCCCCCGGCCGGCGGTCCCCCCGGGGAGGCAGCGCCTGATGGAGTGGTTGCTGCTGGCCGCGGGTCTGCTCCTGATCCTGGGCACGGGCTTCTTCGTGGCCGTGGAATTCTCCCTCGTGGCCCTGGACCAGACCACGGTCCGCCGGGCGGTCGCGCAGGGCGACCGCGCGGCCGAGCCCTTGCTGAAGTGCCTCAAGTCCCTGTCCACGCAGCTCTCGAGCTGCCAGCTGGGCATCACCCTCACGACCCTGCTCACCGGCTACACGCTGGACCTGGCCCTCCAGTCCTTCCTGCGGGAGCCGATCGCCGAGCTCACCGGCCTCTCCGTGCCGGCCGCCGGCGGGGCCACCCTGGCCCTGTCCATGCTGATCTCCACGCTGCTGTCGATGCTGCTGGGCGAGCTGGTCCCCAAGAACTGGGCCATCGCGGAGGCCTTCCGGGTCGGGCGCCTCGTCGCGCGCCCGCAGCTGGTGTTCACCGCGGTGTTCAAGCCCTTCGTGCTCGGGCTCAACGGCGTGGCCAACCGCGTGCTGCACCTGTTCGGCATGGAGGCCAAGGAGGAGCTCTCCGGCGCGCGCTCGCCCGAGGAGCTGTCCTCGATGGTGCGCCGCTCCGCGAAGATGGGCACCCTCGACGCCGGCACCGCCGCGTTCGTGGCCAAGACGCTGACGTTCGCCGAGCGCACGGCCGCGGACGTCATGACGCCGCGGATCCGCGTGCAGATGCTCGACTCCCACGACTCCGTGGCCGAGGTCGTGGGGCTCGCCTCCCGCACCGGGCACTCCCGCTTCCCCGTGATGGACGACTCCCCGGACGACGTCCGCGGCGTGGTGCACGTGAAGAAGGCCGTGGCCGTCCCGGCCGAGCGGCGCCCCGCCCTGGAGTGCGGGGCGATCATGGAGGACGTCCTGCGCGTGCCCGAGACCGTGCACCTGGACTCGCTGCTCGTGCAGCTGCGCTCCGGGGGCCTGCAGATGGCCGTGGTCGTCGACGAGTGGGGCGGCACCGCCGGCGTCGTCACCCTCGAGGACCTCGTGGAGGAGGTGGTCGGGGAGGTCTCCGACGAGCACGACCGGCTCAGCCTCGGGGCCCTGCAGTCCGCCACGGGGGAGTGGTACTTCCCCGGTCTGATGCGCCCCGACGAGGTCTCCGAGCAGATCACCGAGCTCGACATCGAGGACGGGCCCGCCTACGAGACCATGGGCGGGTTCATGATGGACCGGCTCGGGAAGATCCCCCGGCCCGGGGACGCGGTGCCCGTCCAGGGCGGGACGCTCGAGGTCGCCCGGATGGACGGCCGGCGCGTGGACCGCATCCGCTTCGTCCCGGCCGCGGGCGAGGAGCAGGACGCCGGGTCCGCGACGACCGCGGAGGAGGCACGATGAGCGACTGGGCGGGGCTGGCGTGGCTGGTGGTGCTCCTGGCCGGGAACGCGTTCTTCGTGGGCGGCGAGTTCGCCGTCATGTCGGCGCGGCGCAGCCAGATCGAGCCGCTCGCCGAGGCCGGCAACAAGCGCGCGCGCACCGCGCTGTACGCGATGGAGCACGTCTCGCTCATGCTGGCCTGCTGCCAGCTGGGCATCACGGTGTGCTCGCTGCTGATCCTCAACATCTCCGAGCCCGCGCTGCACCACATCGTCTCCGGTCCGCTGGAGCACCTGGGGGTGCCCGTGGAGGTGGCCGACGTCAGCGGCTTCCTCACGGCGCTGGTCGTGGTGACCTTCCTGCACGTGGTCTTCGGCGAGATGGTGCCCAAGAACATGTCCGTCTCGGCCGCGGACCGGGCGGTGCTGCTGCTCGCGCCGCCGCTCGTGTTCGTCTCCCGGGTGGTCAAGCCGGTCATCGCGACCCTGAACTGGCTGGCCAACCACCTGCTGAAGCTCATGGGCATCGAGCCGAAGGACGAGGTCTCCTCCACCTTCACCCTCGACGAGCTGCAGTCCATCGTCGCGGAGTCCACGAAGGAGGGCACCGTGGCCGACGACACCGGCCTGCTCTCCGGGGCCCTCGAGTTCTCCTCCAAGCGCACCGCCGACGTCATGGTGCCGCTGCACCAGCTCGTGACCCTCCCGGAGGAGGTGTCCCCGGCGGAGGTCGAGAAGGCCGTGGCCCGCACGGGCTTCTCGCGCTTCGCGCTGACCGAGGGCGACGGCGTGCTCAACGGCTACCTGCACATCAAGGACGTGCTCTCCATCCCGGAGGGCCGCTACAACGAGCCGGTGCCGGTGACCCGCGTCCGATCGCTGGCGAACCTCCGCCCCGAGATCGAGATCGACGACGCGCTGGCGGCGATGCAGCGCACCGGCTCGCACCTGGCCCGCGTGGTCGACGCGGGCGGGCGGACCCTGGGCGTGCTGTTCCTCGAGGACGTCATCGAGGAGCTCGTGGGGGAGATCCGCGACACCACGCAGGACCGGCGCCAGCGCCGCGGGGACCGGGTGGACTTCTCCGAGCCGCCGCGCTGAGCCGCTCCGCCGAGCCGCCGGACGGCCCGCCGCGACGTCCCCGCGGCGGGCCGCGCCTTTGTCGCCGCCCCGGCGCCTTGGTAGCATGGGCACGCTAATGAAAACCATTCTCATACAGGGGCAGAGCCCTCGACACCCCGCGGCCGTCCCGGACCGGACCCGGCCGCGCAGAAACGGATCCGCCATGACCGCACTGCCGCTGACCGCGCGCCCGCACCGTCCGCTCCGCACGTCCGCCCTGGCGGGGGCCGTGCTCCTGGGCCTCACCGCGTGCGCCGGCGGGGCCGCCGAGGACACCGCGGCCGCCGGAGGGCTGACCGTCGTGACGACCACGTCCGTCTACGCCGACATCGTGCGCGAGGTCGGCGGGGACGCCGTCGTCGTGGACCCGGTCATCGACTCCACGGCCCAGGACCCGCACTCCTACGAGGCGACCGCCCAGGACCGGCTCGCAGTGGAGAGCGCCGACCTCGTGGTCCTCAACGGCGGGGGCTACGACGCCTTCATGGAGGACCTGGCCGGCGCCGGGCAGGCCCCGGTCGTGGAGGCCTACGAGGTCTCCGGGCACGCCGGTCGGACCGAGGAGGCGGAGCCGCACGAGGGCCATGAGCACGAGGGCCACGAGCACGGCGGCGCCAACGAGCACGTCTGGTACGACCTGGACGCGATGGACGAGCTCGCGACGGCGGTCGCCGACCGGCTCGGCGAGCTCGACGCGGACGGCGCCTCCGAGTACCGGTCCAACGCGGACGCCTTCTCCGACCGGCTCGACGCCCTGAAGCAGCGGATCTCCGAGACCCCGGCCGACAACGCGGCCTTCGTGGCCACCGAGCCCGTGGCCGTCTACCTGCTCGAGGACGCCGGGCTCCACGACGACACCCCGGCGGAGTTCACGGCGGCCGTCGAGAACGGCACCGACGTGCCCCCGCTCGTGCTGCACCAGGTGCGCGAGGAGCTCCGGGACGGCCACGTCCAGCTGCTGGCGTTCAACGCGCAGACGGCCTCGGGCCAGACCGAGCAGCTGCGCGACGACGCCCGGGCCGCCGGCGCCGCCGTCGTCGAGTTCACCGAGACCCTGCCCGAGGGCACGAGCTACCTCGAGTGGATGGAGCGCAACGTCACCGCCGTCACCGACGCCCTCGCGAGCCTGCGCCCGACCGCCACCGGCACGGCCGCCGGATGAGCGACGGGGCACGGCCGGTCGTCTCCCTGCGCGGGGCCGGCCTGGCGTTCGGCGACCGCGTCCTGTGGGAGGGCCTGGACCTCGACATCCACGAGGGCGAGTACTTCGCCGTCCTGGGCGGCAACGGCACCGGCAAGACCAGCTTCCTGAAGGTGCTGCTCGGGCTCCTGCCCCTCCGGGAGGGCACGGTGCAGATTGCCGGCGGTCCGGCCCGGAGCGGCTCCGGGCGGGTCGGCTACGTCCCCCAGCAGCGTGCGTTCGGGGCCGGCACCCCGCTGCGCGGGCGCGACCTCGTGGGCCTGGGCGTCGACGGGCACCGCTGGGGGGTCCGGCTGCGCTCCCGCGCCCGCCGCCGGCGCGTCGACGAGCTGCTCGGGCTCGTGGGCGCCGGCTCCTACGCCGACGCCCCCGTGGGCACGCTCTCCGGCGGTGAGCAGCAGCGGCTGCGGATCGCCCAGGCGATCGCCTCGGACCCGGAGCTGCTGCTCTGCGACGAGGCCCTGCTCTCCCTCGACCTGCACCACCAGCACGCGGTGAGCGGGCTGGTGGACGCCCAGCGGCGGCGCACGGGCGCGGCCGTGGTCTTCGTGACCCACGAGATCAACCCGATCATCGAGCACGTCGACCGGATCCTCTACCTGGCCGGCGGCCGGTTCCGGGTGGGGACCCCCGACGAGGTGCTGCGCGGCGACGTCCTCTCGGAGCTCTACGGCACCCGCATCGACGTGGTGCGCACCGGCGGCCGCGTCGTCGTCGTCGGCCATCCCGACAGCTCCCACCACACGCACGACGCCCGGGAGCTGGCGCTGTGAGCGCTGCCGTGCCGGCGGCCGCGCTCGACTGGGACCGGGTGCTCTCCTCGGTCTTCGTCTTCGAGAACTACGGCGAGCTCGTCGCCCTGCTCAGCAGCTCCATCTGGGCCGGGGCCCTGCTCGGACTCGTGGGCGGGGTGATCGGCACGTTCGTGATGATGCGCGACCTCGCCTTCTCGGTGCACGGGATCGCCGAGCTCTCCTTCGCGGGGGCGGCCGCCGCGCTCCTGGTGGGCGCGGACGTGGTCACCGGCTCGCTGCTGGGCTCGGTGCTGGCGGCCCTCATCATGGCCGTCATGGGGCTGCGGGCGCGCGAGTCGAACTCGGTCGTCGGCGTGCTCATGCCCTTCGGCCTGGGCCTGGGCATCCTCTTCCTGTCGCTGTACCAGGGCCGCTCGGCCAACAAGTTCTCGCTGCTCACGGGGCAGATCGTCTCCGTGGACACCGTCCAGCTGACCGAGATGGCGGTGCTCTCGGCCGTGGTGGTCGTAGGGCTCGTGGCGATGTGGCGGCCGCTGACGTTCGCGAGCGCGGACCCGGTCGTGGCCCGGGCGAAGGGCCTGCCCGTGCGGGGGCTCTCGGTCGCCTTCATGGTGCTGCTGGGCATCGCGGTCGCGCTGTCCGTGCAGATCGTCGGGGCGCTGCTCGTGCTCGCGCTGCTGATCACGCCCGCCGCCGCGGCCATGAACCTCACGGCCTCCCCGGCGCGGATCGTGGTGCTGTCCGTGGTGTTCGCGGAGCTCGCGATGGTCGGCGGGATCCTGCTCGCCCTCGGCGGTTCGCTGCCGATCAGCCCCTACGTCACCACCATCTCCTTCGTGATCTGGATCCTCTCGCGCGCGGCCTCGGCGGTGCGCAGCCGCCGCTGAGCCCGCCCCGCCGCGGGGCTCAGGCGAGGATCCGCACCGCCGCCGGCAGGACGTCCACGCGCAGGGGCAGGGGTCCGAGGCGCTCCCCGTCCGCGTAGGCCGTGACCCCCGGTGCCTCCACCCGCACGGAGCGCACCCGTTCGATCCGCACGCAGTCCAGCTCCACGTGGCGGCCCGAGACCAGCTGCGGCAGCAGGGAGAGCAGCCGGGCCCGGCCCAGGGGCGCCACGGTGAACAGCTCCAGCAGCCCGTCGTCCGCCCGGGCGCCGGGCACGATCGGCAGTCCGGCGCCGACCGAGGAGGTGTTGGCCACGTTCAGGAGCACCCCGTCCCGGTGCTCCGTGCGCAGCCGCCCGCCGGCGTCCTCGATCTCCAGCCGGTAGCGGACGGTGCGCAGCCGCACGAGCTCCACGAGGACCGCCAGCAGGTACTTGGCGGACCCGGTGGGGCGCAGCCACCGGTTGGCGCGCTCGTTGACCACGGCGTCGAAGCCGGCGCACAGGGCGGTCCCGAAGAAGACCGTGCGCGCGTCCGGGAAGCGGACGCGGCCGACGTCGAGGTGCCGCGGCGCCGGCTCGGCGAGCCGGCGCAGGATCCGCCCCGCCGCGGCCACCGGGTCCCGCAGCGGCACCGCGAAGTGACGCGCGAGGTCGTTGCCGGTGCCACAGGGCACCACGCCCAGCGGGATCTCCACGCCCTGCTCGGCGAGCTCCGCGAGCACCCCGAGACCGGCCTGCACCGTGCCGTCCCCGCCCACGACCACGAGGGCGCGGGCCGTGAGGGCGCGGGCCCGCAGCTCGTCGCGGACCAGCCGCAGCAGCCCGTCGAGGTCCGCGGCGCAGAGCACGACGGCCTCGTCCCCGTCGGTGCGCAGCAGCTCCGCGGCCCGGTGGGCGTCCGCCAGGGCCCGGCCGCGGCCGGCGTGGGGGTTGACCGCCAGGACGAAGGCGCC
>JAPSHS010000297.1 GCA_031179495.1 Kocuria sp. | reverse complement strand
CACCGCCTCACCCTCCAGCGCGCCGGCGGCGGGCTCCTCGTCCTGGTGGGGCTGCTCATGATGACCGGCGCGTGGACCGCGTTCGTCTCGTGGGTGCAGGCCGAGCTCGTCACCGACTGGGTGATGCCGATCTGAGCGCCGCCGGACCCCGCCCCGACCACCGAAAGGCCGCCATGAGCACCCCAGCGCCCCCGTCGGGCCCCGCAGCGGCCCCGCCGCCGGCCGGGAACCGCACCCCCGAGGCCGAGCTCCCGGCGCTCGGGCCCCTGGGCATGGCCCGGTGGGCCTGGACCCAGCTGACGAAGATGAACACCGCCCTGTTCCTCCTGCTGCTGCTGGCGGTCGCGGCGGTGCCGGGCTCGATCTTCCCGCAGCGGATCCAGGACCCGGCGGCCGTCCAGGACTACCTCGACACCAACCCGGTGCTCGGGGAGTGGCTGGACCGGCTCCAGTTCTTCGACGTGTTCTCCTCGGCGTGGTTCTCCGCGATCTACATCCTGCTGTTCGTCTCCCTCGTGGGGTGCGTGCTCCCGCGCGCGGCCAAGCACTGGCGCGCGTGGCGGGCCGAGCCCCCGCGCACCCCGCGGCGGCTCGAGCGGCTGCCGGAGCACCGGTCGCTGCTCATCGGCGGGCGCGACGGTGCCCCGGCCCCCGCCCCCGCCGACGTCGTCGCCGACGCCGCCCGGCTGCTGAGGAGGCGCGGCTACCGGGTGGCGGTGCGGGACACCGGCACGGCCGCCCCGTCGGTCGCCGCCGAGCGCGGGATGTGGAAGGAGGTCGGCAACATCGTCTTCCACCTCGCGCTGCTGGGCGTGCTGGTCTCCGTGGCCGTCGGCTCCCTGTTCGGCTACAAGGGCCAGCGGGTGGTCGTGGAGGGCGAGTCCTTCGTCAACACCCTCATCGGCTACGACTCCTTCACCCCCGGCACCAACTACGACGCCGACTGGCTCGAGCCGTTCTCGGTCCGGCTGGACCGCTTCGAGGCCGAGTTCAACCGGGACACCACGAACCCGCGCAACTACGGGGCCCCCCTGGACTTCACCGCCGAGGTCACGGTGCAGGACGCCCCCGGTGCCGAGCCGCGGGAGGAGGTGCTGAAGGTGAACCGGCCGCTGAACGTCGGCGGCGTGAAGAGCTACCTCGTGGGCAACGGCTACGCCCCGGTGATCCGGGTGACCGACGGCAACGGCGACGTCGCCTTCGAGGGCCCCGTGGTGACCGTCCCCTCCGACGGCGTGTACACCTCCTCGCTCGTGCTCAAGGTCCCCGACGCCCGCCCCGACCAGCTCGGCCTCGTGGGGCTGCTCCTGCCCACCGCCGTCGGCGGGGACGGCGAGATGCCCCGTTCGGTGGACCCCGGCCTGGCCAACCCCCGGCTGATCCTCTCCGCCTACCACGGGGACCTGGGGCTGGACACGGGCGCCCCGCAGAACGTGTACGTGCTCGACGTCGAGCAGCTCACCGAGCTCAACGCCATGACCAACGAGAACGGCGCCATCACCCTCGACGCCACGGCCCCCGTGTACGAGCTGCCCGAGGGCAAGGGCACCGTGGAGTTCCTCGACGTCAAGCGCTACGTGGGCCTGGACATCCACTACGACCCCGGCAAGACGGGGGCCCTCGTGTCCTTCGTCCTGGCGTTCACGGGCCTGCTGATGTCCTTGTTCATCTCCCGCCGCCGCGTCTGGGTGCGGGCGGCCGAGGGCGCCGACGAGGACGGCCGGCCCGGCACGGTGCTGGAGTACGGGCTGCTGGCCCGCGGCGAGGACCCCCGCCTCTCGGCCGAGGCCGAGCGGCTGGGCGAGCTGTGGACCGGGCAGTGGGAGTCCGCCGGCGTGCGGGAGACCACCTCCGGCACCACCGGCACCATCGGCGGCGCCGCGACCGCGGCCGCCGGCACCAGCCCGGCCGCGAACCGGCCCGGCAACGAGTGAGAGGATAGGGCCATGCCTGTCAACGAGACCCTGGGCGCGTGGAGCGAGCTGTTCATGCTCCTCGCCGCCATGACCTACCTGGTCGCCTTCGTCGCCTTCGCGTGGGACATGGCCTCCCACTCCAAGGCCCTGCGCGGCACGGCGGCGGACGGGGAGCATGAGCTCGTGGGCGCCTCCGCCGCGGCCCGGGCGGGAGCGCACGAGGCCTCCGAGCCCGCCGACGCGCGGGCCGGGCACGGGACGGGCCACCGCGGGCGCGGCTACCGCACGAGCGCGCAGTCCGCCCTGGCCGGGCACGTCGCGGACGAGCAGATGCGCTACACCGGGCAGCGCCGCCCCGCGGCCCGCGTGGCCGTGGCGGTCATGGTCCTGGCCTTCCTCGTCCACACCGCCGCCGTGCTGAGCCGGGCC
>JAPSHS010000058.1 GCA_031179495.1 Kocuria sp. | reverse complement strand
GCGAGACGGCGTTCCGGCTGCACGCCGCGGAGATCCGGGAGCCCCTCGGCCAGCTCGTGGACACCCTCGGGAGCCGGATGGCCGGGGCGGACCACTTCGAGTTCTTCTGGATGCCGGGGACCTCCACGGCCCAGACCCGCATCCTCACCCGGCTGCACAAGCTCCCGGACTCCTACACGCGCCCCGGGTCCCCCGTGGCGCGCACCGTGCGCCGGCTCGACGACGCCGTGCTGCGCAACACCCTGACGGCCGGGCTGAACCAGCTGGCCACCGTGCTGCCGCGCTCCACCCCCGGGCTCAACCGGGTGGACGCCCTGACCAACAGTCCCCGGCAGTACAGCGACCTCTCCTCGCGGGTGTTCACCGTGCCGCGCCGGGTCCGGTTCGTCTCCACCGAGTACGCGCTGCCCGTGGAGGAGCTGGTGCCCGCGTTCCGGGAGCTGCAGACGCTCATCGAGCGCCGCGGCTACGCCTTCTCGCTGCCCGTGGACGTGCGCTGCTCCGCCGCCGAGGAGGCCTGGCTCGCGCCCGCCCACGGCCGCGAGACCGCCTGGATCGCCCTGCGGCAGTACTGGCGGCGCTACGACCCCAAGGTCTTCGCCGCCGCGGAGGAGATCTTCGTGGACCACGGCGGGCGGCCGCACTGGGGCACCGTGCACACCCAGGACGCCGAGTACCTGCACGCGGTCTATCCCCGGTTCCAGGACTTCCTCGACGCCCGGGCCGCGGCCGACCCGGACGGGGTCTTCCTCAACGACCACGTCCGCGGGCTGCTGGGCCTCTGAGGCCGCTCGGCGGGAGCGCTCGGGCGCGCCGCCCGGCCGGGGCGCGGCCCCGCGACGCGGCGCGGGGCCGCGCCCCGTCGAACAGGACGCGGCCCCGCGCGCGGAGGGAGCCGGCTCAGACCGTGGAGGAGACCGGCTCGGCCACGCCCTCGCGGGAGACGCTGACCATCTCCTCGCGCTCGACCACCTTGACCCGCTCGCGCGGGTTGCCCTCGGCGTCGTGCGAGGACTGGCCGAGGCCCTGCTCGTACTCGTCCAGGGCCAGCCAGCCCTCCCACGTGGTGTACTCCACGCCGCGGGCCTCGAGCACGTCGTTGACGGACTCGGGGTCGGGGCGGGTGGCGCCCGGCAGCAGGGGGCGGTCCGCCAGGAGGTGGGTGACCGTCTCGAGGGCGTCGGACTTGGTGGCCCCGATCAGCCCGACCGGGCCGCGCTTGATCCACCCGGTGGCGTAGAGGCCGTGCAGCACGGTCCCGTTCTCGGCCAGGACGCGGCCCTCCACGTTGGGGATCACGCCGCGGCCGTCGTCGAAGGGCAGCTCCGGCAGCCGGGAGCCCAGGTAGCCGACCGCGTGGTAGACGGCCTGCACCGGGTAGTCGACGTACTCGCCGGTCCCGGACACGGAGCCGTCGCCGTTGAGCCGGGTGCGCTCCATGCGCAGGCCGGAGACCCGGCCGTCCTCGCCGAGCACCTCCCGGGGGCTCTGCAGGAAGTGCAGGTGCAGGCGCCGGGAGGCGGTCTTCGGGGAGTCGTCGGCCCGCCACTTCTCGAGCGTCTTGACCATGACCTTGACCTGGTTGTTGTCGGCGATGGTCTGCTCGGAGCCCTCGTCGTAGGCGAAGTCCTCGTCGTAGACCACGATGTCGACGTCGCGCGACTTGGCGAGCTCGCGCAGCTCCAGCGGCGTGAACTTCACCTGGGCGGGGCCGCGGCGGCCGAAGATGTGCACGTCCGTGACCGGGGAGGCCTTCAGGCCCTGGTAGACGTTGCCGGGGATCTCCGTGACGAGCATGTCGTCGGCGTGCTTCGAGAGCACGCGGGCGACGTCGAGGGCCACGTTGCCGTTGCCGATGACCGCGACCTCCCGGGCCTCGAGCGGCCAGGTGCGCGGGAAGTCGGGGTGGCCGTCGTACCAGGCGACGAACTCCGCGGCGCCGTGGACGCCCTCGAGGTCGTTGCCGGGGATGTTCAGCGGGGCGTCGTAGACGGCGCCGGTCGCGAAGATCACCGCGTCGTAGTGGGCGCCGAAGTCGGCGAGGGTCAGGTCCCGGCCGAACTCCACGTTGCCGAAGAAGCGGATGTCGCCGCGGCCCAGGATGGCGCGCAGCGCGGTGATGATGCCCTTGATCCGGGGGTGGTCGGGGGCCACGCCGTAGCGGATGAGCCCGAACGGGGTGGGGTAGCGGTCGAACAGGTCGATGCTGACCTCGAGCTCCCCGTTCTTCACGGGCTCGGACTTGGTGAGCATGTCCGCGGCGTAGATGCCGGCCGGGCCGGCGCCGATGATGGCGACGCGCAGGGGGCGGGTGGTGGTGTCAGCCACGTGGGTTCCTTTCGATTGCGCGCACGGCGTGCACCGCGTGCGTCGTAGACCGGGTCCAAGTTTAGTGAAGTCGTCCCAGGATCTCCTGGGTGAGGATGCTCACGAGCGGTGGCCGAGCAGCCCCCGCCCGCGCAGCAGGCGGCGTTCCACGGGGTTGAAGAACAGCAGCTCCACGAGGATGCCGACGGCGAGGATCGCGAGCACCGCGACCATCACCACCGCCATGTTGGAGACCGTCCGCCCCTGCTCCAGCAGGGAGCCGAGCCCGAAGCCGATGGAGCCGCCGATGGCGATGAGCTCCGCGCCCATGAGGGAGCGCCACGAGAACGCCCAGCCCTGCTTGAGTCCCGCCACGTAGCCGGGCAGGGCCGCGGGGAGCACGATCCGGCTCGCCATCGTCCAGCCCGAGGCCCCGAGCACGTGCCCGGCCCGGCGCAGCTGGGGCGGGATCTGGTCCACGCCCGCGAGCATCCCGTTGACGATCGACGGGATGGCGCCCATGAGCACCACGAAGTACACGGTGGCGTCGGAGAGGCCGAACCAGATGATCGCGGCGGGCACCCACGCCACGGACGGCAGCACCTGCAGCCCGGAGATGAGCGGGCCCACGGCGTTGCGCAGGCCCTGCCACTGGGCCACGAGCAGGCCCAGCGGGGTGGCCACGGCCACGGCGATCAGGAAACCGCTGATCCCGCGCCACAGGCTCGTGCCCAGCGCTCCGAGGACCGAGCCGTCGGAGACCAGGGCGCCGAACTGGCGGGCGACGTCGAACGGGCCCGGCACCACGTCGGGGCGGGGGTCGAGGACGGCGACGAACAGCTGCCACAGCAGCAGCACGAACAGCAGTGCCACGGCGGGCGGACCCACCTTGGTGCGCAGCACCTCCGCGGCGGACGTCCTGCGGGTGCGCTCGGTCTGCAGGGCGTCGAGCCCGGCGAGCTCCGCCTCCGCGGACGAGGGGCCGGCCGTCGCAGCGGGCGCCGTGACCGGAGCGGACGGCGCCGCGGGGACCGGGCGCGCCGCGGCGCCGTCCTCGGCCGGGTGGGCGCCGCGCACGGCCGGCGACGCCTGCAGGGCAGCGGTGTCATCGCGCATGGCGGCTGATCTCCTCCCGAAGTCGTGCGGTGATGGTGCGGGTGAGCTCCCCGAGGGTGTCGTCCAGGGACTGGGCGTTGCCCTCGAAGCCGTAGGCGTCCGGGTCCTTCCAGGGCCGGGTGTCCCACTCCTGGACGATCCGCCCGGGCCGGGAGGACATGAGCAGCACCCGCTGGCCCAGGCGCACGGCCTCGCCCACGTTGTGGGTGATGAACACGATCGTCCGGCCGGTGGCCCGCCAGATCCGCAGCAGCTCGTCGTGCAGCAGGTCCCGCGTGATGGCGTCCAGCGCGGAGAACGGCTCGTCCATGAGCAGCACCTCCCGGTCCTGGGCCAGGGCCCGGGCCAGGGCCACGCGCTGGCGCATCCCGCCGGAGAGCTCGTGCGGGCGCTTCTCCCCGGCGTGGTCGAGCCGGACCAGCCGGAGCAGCTCGCCGGCCCGCTCCCGGCGCTCCGCCCGCGGCACGCCGCGCAGCTCCAGGGCGAGCTCCACGTTGCGCCGGGCGCTCAGCCAGGGGAACAGGGCCGCGTCCTGGAACATCAGGGCCGCGCCCTCCGACGGCACCGTCACGGATCCGCCGGTGGGCTCCTCGAGCCCCGCCACGATGTTGAGCAGGGTGGACTTGCCGCACCCGGAGGCCCCGAGCAGGGCCACGAACTGGCCCTGCTCCACGGTCAGGTCCACGTTCTCGAGGACCGGGCCGTCCGCCGGGCCGAAGCTCTTGCTCAGGCCGTCGAGCCGGATCGCGGTCACGGTCCCGCCTCCTCTGCCGGGGCGGGACCGCCGGAGCGTCCCAGGAAGCGGGTGTCCACGAGGCCCTCCAGGGAGGCGTCCTGGGTGGCCCCCGCAGCGACCGCGTGGGCGAGGAGCCGCGGGTAGGTCTCCACCATGGGGTCGGTGGTCCACTCCACGCTCTGCAGGGCCTCGGTGATCGTCGTCTCCGGCATCGTCTGGGTGCGGGCCTGCTCGAAGCCCCGGTTCAGGACCCCGGCGACCGTCGCGGGATCGTCCTCGTGCTCCCGCAGCCACTCGACCGAGCTGGCGAGCCCGTCCACGAGCTTCTGCACCGTCTCCGGGTGCTGCTCGAGGTAGTCCCGGCGCACCACGAGCACGGTGGTCGGATAGCGGCCGCCCTCCCAGAGGTCCCGCTCGTCGACGAGCACCTCGGCGCCCGGCTCCTGCAGGAGCACGGTGGCCCACGGCTGGGGGACCCAGGCGCCGTCGATCCGGCCCTGCTGGAAGGTCTGGAGGGCCTGGCCGTTGGGCATGGGTGTGATGGCGACGGACCGCTCCCCCTCGCCGTCGACCTCGTAGCCGTGCTCGGCGAGCCAGGTCCGCAGGGCCACGTCCTGGGTGCCGCCGAAGTCGGGGGTCGCGAAGGTGCGGCCTGCGAGGTCGTCCTCGCCCGCGACGTCGTCCGTGACCACGAACTGGGCGCCGCCCGACGCCGCTCCCGCGACGACGGCGAGGGACTTGCCGTCGGACTGGACGAAGGAGTTGATCGCCGGGTTCGGGCCGATGAACGCCGCGTCCACCGACCCTGCGTTCATCGCCTCGACCGCCGTGGGCCCGGCGTTGAAGACCTGGCTGGTGAGCTCCGTGTCCCCGAGCGCGTCGGCGAACAGGCCCCGGTCCACGCCCACGAGCGCCGGGGCGTGGGTCACGTTGCCGAAGTAGCCCAGCCGCAGCTCGGCCGCCTCGGAGGTCTCCACCCCGGCCTGCTCCCAGGTCTCGAGGGTCCCGTTGGCGCGCAGCGCGGTGGCGGCCGCCGTCAGGGCGGCCAGGAGCGCGAGCGCGGTCAGCACCAGCGGCCAGCCCGGGCGGCGGCGTCCTGCGGCGGGGCGCCCGCCGTCGCCGGCCGTCACCGTGGCGAGGTCCAGCGGCTGCTGCCGACCCACCTCAGGCGTCCCGGACGAGCCCGGCGCCGAGCGTGTTGCCGGTGGCGGGGTCGACGAGCAGGAAGGCACCCGTGCGCCGCAGCCGGTCGTACGGGTCGACGGGCAGCGGGGAGGCCAGGCGCAGGCGCACCCGCCCGATGTCGTTGAGCTCGAGGGTCCCGGCGTCCCGCAGGACCAGCTCCTCCAGGTCCAGGCGCCCCTCGAGGTCCTGGACCATGGCCTGGACCGTGGCGGCGCCGTGCTTGACGAGCACGCGGGCGCGGGGCTGCAGGGGCCGCTCGCCGAGCCAGGCCACCGAGGCGACCAGGTCCCGGGTGGGCTCCGGCAGCTCGGCGTCGGCGCTCGCGACGAGGTCGCCGCGGGCGATGTCGATGTCGTCGGCCAGCCGCAGGGTCACGGACAGCGGCGCCGCGGCCTCCGTGAGCTGCTCGCCCGGCAGGGGCGCGCCCGGGACGGGCGCGGTGCCGGCCACGTCGATGCCGGTGACCGTGGTGCGCCGGCCCGCGGGCAGGACCACGACCTCGTCCCCGACCGCGACGGTGCCCGAGGCGATCTGGCCGGCGTAGCCGCGGTAGTCGCGCAGGGCGTCGGCGTCCAGGCCCGGCGCCGTGCCGCCCTGCGGGCGGATGACGTACTGGACGGGGAGGCGGAAGGGGCGGGCGGTGCCGCGGCCGGACTCGTCGACCGTGGGCAGCTCCTCGAGCACGCGCAGCAGCGGGCGCCCGGTGTACCAGGGGGTCCGCTCGGAGGTCTCCACCACGTTGTCGCCCTCGAGGGCGGAGACGGGCACGACGTGCACGTCCTCGATCCCCAGCCGGGTGGCGACGTCGGTGGCGTCCGCCGTGACCCGGTCGAAGACCTCCTGGTCGTAGTCGACCAGGTCGATCTTGTTCACGGCGATCACCACGTGCGGGACGCGCAGCAGCGAGACCACGGCCAGGTGCCGGCGGGTCTGCTCGACCACGCCGTGCCGGGCGTCCACGAGCAGCACGACGGCGTCGGCCGTCGAGGCGCCCGTGACCGTGTTCTTGGTGTACTGCACGTGGCCGGGGCAGTCGGCGAGGATGAAGGAGCGTCGGTCCGTGGCGAAGTAGCGGTAGGCCACGTCGATCGTGATGCCCTGCTCCCGCTCGGCGCGCAGGCCGTCGGTCAGCAGGGCGAGGTCGAGCCGGCCCGTCCCGCCGCCGAAGCCGCGCTCGGCCGAGGTGCGGCCCACGGCCTCGAGCTGGTCGGCGAGGATCGCCTTGGCGTCGTGGAGCAGCCGGCCCACCAGGGTGGACTTGCCGTCGTCGACGGAGCCGGCGGTCGCGAAGCGGAACAGCGAGCCGGGGTCGATCGTGGGGACCTGCCCGGCGGCGGGGGCCTGCGGGGTCACGGTGCTGGGGGAAGTCATGTCTAGAAGTACCCGTCCTTCTTGCGGTCCTCCATGGCGGCCTCGGAGATCCTGTCGTCCGCGCGGGTGGCCCCGCGCTCGGTCAGCGTGGACACGGCGACCTCGGCCACCACGTCGGCCACGGTCCCCGCGTCGGAGAGCACGGCGCCGGTGCAGGACATGTCCCCGACGGTGCGGTAGCGCACCGAGCGCCGTTCGACCGGCTCGGTCGGGGCCGGTGCGGAGAACTCGCCCACGGCCATCCACATCCCGTCCCGGCGGAAGACGTCCCGCTCGTGGGCGTAGTAGATCGGCGGCAGCTCGATGTTCTCGCGCTCGATGTAGCGCCAGATGTCCAGCTCGGTCCAGTTGCTGATGGGGAACGCCCGCACGTGCTGGCCGGCCGTGTGCCGGCCGTTGTACAGGTTCCACAGCTCGGGCCGCTGGTTGCGGGGGTCCCACTGGCCGAACTCGTCGCGCAGGGACAGGATCCGCTCCTTGGCGCGGGCCTTGTCCTCGTCGCGGCGGCCGCCGCCGAACACGGCGTCGAACTTGTTCGCCGCGATGGCGTCCAGCAGCGGGAGGGTCTGCAGCGGGTTGCGGGTGCCGTCGGCACGCTCGAGCAGCCGGCCGTCGTCGATGTAGTCCTGCACGCCGGCCACGACCAGGCGGATGCCCAGCCGCTCCACGGTGCGGTCCCGGAAGTCGAGGACCTCGGGGAAGTTGTGCCCGGTGTCCACGTGCAGCACGGGGAAGGGGATCCGGCCCGGCCAGAAGGCCTTGGCGGCCAGGTGCAGCATGACCACCGAGTCCTTGCCGCCCGAGAAGAGCATGGCCGGGCGGTCGAACTCGGCCACGACCTCGCGCAGGATGTGGATGGACTCGGCCTCGAGCGCGTCCAGGCTGCTGTGCACGCCGGCCTCCGCCGGCCCGTGGTCGTGGGTCGCGGCGGTCGGGATTGCCGTCACGTTCTCCTCCGTCGTCGTGTCTGTCGTGCCGTCAGGGCTGCCGGTCGTCGTCGTGCCGGTCGGTCGCGGGCTCACAGGTGGATCCCGCACTCGACCTTGTCCTGGCCGGCCCAGCGGCCCGCGCGGGGGTCCTCGCCGGGGGCCGTGGGACGGGTGCAGGGGGCGCAGCCGATGGAGAGGTAGCCCTCCGCCATCAGCGGGTTGGTGGGCAGGCCGCGGTTCTGCGACCACTCGATCAGCTCGTCGAGGGTCCAGCGCACCATGGGGTTGACCTTGACGAGCTTGTGCGTCTCGTCGAAGGTGACCATCGGCGCGTTGGTGCGGGTCCAGGACTCGTCGCGGCGCACGCCGGTGAACCACACCTCGTAGCCCTCCAGGGACTTCTTGAGCGGGGCCACCTTGCGGATCGCGCAGCACAGGCCGGGGTCGCGGGCGAAGAGGTCCTTGCCGTGCTTCTCGTCCTGCTCGGCGACGGTCAGCTCCGGCAGGGCGTCGACCACGTTGATGTCGAGCATGTGCGCCACGGCGTCCCGGGTGCCGATGGTCTCCGGGAAGTGGTAGCCGGTCTCGAGGAACAGCACGTCCACGCCGGGCAGCTGCTCGGCCACGAGGGCCGGCAGCACGGCGTCGGCCATCGAGCAGGCCACGGTGACGTTGCGCAGGTCGAAGTTCTCGGCGACCCAGCGGATCGCCTCCTCGGTGGACGCCTCGCCCTCGGCGGGCACGCGGCCCTCGGCGTCCAGCTCGGCGTGCAGCGCGGCGGCGCCGGCCGCCGCGAGGTCACGCAGCTGCTGCTCGTCGCGCAGCGCAGGGCGGGTGCCCGTGTCGGTGGTGGTCATGCGAGTTCACTCTCCTCGACCCTGCGGGTCCACTCGGCGAAGGTCTCGTCCTCGGCACGCTGGTCCATGAAGCGCCGGACCAGCCGTTCCACGTAGTCGGCCAGGTCGTCCGCGTAGACCTTCAGTCCACGGACGGTGCGGCCCAGCTCGGCCTCGGCCCGCATGTCGTCGGTGAGCCCGCCGCCCAGGTGGACCTGGTAGCCGGGCTTCTGCCCGCCGTCGTCCGTGGGCAGCAGCTGGCCCTTGAGCCCGATGTCCGCGGTCTGGATGCGGGCGCAGGAGTTGGGGCAGCCGTTGACGTGCAGGGAGATCGGCTGGGGCAGCTCGATGTCGCCGAGCCGCCGCTCGAGCTCGTCGATCGTGTCCGAGGCCGTCTGCTTGGTCTCGACGATCGCCAGCTTGCAGTACTCGATGCCCGTGCACGCCACCGTGGAGCGGCGGAACGCGGAGGGCCTGGCCTGCAGGTCCAGGGCCTCGAGCTCGGCGACGACGTCCTCGACGTGGGCCTCCTCGACGTCCAGGACCACGAGCTTCTGGTGCGGGGTGGTGCGCAGCCGGTCCGAGCCGTACTTCTCCATAACGTCGGCGAGGGCCAGGAGCTTCCCGCCCGAGACGCGGCCCACGCGGGGCGCCACGCCGATGTAGTAGCGGCCGTCCTTCTGCCGGTGCACGCCCACGTGGTCGCCGGGGACGGCGGACTTCTCCGGGGCCGGCCCGTCGGCCAGCTCGTAGCCGAGGTACTCGTCCTGGAGCACCTGGCGGAACTTCTCGGGTCCCCAGTCCTGGACCAGGAACTTCAGGCGGGCACGGTTGCGCAGCCGGCGGTAGCCGTAGTCGCGGAAGATGCTCGTGACGCCCTTCCACACCTCGGGGGCCTGCTCCTCGGTCACGAAGGCGCCGAGGCGCTTGCCCAGGTGCGGGACCACGGACAGGGCGCCGCCGACCCACAGGTCGTAGCCGGGGCCGAGCTCGGGGTGGACCACACCGACGAAGGCGCAGTCGTTGATCTCGTGCACGACGTCCAGCGACGGGTGGCCGGTGATCGCCGTCTTGTACTTGCGCGGCAGGTTGGAGAACTCCGGGCTGCCGATGTAGGTGGCCTTGATCCGCTCGATCACGGGGGTGGGGTCGATGATCTCGTCCGCGGCGATGCCGGCCAGCGGCGAGCCGAGGAGCACGCGGGGCACGTCGCCGCACGCCTCGATCGTGTCCAGGCCGGCGTCCTCGAGCCGCCGCCAGATCTCGGGGACGTCCTCCACCCGGATCCAGTGGTACTGGATGTTCTGCCGGTCCGTGACGTCGGCCGAGTCCCGGGCGAAGTCCGCCGAGATCTGCCCGAGCACGCGCAGCTGCTCGCGGGTCAGGGCCCCGCCGTCGAGCCGGACGCGCATCATGAAGTACTTGTCCTCGATCTCGGCGTCCGACAGGGAGCCCGTCTTGCCGCCGTCGATGCCCGGCTTGCGCTGGGTGTACAGGCCCCACCAGCGGAAGCGCCCGTGCAGGTCCTCGGAGGAGATCGAGTCGAAGCCCTCCTTGGAGTAGACCTCCTCGATCCGGGCGCGCACGTTGAGCCCGTCGTCGGCCTGCTTGAAGACCTCGTTCGGGTTCAGGGGCTCCC
>JAPSHS010000057.1 GCA_031179495.1 Kocuria sp. | reverse complement strand
GGGTGGCCGTTGCCCACCTTCTCCACCGCGTCCGCGGCCAGCACCCGCACCGTGTCCACGGCGCGCTGGTCCTGCTCGTTCCAAGTCAGCTTCACATCGAGATCGGTCACGAAAATCGGAGCCCTTTCTGCTGGGAGCCGCTGCCGTCCGCAGCGGACGCCGGTCGCAGACCGGCGGTCTGGGTCCAGCTTAGGTCACGCCGATTTCCGGGACGTGACCGACGGCACCGGTCCGGGCGGCGGCCCCTCCGGATCCGGACATCCCCGGGGCGGGAACGGGCGGTGCCAGGCGCTATGCTGTATAGGACCTTCTTCCGCGCCCGCGAGCCGCTGCGCCGACCGTCGCCGTGTCGACGACGCGCCGTCTCCGGGCCTCCTCGCCCACCGAGCGGGGGACACCACCGCAACCGGGAGCAATGATTTCGTGAACTCACTCGAGACGTCGGGCACCGCAGGGCGATCGGTCCTCGGCACCGAGCACGAGGGTGGGGCGGCGGCCTCCCGGCACGAGGGACGGATGTCGTTCTCCCGGAAGCTGCGGGCCTACGTGGCGCTCATGAAGCCGCGGATCATCGAGCTGCTGCTCGTGGCGACCGTTCCCACCATGATCTTCGCCCAGCAGGGCATGCCCGACTTCTGGCTGATCCTCAACACGCTCGTGGGCGGCACGCTCGCGGCGGGCGCCGCCGGGGCGTTCAACTGCTACATCGACCGGGAGGAGGACCGGGTGATGCGGCGGACGGCCAAGCGTCCGCTCGTCACCGGCGAGGTCACCGACCGGGAGGCGCTCGTGTTCGCCTGGGTGGTGGCGGTGCTCTCCGTCGTCTGGCTCACCGTGGGCGTCAACGTCCTCGCGGGCGTCCTCGGCGTCGTGGCCATCTTCCTGTACGCCGTGTTCTACTCGATCGTCCTCAAGCGGCGCACCGCCCAGAACATCGTCTGGGGCGGGGTGGCCGGGTGCATGCCGGTGCTCATCGGCTGGGCCGGGGTGACGGGCGGCCTCGACTGGCCGGCCCTCGTGCTGTTCCTCTTCATCTTCCTGTGGACCCCGCCGCACTACTGGCCGCTGTCCATGAAGTACGCCGACGACTACTCCCGCGCCGGGGTGCCCATGCTGGGCGCCGTCTCGAGCGCGCGGACCGTGGGCAGCCAGGTGGTGCTCTACGCGTGGGCCACGGTGGTCTGCTCGCTGCTGCTCGTGCCGGTCGGCGGCGCCGGGTGGGTGTACGCCGTGACCGCGCTGGCCTCGGGCGGGTGGTTCGTGTGGCACAGCCACAAGCTGCACGCCCTCGCGGTGGCCGGTCGCCCGACGGACAAGCAGGCGATGTACGTCTTCCACGGCTCGATCGCCTACATCACCTTCGTCTTCCTCGCCCTGGCCGTGGACCCGTTCGTGGGCGGGCCCGTCCTCTGAGGCCCGCGCGGGCCCCGGCGGCGCCGCGGACCGGGCGGCGCACCCGCCGGTCCTAGGATGGTCGCATGCTCAGCATGACCTTCACCGGGCTCGTCGCCTACCCCATCACCCCGTTCCGGCAGGGCGGCCGGCTGGACCTGGAGTCCCTCGAGCGCTACGTCGGGCGGCTGGCCCGATCCGGCGTGGACGCCGTGGTGGTCCTGGGCAGCTCGGGGAGCTTCGCCTACCTCTCCGGCGCGGAGCGGGCCGAGGTCGTGCGCGTCGCCGTGGAGGCCGCGCGCGGCTCGGGCGTCCCGGTCGGGGCGGGGATCTCGGCCATGACCACCCGCGAGGTGCTCGAGATGGCCTACGCCGCCGAGAACGGCGGCGCGGACGGGCTCGTGCTCAATCCGCTGTCCTACATCCCGCTGGTCTCCGAGGAGATCGCGGACCAGGTGGAGACCGTCTCCGCGGCCGTGTCCCTGCCGCTGTGCATCTACAACAACCCGACGACGACGGGGTTCACGTACCCGGTGCAGCTCGCCGCCGAGCTGTCCTGGCTGGAGAACGTGAACGCCTTCAAGGACACCGCCGGCTCGTCGGCGGAGTACGCCGGGCGCCGCACCCGCTTCGCCGAGCTGGCCGCGCCCGGGACGGCCCACGGGGTCAGCGGGGAGCGGCTGCTGCACGAGGCCGCGCCGGACGCGGCGGGGTGGCACTCCGGGATCGCGGCGGTGCTCCCGCGCCAGTACAGCGCGTTCCGCGCCGCGGTCGCCGAGGGCGACGAGCGGGCCGTGCGCACGTGGCGGGCCGCCCTGGCCCCGCTGATGGAGATCCTGCGCCAGGAGCGCCCGCTCAGCTCCCTCTACGCCCTCGCGGAGGTGTGCGGCGTGAGCACGGCCCCGCCGCGGCGGCCGCTGCTGCCGATCCCCTCGGCGAGCCGGCAGCGGCTGGCCCGGGCGGTGGAGGAACTGCTCGACGAGGCCCCCGACGAGCGCTGCTGAGCGCGTTCAGCCGCGCGCGGGGGCTCCGGCGGCCTGCGGGTCGCCGGCGGCGCGCACGACCACGCCGGGGGCGCGGGTGACCTCGAAGCCCTTCTCGACGGTCCGCGCGGCGGCCCAGACCAGCGCGGCGGAGCCGACCAGGTGCAGGGCCACGGCCACGACCGGCAGGCCGTTGAAGTACTGGTAGTAGCCGATCAGCGCCTGCAGGACCAGCACGGCGAGCATGGCGTGCAGCGCCGAGGCCACGGGTACGGGCCAGCGCCGCCGGCGGGCGAGCACCAGGCCCGAGAGCACGGTGCCGACGAGCAGGTACACCGGCACCGCGTGGGCCCGGGTGATGAGGTAGGCGTCGAAGGCGTGCCGGGCGCTGGAGTCGTCCCCGGCGTGCGGGCCGGTGCCGGTGACCAGGGTGCCGAGGTAGAGGACCAGTGCGGTGAGCACGCCCACGGCCACCACCAGGGCGCGGAGCAGGCGCCGCTGGGCGAGGGCCTGGCCCGGGCGCTCGGCGTCCCGCACGGCCGGCAGGGAGCGCCGCCGGGTCCGGTTGACCAGGACGGTGGACAGGGCGATCATCCCGCTGGAGATCAGGTAGTGGACGCCCACCAGCCACGGGTTCAGGCCGGTGTGGACCACGATCCCGCCGACCACGGCCTGCAGCGGGATGGCGAGCCCGAGCGTCAGTGCGATGAGCATCAGGTCGCGGTGCCGGTGCCGCAGCCGGAGCACGGCCAGGAAGGTCAGGACCGCCACGAGCGCCAGCACGAACGTCAGCAGGCGGTTGCCGAACTCGATCACCCCGTGCATGCCCATCTCGGGGGTGTTCGTCCAGGACGCGTCCGTGCACCTCGGCCAGGTGGGGCAGCCCAGGCCGGAGCCGGTCAGCCGCACGAGCCCGCCGGTGAGGATGAGCAGGGAGTTGGCGAGCAGGGAGGCCACGGCCATCCACCGCACCCACGGGGTGATCCGGGTCGGCAGCAGGAAGCTGCCGTCCCCTCGGACGTCGGCGTCGGTGGGGTCGCTGGCGCGGGTCATGGCTTCACTTCCGGAGGGTGTCGGTGCGTGGGAGTTCCGGGCCCAGTTTATCCGCGTCCCCGGTGTCCCGCTCCCGCCGCCGGACCGGGCGTCCCTGCCGGGCGGGGCGTCAGCTCCAGCGGAACCAGCGCACCGCGCCCGCCCACGCGGCGGAGGCCCAGACGGCGAGCACGAGCACCGGCAGCAGGGAGGGCGCGCCCGTGAGGAAGGTCTCGCGCAGGGCGGACCCCAGGGCGCCGGAGGGCAGCAGGTCCACCAGCCACGCCAGCGACTCCGGAAGCGTGCGGGACGGGAAGAGGGTCCCGCCGACCGCCGCGAGGAGCACCCAGACGAGGTTGGTCACGGCCAGGGTGGCCTCGGCGCGCACGGTCCCGGCCAGCAGCAGGCCCAGCCCCGTGAACGCCGCGGCCCCGAGCAGCAGCACGGGCACGGAGACGAGCACCGCCGCCGGGTCCGGGCGCCAGCCCAGGGCCGCGCCGAGGGCGGCCACCAGCACGTACTGCACCGCGAGCACCGCCACGATCGCCAGCAGCTTGCCGGCGATCAGCCCGCCGCGGCCCAGGGGAGTGGTGGACAGGAAGCGGAGCACGCCGTAGCGGCGGTCGAAGCCGGTCTGGATGCCCTGGCCGGAGAACGCGTTGGAGAGCACGCACAGCGCGAGCACCCCCGGCACCGCGACGTCCACGCGGGAGGCGCCGGCGGGCACGCTGGCGTCGAGCAGGTCGGTGAGGGTCAGGGCCACGAGCGCCATGAGCGGGAGGATCACGAGCAGCAGCAGCTGCTCGCCGTTGCGCAGCATCGTCAGCGCCTCGTAGCGGGCCTGCGCGGCGACCCGCCGGGCCAGGGGGGCGGGGTCCGAGCGCGGGGGCGTGGCGCGGGGCTGGGCGGGTGCGGTCATCGGATCTCCCGTCCGGAGATGTCGAGGAAGACGTCCTCGAGGGTTCGGGGCTGGAGCGACAGGGACTCGGGCAGGGTCCCGGTGGCCGTGAACCAGCGGGTCACGGCCTCGAGCAGCGCGGGGGTCAGCGGGCCGGTCAGCGTCACCGTGCGCCCGGAGCGGCTCGCCCGGACGTCCTCGAAGCCGGGGCCCTCCCACGGGAACGGGCCCGCGTCGAGCTGCTCGGGTGCCAGGGTCAGGGCCAGCACGGCCGGGGCGTCCGCGCCCGGGGCCACCAGCTCGGCCACGGAGCCCTGGGCCATGACCCGGCCGTGGTCCACGATGTAGACCTGGTCGGCCAGGCGCTGGGCGTCGTCGAGCAGGTGCGTGGTCAGGATGATGCACACGCCCTCGCGGCGCAGCTGCTGGACGAGGTCGAAGACGATGTTGCGGGACTGCGGGTCCATCCCGGCCGAGGGCTCGTCCAGGAACAGGACCTCGGGGCTGCCCGCGAGTGCTGCCGCCAGGGCGACGCGCTGGCGCTGGCCGCCGGAGAGGCGGCGGACCACCGTGCGGTCGAAGCTGTTGATGCCCAGCCGCTCCACGAGCTCGCCCATGTCCCGGGGACTGCGGTAGAGGGACGCCACGTGACGCAGCAGCTCGAGGGGGCGCACGGCCTGCGGCAGCCCGCCGTCCTGGAGCATGACGCCCACCCGCGCGCGCAGGTCCGGGTCCGCCCGCCACGGGTCCCGCCCCAGCAGCCGGACGGTGCCCGCAGAGGGCCGCTGCAGGCCCTGGGCGCACTCCAGGGTGGTGGTCTTGCCCGCGCCGTTGGGCCCGAGCAGCGCCGTGATCTCGCCGTGCCGGGCGGTCAGGGACAGTCCGTCGACGGCCTGCACCGCGTCGGCCGTCCGGTCCGGGCCGCGGCGCCGCCGGCGGACGGGGAACTGCTTGACGAGGCGCTCGATCGCCAGCGCGGGCGAGGACGCGGGGGGACTCTGGACGGGCACCGGACCAGTGTAGTGGGGCGCGCCGGGGCCCGGGTCCCTTGGCCCGGCCGCACGGGCGGGTTATTATGAGTAAGTCGCGATTTTCGGTCGAGCGCCCCGGTAAGGGTCAACTTACTGGCCGCACCGGAATGAATAAGGACATACTTCGGTTGTGTATTCAGTGGGTTCCCCAGGGGCCACGACACCACCTTCCCCACCTCCGACCAGGAAGCGCACGGTTCATCCATGACTCAGACCACGGACGTCCGGAGCAGGTCCCGCTCCGCGGGCGGGCCGCGGACCGAGCAGGAGGAGAACACCCGCTCGCGCGTGCTCGGGGCGGTCCTCGAGCACGGGCCGGTCTCGGCGGCCGATCTCGGCGAGATGCTCGAGCTCACCCCGGCCGCCGTGCGCCGCCACCTCGACGCCCTCGAGCAGCAGCACTTCGTCGAGGTCACGATGGTCCGCCGCCGCACCGGCGGCGCCGGGCGCCCGGCCCGCCGCTACGTCGTCGCCCCCGAGGGGCACGCCAAGCTCGGCGACGACTACCTCGAGATCGCGACCGACGCCCTCGAGACCATCCGGCGGGTCGCCGGGCCCGACGCCGTGCGCGCGTTCATCCAGGAGCGCGTGGACCGGCTCGAGGCCTCCTACCGCCCCGAGGTCGAGGCCGCGGGCCCCGAGGTCGCCGACCGGCTCCCGGTGCTCGTGCGGCTCCTGAGCCAGGACGGCTTCGCGGCCTCCACGAACGAGGTGGCCGTCGGCCGCGGGGACCGGCGCACCATCGTCTCCGCGCAGCTGTGCCAGGGCCACTGCCCCGTCCGGGACCTGGCCGCCCGCTACCCGCAGTTCTGCGAGCTGGAGACCGAGCTCATCGCCCGCCTGCTCGGCACCGACGTCCGACGGCTCTCCACGCAGGCCGCCGGCGCGCACGTGTGCACCACGCACGTGCCCCTCGCGCGGCCGGGACCCGCCGCGGCCCCCGCTTCCACGGACCACACCACAGACCAGACAACAGAGGAAGGCCGTCATGACTGAACAGATCGCCAGCGGCAACGACACTGTCATCTCCGACATCCTGGAGAAGAACCCGGAGCTCGAGGGCATCGGCACCTACGAGTACGGCTGGGCCGACTCCGACGTCGCCGGCGCCTCCGCACGCCGCGGTGTCGACGAGGACGTCGTCCGCGACATCTCCGCGAAGAAGAGCGAGCCGCAGTGGATGACCGACCTGCGGCTGAAGGGCCTGAAGTTCTTCGACCGCAAGCCCATGCCCACGTGGGGCGCGGACCTGTCGGGCATCCACTTCGACAACATCAAGTACTTCGTGCGCTCCACGGAGAAGCAGGCCGCCACCTGGGAGGACCTGCCCGAGGACATCCGCAACACGTACGAGAAGCTCGGCATCCCCGAGGCCGAGCGCGGACGGCTCGTCTCCGGCGTCGCGGCCCAGTACGAGTCCGAGGTCGTCTACCACCAGATCCGCGAGGACCTGGAGGAGCAGGGCGTCATCTTCCTGGACACCGACACCGCGCTCAAGGAGCACCCCGAGATCTTCGCCGAGTACTTCGGCACGGTCATCCCCGTGGGGGACAACAAGTTCGCGTCGCTGAACACGGCCGTGTGGTCCGGCGGCTCCTTCGTCTACGTCCCCAAGGGCGTGCACGTCGAGATCCCGCTGCAGGCCTACTTCCGCATCAACACCGAGAACATGGGCCAGTTCGAGCGGACGCTGATCATCGCGGACGAGGACTCCTACGTCCACTACATCGAGGGCTGCACCGCGCCGATCTACAAGACCGACTCGCTGCACTCCGCCGTGGTGGAGATCATCGTCAAGAAGAACGCCCGGGTGCGCTACACGACCATCCAGAACTGGTCGAACAACGTGTACAACCTCGTGACCAAGCGCGCGATCGCCCACGAGGGCGCCACCATGGAGTGGATCGACGGCAACATCGGCTCGAAGGTCACCCAGAAGTACCCGGCGGTCTACATGACCGGCGAGCACGCCCGCGGCGAGACCCTCTCGATCGCCTTCGCCGGCGAGGGCCAGCACCAGGACACCGGGTCGAAGATGGTGCACATCGCGCCGAACACGTCGTCGTCGATCGTGTCCAAGTCCGTGGCCCGCAACGGCGGCCGCGCCGCCTACCGCGGCCTCGTGCAGGTCCGCGAGGGCGCCCACGGCTCGAAGTCCAGCGTGGTCTGCGACGCCCTGCTGGTCGACACGATCTCCCGCTCGGACACCTACCCCTACGTCGACATCCGCGAGGACGACGTGAGCATGGGCCACGAGGCGACCGTCTCGCGGGTCTCCGAGGAGCAGCTGTTCTACCTCATGCAGCGAGGCATGGCCGAGGACGAGGCCATGGCGATGATCGTGCGCGGCTTCGTGGAGCCGATCGCCCGTGAGCTCCCCATGGAGTACGCGCTCGAACTCAACCGCCTCATCGAACTGCAGATGGAAGGATCCGTTGGCTGACATGTCCAAACTGAACGAAACGATTCGCAACGCGGCGGAGGCCGCCGCCTCCGCCGCCACCGCGGTGGCCGAGAAGGCCGTCGACACGGCCAAGGACGTCTACGGCAACCTGGGCGAGAAGGTCGACGGGGTCCCCACCGGGGACGGGCGCGTCGCCATCCCGGGGATGGACCAGGAGGGCGAGCGGCTCGCCCGCGACAAGGTGGAGAACGACACCCTCGTGCGGGAGTCCGCCCGCGGCGGCAGCGCCGAGGGCCCGGACTCCTCCCGCGCCGGGCGGCGCACGTCCTACGACGTCGCCGACTTCCCGAAGCTCACGGGCAAGGAGGAGGACTTCCGGTTCACCCCCCTCAAGCGTCTCCGGGGCCTGCACGCCGACGCCCTGACCGGCCCGGCGCCCGCGGTCACCGTGGACTCCGACGCCGTGCGCGTGGAGACCGTCGGCCCCGACGACGCCCGGATCGGCAGCGCCGGCATCCCCGAGGACCGGGTCTCCGCCAACGCGTGGAACAGCGTCACCGAGGCCACCGTGCTCACGGTGCCGCAGGAGGCGGAGATCGCCGCGCCCGTCCTCGTCGACATCCACGGCTCGGACGCCACCCCGGCGGCCCAGCACCTCGTGATCGACGCGCAGCCCTTCTCCAAGGCGCTCGTGGTGCTGCGCCACCACGGCACCGCGGTGCTCTCGCAGAACGTCGAGTTCCGCGTGGCCGACTCGGCCAACCTCACCGTCGTGACCCTGCAGGAGTGGGACGACGACGCCGTGCACGCCTCCTCACAGCAGGCGCGCCTGGGCCGGTCGGCCTCGTTCAAGCACGTGCTCGTCTCCCTCGGCGGCGACCTGGTGCGCGTGACCCCGTCCACCCGCTTCGACGCCCCCGGCGGGTCCGTCGAGATGTACGGGCTGACCTTCGTGGACGCCGGCCAGCACCTGGAGTCCCGGCTGTTCGTGGACCACTCCCAGCCGAACTGCACCTCGCGCGTGACCTACAAGTCCGCGCTGCAGGGCGAGAACGCGCACGGCGTGTGGATCGGCGACGTCCTGATCCGCGCCACCGCGGAGGGCACCGACACCTACGAGCTCAACCGGAACCTGATCCTGGGCGACGGCCCGCGGATGGACTCCGTGCCGAACCTCGAGATCGAGACCGGCCTCATCGCCGGCGCCGGCCACGCCTCCACCACCGGGCAGCTGGACGACGAGCACCTGTACTACCTCATGTCCCGGGGCATCCCCGAGGACGAGGCGCGCCGGCTCGTGGTCCGCGGCTTCCTGTTCGAGATCATCCAGCAGATCGGTGTCCCGGACATCGAGGAGCGGCTGCGCGGGTCCGTCCAGGACGAGCTCGCCGCCGCGAACTACTGAGCCCTTTCCCCACACTTTTTCGACCCACAGGAGAACCATCCATGGCAACTCTCGAGATCAAGGACCTGCACGCGTCCGTCGTGCTCGACGACGAGACCACCAAGCAGATCCTCAAGGGCGTGAACCTGACCATCTCCTCCGGTGAGGTGCACGCGATCATGGGCCCCAACGGCTCCGGCAAGTCCACCCTGGCCTCCACCATCGCCGGCCACCCCAAGTACGTCGTCGACTCCGGCGAGGTCCTCCTGGACGGCGAGAACGTCCTGGAGATGTCCGTGGACGAGCGCGCCCGCGCCGGCCTCTTCCTGGCCATGCAGTACCCCGTGGAGATCCCCGGCGTGACGACCTCCAACTTCCTGCGCACCGCGAAGACCGCGATCGACGGCGAGGCCCCCTCCCTGCGCACGTGGACCAAGGACGTCAAGGCCGCCATGGAGCAGCTGAAGATCAGCCCCGACATGATCCAGCGCAACGTCAACGAGGGCTTCTCCGGCGGCGAGAAGAAGCGCCACGAGATCCTCCAGCTCGAGCTGCTCAAGCCGAAGGTCGCCCTGCTGGACGAGACCGACTCCGGCCTCGACGTGGACGCGCTCAAGGTCGTCTCCGAGGGCGTCAACCGCGCCCTCGAGACGAACGACATGGGCGTCATGCTCATCACCCACTACACCCGCATCCTGCGCTACATCAAGCCGCAGTTCGTGCACGTCTTCCACGACGGCCGCGTCGTCGACGAGGGCGGTCCCGAGCTCGCCGACCGGCTCGAGAACGAGGGCTACGACCGCTACCTGGCCGCGGCCAAGTAAGCTCCGTGCCGAACAGCTCCGAAAGGAGGCCAGCGATGGCCGAAACCCCTGCCGAGACCCCCGTCGACGGCTCCGAGGCCCCTGCGGGCCAGATCTCCGCGGAGGAGGTCGAGGAGGCGCTCAAGAACGTCATCGACCCCGAGCTCGGCGTCAACATCGTCGACCTGGGCCTGCTCTACGGCTCCAAGTGGGCCGA
>JAPSHS010000296.1 GCA_031179495.1 Kocuria sp. | reverse complement strand
CCGTCGAGCTCGTAGAGGCCGATCCGGTCCACGAGGAACCCGGCGCGGTAGGTGCGCAGCATCTCCTGGGCCCGGTCCAGGTCCTCCTCCCCCACCGCCTGGGCGATCGTCACGTGCGGGTGGAACTCGAAGGGGGACGCGGAGACGAGCTGCTCCTCGTGCAGGGCCTCGTGCAGCGCCCGGCACTGCTCCTCGCCCTCGTGGATGCGCAGGTAGACCACGGGGCTGACGGGGCGGAACGTGCCGGTGCCGTTGATCTCCACGCGGAACGGGCGCCAGTCCCGGGCCACGGAGCGCACCCGCTCGACGACCTCGTCCCAGCACGCCGCCTGGGGGGCGATCATCAGGGTGATGTGCGCCGGCACGGCGTAGGAGGCGGGGTCCCCGAAGGACGCGCGCCAGTCCTGCAGCTCCCGCCCCACGGGCTCGGGCAGCTCGATGACCACGCCCGCGTACACCTGGCCGGGGCGGATGGTCGGAGACTGGTGCGTACGGGTCACGTCAACTCCTCACAGGACGGGACCCAGCCTAGCCCAGCCCTCCGGGCCGCCCCAGGAACCCCATCCGCTCGTAGACGCCGGCCAGGGTCCGGACGGTGATCTCCCGGCCCTTCTCGGCGCCCCGGGCCAGGAGGCGGTCGAGCTCCGCGGGGTCGTCCAGCAGCTCGTGCGCACGGGCCTGGATGGGCTCGAGGGTCTCGGTGACGACCTCCGCCAGGCCGACCTTGAGGTGGCCGTACATCCTCCCCTCGTACTCCGCGACGACGTCGTCCACCGGCCGGCCCGTGAGCGCCGAGTAGATGGTGAGCAGGTTGGAGATCCCCGGCTTGGCCTCGCGGTCGAAGCGGATCTCGGTGCCGTCGTCGGTGACGGCGGATTTGATCTTCTTCGCGTTCTTCCGGGCCGGGTCCAGGAGACGGACGAGGCCGTTCTCGGCGGCCGCGGACTTGGACATCTTGGCCGTGGGGTGCTGCAGGTCGTAGACCTTGGCCGACTCGGCGAGGATCTTGGCGTCCGGGACCACGAACGTGTCCCCGAACCGGGAGTTGAAGCGCTGGGCGAGGTTGCGGGTCAGCTCGAGGTGCTGGCGCTGGTCCTCGCCGACCGGGACCTGGTGCGCCTGGTAGATCAGGATGTCCGCCGCCATCAGCACGGGGTAGGCGAACAGGCCGACGGTCGCGTTGTCCGCGCCCTGCTTGGCGGACTTGTCCTTGAACTGCGTCATCCGGGAGGCCTCGCCGAAACCGGTGATGCAGTTCAGCGCCCACGCCAGCTGGGCGTGCTCCGGCACGTGGGACTGCACGAGGAGGGTCGAGCGCTCCGGGTCGATGCCCGCCGCGATGTACTGGGCGGCGGTGACCCGGGTCCGCTGGGCCAGGGTGGCGGGGTCCTGCTCGGTGGTGACCGCGTGCAGGTCCGCGACGAAGAACACGCACTCGTTGTCGTCCTGCATGTCCACCCAGTTGCGCACGGCGCCCACGTAGTTGCCCAGGTGCAAGGAGTCCGCGGACGGCTGCACCCCCGAGACGACGCGGGGTTTGCCGGAGGCGGTGGGGACGTCGAACGGTGCGGGTGCAGCGGTCACGGTGGGGGGTCCTTCGGTCGGGTGCGCCGGGCGGGCGCGGGAGCGGAGCGGGTCAGAGCTGGTAGTCGACCACCACGGGCGCGTGGTCGGAGAAGCGGGTGTCGTAGCTGGGGGCCCGGTCGACGACGGCGGTGACGGCCGTGGCCGCCAGTCCCGGGGTCGCCAAGTGGTAGTCGATCCGCCAGCCGGCGTCCGTGTCGAAGGCCTTGCCGCGGTAGGACCACCACGTGTACGGACCGGGGACGGGACCTGCCAGCTGCCGGGCGACGTCCCGGTAGCCGTGCTCCCCGAAGAAGCGGTCGAAGTAGGCGCGCTCCTCGGGCAGGAAGCCGGCGTTCTTGACGTTGCCCCTCCAGTTCTTGATGTCGAGCTCGGTGTGCCCCACGTTGAGGTCGCCGACCACGAGCACGTGCTCCCGGGTGCGGGCGAGCTCGGGCAGCCGTTCGGACATGACGTCGAGGAACCGGTACTTGTCGTCCTGGCGGGTGGTGCCGACCTCGCCCGAGTGCACGTAGGCCGAGACCACGGTGAGCGTGCCGCCGCCGGCGAGGGCGTGGTCGGTCTCGACCCACCGCCCGGAGGTCTCGAAGTGCTCGTGGCCGATGGAGTCCCGCCGGGCGACCGGCAGCAGCGACCCGCCGCGGGCGTCCCTCCGGGTGGCGACCGCCACCCCGGCCCGGCCCTTGTCCGCCGCCTCGGCGTGGTGGACGTCCCAGGCCTGCTCGTCGAGCAGCTCCCGGACGATCCTGTCCGGCGCCCGGACCTCCTGCAGGCACAGGATGTCGACGTC
>JAPSHS010000056.1 GCA_031179495.1 Kocuria sp. | reverse complement strand
CCCGCGCCCAGCTCGTAGGCGGTCTCGGAGATCGCCGAGGCCGCGCCGGCCTGCTCCGGGGCGACCTCGGTGAGGATCAGGTCGCCCGCGATCGTCTGGGCCGCCCCCGAGCCCAGGCCGATGACGACGAGGGCGGCGACGAGCACCGCTCCGCCGGAGAGGTCCCCGACCGTCACCAGCAGGAAGCCGGAGGCCATCACGAG
This sequence comes from Kocuria sp., assembly GCA_031179495.1. GTDB lineage: Bacteria > Actinomycetota > Actinomycetes > Actinomycetales > Micrococcaceae > Kocuria > Kocuria sabuli. Next base: position 9,959 of record JAPSHS010000056.1, on the reverse strand, counting down.
CAGCCCGCCCCCGAGCACGAGCGCCGGGGGCACGAAGCCCACCACGTGCACCACCAGCAGCCCCGAGACGATCGTGACCGCGGCCCCCGGCAGCAGGGCCAGGCCCGCCCGCAGGGGCGGCATGCCCTCCACGAGCTGCAGGTACTGGGAGACGAAGAAGAGGAAGCCGATGAAGGTGGTCGAGGCCACCAGGTTGTTGAGCAGCCCGCCCGTGAACGGAGCGTGCCGGAACAGCCGCAGGTCCAGCATCGGCACCGGCTGCCGCAGCTGGCGGCGCACGAACAGGGTCCCGGCGGCGGCGGCCAGGAGGCCTGCCCCCGCCACGACGGGGGTGGGACCGTGCGAGCCGAGGTCCTTGATCCCGTAGACGAGCGCGACCATCGCCGTCATGATCAGCGCCGCGCTGGGCACGTCCACCGGTCCCGGCGCCGGGTTGCGGGACTCCGGCACCAGCAGCGGGGCCAGGACCAGCAGGGGCAGCAGCACCGGCACCGCGAGGAGGAACACGGAGCCCCACCAGAAGTGCTGCAGCAGGAGACCGCCCACCACGGGCCCCAGGGCCCCGCCCGCCGAGAAGCCCGTGGCCCAGACCGCGATGGCGGTGCGCCGCTGCGTGGGGTCGTGGAAGATGTTGCGCAGCAGGGACAGCGTGGCGGGCATGAGCATGGACCCGAAGAGTCCCAGCAGCGCCCGGGCCGCCACGAGCGCGGCACCGGTGGGCGCGAACGCGGCCAGCGCGGACACGGCCGCGAACCCGGTGCTGCCCACGAGCAGCAGCCGGCGGCGCCCCACCCGGTCCCCGAGCGACCCCATCGGCACGAGCAGGCCGGCCAGCACCAGCGGATAGGCGTCCACCGTCCACAGCAGCTGCGTGCCGGTGGGACGCAGCTCCCGGGAGATCTCCGGCAGCGCGAAGTTCAGCACCGTGTTGTCCACGGAGATCAGCAGCACCGGCAGCATCAGGACCACGAGGGCCGCCCATTCGCGGGCGCCGGCGCGCACGGCGGCTTCGGGGACTCGGGAGGGCATGGCGGGGCGGGGTCTCCTCACAGGACGGCGGGTCCGGGCACCATCCTCGCAGAGGGTGCCCGGAAGGCCCGCCGCTAGACTGCTCGGGAAGGCCGGCCGGACGAGCCCGCCCGGCCCGCAGCGTCAGAAAGAGGTCCCCGATGGTCGAGCCGGTTCCCACGAGTGCGATGTCCGACGCCGCCCCCGGTGTCTCCGCGCAGTACGAGGCGGTCCGGGACCGTGTCCTGGAGCTGCGCGAGGACTACGACCGGGCCCGTGAGGAGTTCCGCTGGCCGCGGATGGAGCACTTCAACTACGCCCTGGACTGGTTCGACCACGTGGCCCGCGACCCCGGGCGGGGGGCCCGCGACGCGCTGTGGATCGTGGACGCCGACGGCACGGAGCTCCGGCGGACCTTCGCGCAGCTGGCCGAGTCGTCCTCCCGCACCGCCACCTGGCTGCGCGGCCTCGGGGTCCGGCGCGGCGACCGGATCCTGCTGATGCTGGGCAACCAGCTCGAGCTGTGGGAGACCCAGCTCGCGGGCATGAAGCTGGGGGCGCCGCTGATCCCGACCGCCGTCATGATGCCGCCCGCCGACCTGCTGGACCGGGTGCGGCGGGGCAGGGTCTCCTGGGTCGTCACGGACGCCGCCAACGCACCCAAGTTCGTCGAGGTGGACGGGGACTACGGGCTCGTCGTGGTGGGCGGCGCCGAGGAGGTCGCGGCGGTCCGCGAGCAGCTGCCCGGCCGGTCCGTGCACTCCTACGCCGACTCCGCCGACGCGGACGCCTCGTTCGTCCCGGAGGGGGTCACGCGCTCGCGGGACCCCCTGCTGCTGTACTTCACCTCGGGGACCACGTCCCAGGCCAAGCTCGTGGAGCACACCCACTACTCGTACTCCTTCGGCCACCTCTCCACCGTCTACTGGATGGGCCTGCGCCCGGGGGACGTCCACCTGAACATCGCCTCCCCGGGATGGGGCAAGCACTCGTGGTCGAACTTCTTCGCACCGTGGATCGCGGAGGCCACGGTGTTCATCCACAACCAGGAGCGCTTCGACGCGGTGGGCCTGATGGAGCAGATGGGCCGTGCCGGGGTCACCAGCTTCTGCGCCCCGCCCACCGTGTGGCGGATGCTCATCCAGGCCGACCTGCACCGCGTCCAGGACCCGCCCACGTCCGCCGTCTCCGCCGGCGAACCCCTCAACCCCGAGGTCATCCGCCGGGTCCAGGACGCGTGGGGCGTGACCATCCGGGACGGCTACGGGCAGACCGAGACCACGCTGCAGATCGCCAACACCCCGGGCCAGCCGGTCGTCCCGGGTGCCATGGGCAGGCCGCTGCCGGGCTTCGTCGTCGAGCTCTTCGACCCCCAGACGGGCGCGCCCGCCGAGGAGGGCGAGATCTGCCTCAAGGTGGACGACGATCCGCCCGGCATCATGGCCGGCTACATCGACGAGCCCGAGCGCACCGCCGAGGTGGTCCAGGACGGCTGGTACCACACCCGGGACATCGCCCGCCGGGACGAGCACGGCGTCTACACGTACGTGGGACGCACGGACGACGTCTTCAAGGCCTCCGACTACCGGATCTCCCCGTTCGAGCTCGAGTCGGTGCTCATCGAGCACCCCGCGGTCGCCGAGGCGGCCGTGGTCCCGGCCCCGGACCCCGTCCGGCACGCCGTGCCGAAGGCCTACCTGGTGCTCGCCGCCGGGACCGAGCCCACCCGGGAGCTCGCAGGCGAGATCCTGCGCTTCGCGCGGGAGAACCTCGCCCCCTACAAGCGGGTGCGCAAGGTCGAGTTCACCGACCTGCCGAAGACGATCTCCGGCAAGATCCGCCGCGTGGTGCTGCGCGAGCGCGAGCAGGCGGCGGACCGCACCGGGGCGGACGCGGGACCCCCCGCCGACGGGCTCGGGGTCGAGTACACCGAGGCGGACTTCCCGGGCCTGCGCGGCTGAGCGGACGCCCCGGCCGGCCGCCGGGTGCGCAATGTGGCGTCATCCGGGGCCCGGCGCGTGCGCCCAACGGGGGACATCCCGCGCGCGAGCTGTCCCCACTTCGTGCCACGCTTGCAGGCGCAAATAAATGTCGCGTGCCTCCGGGAACCGCCGCAATGCCGGTGTGGTCAGCGCAAATACATGAATAAAAGTCGATGTCCACCATTTTGAATGTGACTCCGGCGGCCGTGACAGGTCCTGGAAACCCTGCCACCATGGAGGCAATTGGTTCACCCGACAGGGCCGAACCAACTGGTCCGCCGGGGGGCGGATCGACAGCGGTTCATCGGGGGATGGGCTGCGTGCACGCAGGCATCGGGGGGTGCCGGTGCAACCGGTTCATCGGGGGGTGAACCGACATGGGAGCACCGCTGGGGGGCGGTACTCCCGACAGGCGAGTCTCTGCTCGCCACCGGCCGTCAGGCCGGTCGATGCGCCCGTTGCGGGGGCCATCCGTTCCGACGGATGGGGCAGCGGGCGCATCGCTCTGTCCGGGCCCGGCCGGTGCCGCGCCGCACCGCACGGCCGGCCTCCGCGGCGGAACGGCGTCGGTGGACCCTGGAAGACTGGGGGCCATGACGACTTCCTCGGCCTCCCAGACCGCCCACGACACCGTGCAGGATCCCGCCCTGCACGAGGACGCGCTCGGGCTGCTGCGCGCGCTCACCGACCGCGCGGACGCCGGCTTCCATCCCGGCCAGTTCGAGGCGATCGAGGCCCTCGTGGGGCACGGCCGGCGGGCCCTCGTGGTGCAGCGCACCGGGTGGGGCAAGTCCGCGGTCTACTTCCTCTCCGCCCTGCTGCTGCGCGCGCGGGGCCGGGGCCCGACCCTGATCGTCTCCCCGCTGCTGGCCCTGATGCGGGACCAGGTCGCCGCCGCGGCCCGCGCGGGGGTGCGCGCGGCCGCGATCAACTCCGCCAACGCCACCGAGTGGGGGCAGATCGCCGCCCAGCTGCAGGCCGACGAGCTCGACGTCCTGCTGGTCTCCCCGGAGCGGCTGAACAACCCCGTGTTCCGGGAGCAGCAGCTGCCGCAGCTGGTGGCCCGGCTCGGACTGCTCGTGGTGGACGAGGCGCACTGCATCTCCGACTGGGGCCACGACTTCCGCCCCGACTACCGGCGCATCCGCGACCTGATCGCGCGGCTGCCCGAGCAGGTCCCCGTCCTGGCCACCACCGCCACCGCGAACGAGCGGGTGGTCGCCGACGTCGAGGAGCAGCTGGGCGTGCGCCCGGGCGGCACCAGCACGGGGGAGGTCTTCACCCTCCGGGGCCCGCTCTCCCGGGCGTCCCTGCGGCTGGGCGTCCTGGACCTGCCCTCGGCCACGGCGCGGCTCGCCTGGCTGCTCGAGCACGTGGAGTCCCTGCCGGGCAGCGGGATCATCTACGCGCTCACGGTCGGGGCCGCCGAGGACACCGCCCAGGCGCTCTCCGACGCCGGCCTGCCGGTGCGGGCCTACACCGGGCGCACGGACCAGGGCGAGCGCGAGGACCTCGAGACCGCGCTCAAGGAGAACCGGGTCAAGGCCCTGGTGGCCACCTCCGCGCTCGGCATGGGCTTCGACAAGCCGGACCTCGGGTTCGTGGTCCACCTGGGCGCGCCGTCCTCGCCCGTGGCCTACTACCAGCAGGTGGGCCGCGCCGGCCGCGCCACCGACAACGCCGACGTCCTGCTCCTGCCCGGGACGGAGGACCGGCAGATCTGGGAGTACTTCGCCACCGCGTCGATGCCCACGGAGCAGAAGGCCACCGCCGTCCTCGGCGAACTGGAGGCCGCCGGGGGAGCCCTGTCCGTGGCCGTCCTGGAGTCCCGCGTGGACGTCCGGCGCAGCCCCCTCGAGCTGCTGCTCAAGGTCCTCGCCGTCGAGGGCGCCGTGGAGCGCGTCCAGGGCGGGTGGCAGGCCACGGGCACGCCCTGGCGCTACGACGCCGAGCGCTACGGGCGGATCGCCGCCGCCCGGGTCGACGAGCAGAACGCCATGCTCGGCTACGAGCGGACCACCGGGTGCCGCATGGAGTTCCTCGCCCGGCAGCTGGACGACCCCACGGCCGCCCCGTGCGGGCGCTGCGACACCTGCGCCGGCCCGTGGTACCCCACGGCCGTCGACGAGACCGCCACCGACTCCGCCGGGGCCGCCCTGACCCGCGTGGGCGTCGTCGTGGAACCCCGCGCCCAGTGGCCCACCGGGATGCCGCGCCTCGGGGTGGACGTCAAGGGCCGCATCCCGGAGGAGGAGCGGTACGCCGAGGGCCGCGCGCTCGCCCGGCTCACCGACCTCGGCTGGGGCAACCGGCTGCGCGAGGTGTTCCGCACCGACGAGGAGGGGGCGCCCGTCGACGGCCCGGTGGACCCCGCGCTCGGCCGGGCCTGCGTCCAGGTCCTGACCGAGTGGCGCTGGGCGCACCGCCCGGCGGCGGTCGTCTCGATCCCGTCCCGCTCCCGCCCGCAGCTCGTGCGCTCGCTGGCGGAGGGCATGGCAGGGGTCGGCCACCTGCCCTATCTCGGAGAGCTCGACGTCCCCGAGGGCTTCCCCGCCGGCGGGCACGGCGGCAACAGCGCCTACCGGCTGGCGGCCGTGTGGGAGAAGTTCGGGGTGGGCCCGCAGCTCGCGGAGGGACTGCAGCGGCTCGGCGGGCAGCCCGTGCTGCTCGTCGACGACCTCGTGGACAGCCGCTGGACGCTGGCCGTGGCCGCCCGCGCCCTGCGGCAGGCCGGCTCCGGGCCCGTGCTGCCGTTCGTGCTGGCCGCCCAGGCCTGAGCCGGCCCGGCCGGCTTGTATGCTCATGGGCATGAAATCCCCGGTCGCCCCCCTCGTCGACGTGATCATCCCGGTGCACACCACGGAGCGGCCCATCGACCGTGCCGTGGCCTCCGTGGTCGCCGGGGGACTGCCCCTCACCGACGACGGCGGGGTGCACATCACGGTCGTGTGCCACAACATCGAGCCGGACCGCATCCGGGCGTGCCTGTCGCCGGCGCACCGGGACGGGGTGGAGCTGCTCGCGCACGTCGACGACACCCGCAATCCAGCCGGCGCCCGCAACGCCGCCCTGGCGCGCACCACCGCCCGCTACGTGAGCTTCCTCGACAGCGACGACACCCTGGACCCCGGAGCCCTCGCCCGCTGGGTGGGGATCGCCCGGGAACACGGTTCGGCGGCGGTCCTCGCCCGGGTCTCCCGCGAGAACGGGAAGGTGCTGCGCACACCGGTCACCCGGCCGTGGCGCTCGAAGGACCTGGACGCGCTGGCGGACCGTCTCGCGTATCGCACCCGGGTGGCAGGACTGCTCCGGACGGACGCGCTCGAGCGGATGGGGCTGCGCTTCCCGGGCGAGTTCGAGACGGGCGAGGACCAGTCGTTCTCCCTGCGGCTGCACGCGGAGGCCGGGCGGATCGACTACGCCCGGGGCCGTCCCGGCTACCACCTGAGGGACGACGCGACCGACCGCATCACCTCCGCCGCCAAACCGCTCGCGGACGTGCTGGAGGCCTTCCTCGACCTGAGCGCCTCCGCCTGGATGCGCTCGCGCTCCCCGGCGTTCCGGCGCGGCTACGCGGTCAAGGTCTTCCGCATCCACGTCTTCGACGAGGTCACCGCGCGGACCCGCCGCGGCACCTGGACGGTGGCGGACGCCGCGGCCGCCCGGGACGCCGTCCAGCAGCTGCTCGCGGACGCCCCCGGCGCCGAGCGGGCCATGTGCCGCGCGGACCGAGACCTGCTCGACCTGCTGGAGCGGGGAGAGACCGACCGTGCGACGGTGACGCGGGCGGCGGAGGCCCGCCGCCGCTTCGGCGCCCCGGCGACGCTTCTGCCCCGTGAGCCGGCGCGGATGCTCCACCGTGACGGCTCCTTGCGCTTCATGGTCGCCGCGGCCCTGATGTCCTGATGGGATGCGGCCGCACCCGGACGGACCGTCAGGCCCGCGGGCCCCGGGCGCGGGCACCGGCCGTGCGCAGCATCGGCCGCAGGTCCCGGACGTTGAGAGCGGCCCAGGCCGCGAGGAAGGCGACCGTCACGACCAGGCCCGGCAGGAGCCGGAACTCGTCGCCGAGCAGCAGCAGGGCTCCGAGGACCATGGCGTAGCCGACCAGGACCCGCAGCACCACTCCGCCCCACCGCATCCGGTCCAGCCGCCAGACGACCAGCAGCGGCAGGACCGCGCTGCACACCGACCCCACGAGATAGCCGAGCGCGGCTGCCGTGATCCCGAGCTCCGGGCCCAGCACGAGCATCGTGGTCAGCCCGAGCACCAGGCCGGCGCCGTTCGCGGCGGCGAGCACCTTGATGCCCCAGGGCTCCGTGCCGTTGAGCCGGGAGTTCGCGGCGTTGAAGCTCGTGACCGAGACGGCGAAGAACAGGATCACGAGCAACGGCTCGGCGTCCACGAACTGGGGGTCCCCGAAGTAGACCAGCCGCAGAACGGGCTCCGCCCACAGGATCCCCACGCCGAACACCGGCAGGAACACCACGACCATCGTGCGCAGGATGGTGTCCACCTGCCGGGTCAGACCCGCGGTGTCCCCGGCGGCGAACATCCGCGCCACGCTGGGGGACAGGGCGATGAGCATCGCCGAGGAGAGCATGCTCGCCGGGGTGGCCAGGGAGACGGCCGCGGAGTACAGGCCCAGGGCGGCATCCGTGTCCACGGTCTTGCCGATGATCACCGACAGCTGCATCAGCCCGCTCGCGGCCACCAGGTGTGCCGAACCCCAGGCGGTGAAGATCAGGACCTCTCTGCGCAGGGCCGGGTCGAGGCGGTCGGCCGAGCGGCGCGGCCAGGAGGACAGGGCGAAGCAGAGGTAGCCCGTGGCCAGCGGCAGCAGCAGCGCCCAGTGCCAGCCGCCCAGCAGGACCAGCAGCAGCAGGGTCAGCGTGACGAAGGAGCTGAGCGTGTCCCACAGGGTGGAGGTCACGAACTGGTTGTTGCCGGTTCGCACCCCCCGGGCGAAGGAGTAGCCGGACATGGCGAGCACGAGCAGCCCGGCCGAGAGGGCGTGACCCCAGGACAGGTCGAGGAGGAACGCGCCGAGCAGCACCGAGGACGCGCCGAGCAGACCCGCGCCGGCCGCCGCGCTGCGGGCGGTGAAGGAGGCCACCGCCGCCTGCCCGTCCCGGTCCTCGCGGCCGCGGGCCATCGCGATGAACTTGGAGGCCGCCGAACCGGAGGCCTGCGGCCACAGCAGGATCAGGAACATGGCCAGGGAGATCACCACGTTGACCTCGCCGAGGGCCTCCCGGCCCAGCAGGTTGCCCACCAGAAAGCTGTAACCGAACCGGGACAGCCCCTGGACGAACACCCCGAGCACGGTCAGGGCGAAGGCCGAGCCCAGCGGGTTGTCGGTGTTCTCATGGTTGGGCGGAGGAAAGAGGGCCGCGCGCAACCGCAGCAGCAGGCCCGCCGACCCGGGGTCCGGAGTCGTCATCGCGCCGAGTCTACTCGGCGCGATGACGACTCCGGGCGGGCGGGACGCGGCCGGTCCGCGGCGGCGTTGTTAAGGTGATCCCATGATCCTTCCCCGCACCGTCGGCAGCGTCCCCGTCCACGCCGCGCCCCGCCCGGGCGCGGTCCGGAGCTGAGGCCTGTGCGCGTCCTCGCCGTCAGCACCTGGTACCCGTCCGCCGAGCAGCCCGGGGAGACCCCGTTCGTGGCCCGGCACGTGCGCGCCCTGACCCGGCACCACGACGTGCGCGTGGCCCACGTGCGCCTGATGCGCACCGGGCCGGTCCTGCAGGAGCACTGGGAGGGGGTGCCGGTGGTGCGCATCCCGCTGCACCCGGGCCGGCCGGTGGCCCTGCTGCGCGCCTACCGGCAGCTGTGGCACGAGGTCCGCGGCTCGGACCTCGTGCACAGCATGGCCTTCTCCACTGCCCTCGTCCTCGCCCCGTTCGCACGGGCGCGCCCGTGGGTGCACACGGAGCACTGGGCGGGCGTCACTGCGCCGGAGCGCGTCGGCGGGCTCTGGGCGCGGACGGCGTGGTTGCGCCACGTGCTGCGGCTGCCCGACCTGCTGACCGGAGTCAGCGAGGCGATGTGCTCGAGCCTTCAGCGGTTCGCGCGGGCCGGGCGGGTGCGCGCCTGGGGAAACGTCGTCGACCACGACCCCGAGGTGACGCCCCCGCCCGGCGGGGCGACCGTCGAGCTCGTCGCGGTCGGCCGTCTGACGGCGACGAAGGACCCGCTGCTGGCCGTGGAGGCGGTCGACTGGATCCGGCGCCAGGGCCGGGCCGTGCACCTGGTCTGGTGCGGCGGGGGACCGCTCGAGGAGCAGGCACGGCACCGGGCCGTCGAGCTCGGGCTCGGGGACGCGGTCGAGTTCATCGGCAACGTCCCGCCGGCCGAGGTCCGCCGGCGGCTCGCGCAGGCCGACGTCTTCCTCCTGCCAAGCCACATCGAGACGTTCTGCGTGGCTGCCGCCGAGGCGCTCGCCGCCGGCCGTCCGGCGGTCATGGGAGCCGTCGGCGGGCAGACCGAGTTCATCGACGCCGGCAACGGCCGTCTCGTGGCCGAGCGCACCGGGGAGGCCTTCGGCCGGGCCGTGCTCGAGTGCCTCGAGCCGGGCGGCGTCCGGCCCCCCGAGCAGCTGGCCGCCACGATCCGGCAACGCTACGGGCCGGAAGCCGTGTCCGACGAGATCGACCGTCTCTATCCGCTCACCGTGGCGGAGCACCGCTCGCGGGGCCTGCTTTGACCCGCCGGTGCTCCTACCGTTAAGCTGACCCCTGTTGTCCGGACCTGCGCTGTCCCGGAGAACCGAGGAGACGTGCCAGAGCGGCCGAATGGACTTCACTGCTAATGAAGGGTCGGGGTCAACTCGACCGGGGGTTCAAATCCCCCCGTCTCCGCGGAAGGCGATGTCCCCTGGACATCCGAAGCACCCCGGACCGGTGGTCCGGGGTGCTTCTTCGTCTGCGTGCTGTTTCCCCGTCTGCGGGGTGCGGTCGAGGCCCC
>JAPSHS010000295.1 GCA_031179495.1 Kocuria sp. | reverse complement strand
GCCAGGGCCTGCACACCACCACCGCCACCCGGCAGTCCCGCAAGGGCGAGATCTCCACCTGGAAGGCCCACGCCCCCGCGTTCGCCGGGAAGATGGCCGTCGAGGCCGTGGACCGGGCGATGCGCGGACAGACCTCTCCCACCCCGATCTACGAGGGCGAGGACGGGGTCGTCGCCTGGCTGCTCGACGGCCCGGACGCGGCCTACGAAGTGCCGCTGCCGGCCCCGGGCGAGGCCAAGCGGGCGATCCTCGACACCTACACCAAGGAGCACTCCGCGGAGTACCAGGCGCAGGCCTGGATCGACCTCGCCCGGAAGCTGCACCGCGAGCGCCCCGAGCTCGCCGACCCGGCCCGGATCGAGCGGATCGTGCTGCACACCTCCCACCACACCCACTACGTGATCGGCTCCGGCGCCGGGGATCCGCAGAAGTACGACCCGACGGCCACGCGCGAGACCCTCGACCACTCGATCCCCTACATCTTCACGGTGGCGCTGCAGGACGGGGCGTGGCACCACGTGGACTCCTACGCCCCCGAGCGCGCCGGGCGCCCCGACACGGTGCGGCTGTGGCAGAAGGTCACGACCGCGGAGGACCCGGAGTGGACGCGCCGCTACCACTCCCCGGACCCGCAGGAGAAGGCCTTCGGCGGGCGCGCCGAGATCCTGCTGAGCGACGGCTCCACCGTGGTCGAGGAGATCGCGGTGGCCGACGCCCACCCGCTGGGCGCGCGCCCGTTCGCCCGCGAGCAGTACGTCACCAAGCTGCGCACCCTCGCGGAGGGGGTCGTCGACCCCGACGAGCTCGACCGCTTCGTCGGGGCCGCCGAGAACCTCCGGGACCTCGGCCCCGGGGAGCTCGGCGCCCTCAACGTCACCGCGGGCGTCGAGCTGCGCACCGGCACGAAGGGAATCTTCTGAGCATGCTGTTCTCCACCACCACCCCCGAGCAGAAGCGCGCGGCCCTCCGGCAGATGCTGGCCGGCCCGCGGATCGTCCGGTTCCCGGGCGCCTACACCCCGCTGTCCACGACACTGATCCAGGAGCAGGGCTTCGACGGCGTCTACATCTCCGGGGCCGTGCTCGCCAACGAGCTCGGCTTCCCCGACATCGGCCTGACCAGCCTGGCCGAGGTGGTCCAGCGTGCCGGTCAGATCGCCCGCGTGACGGACCTGCCGGCGATCGTCGACGCGGACACCGGCTTCGGAGAGCCCATGAACGTGGCCCGCACCGTGCAGGAGCTCGAGAACGCCGGCCTGGCCGGCTGCCACATCGAGGACCAGTTCAACCCCAAGCGCTGCGGCCACCTGGACGGCAAGTCCGTGGTGGGCCTCGACACCGCCGTGCAGCGGATCCGCGCCGCGGCCGAGGCCCGTCGGGACCCGGAGTTCCTGATCATGGCGCGCACCGACATCCGGGGGGTCGAGGGACTGACCGCGGCCACCGAGCGGGCCAAGGCCCTCGTGGACGCCGGGGCGGACGCGGTGTTCCCCGAGGCGATGGCCGACCTCTCCGAGTTCGAGGCCATGCGCGCCGCGGTGGACGTGCCGATCCTGGCGAACATGACCGAGTTCGGGAAGTCGCAGCTGTTCACCGCCGCCCAGCTCGAGGAGGCGGGCGTGGACATGGTCATCTATCCCGTGACGCTGATGCGCTCCGCCCTGGGCGCCATGGAGCGGGTGCTGTCCGCGATCCGGGAGGACGGCACCCAGGAGGCGGCCGTGCCGGACATGCTCACTCGCGCCCGGCTCTACGAGCTGGTGGACTACAACGGGTACAACCAGTTCGACGCCGGCGTCTTCGACTTCGAGGTGCCCGGCCTGCACCGCTGACCGCACCACCGCCCGACCACGTGAAGGAGACCACCATGACCGAGACCCACAGCGAGGTCCGCAAGGGACTGGCCGGCGTCGTCGCCGACTACACGGCCGTCTCCAAGGTCAACCCGGAGACCAACTCCCTGCTCTACCGCGGATATCCCGTCCAGGAGCTGGCCGCGCACTGCTCCTTCGAGCAGGTCGCCCTGCTGCTGTGGAACGGCGAGCTGCCCACGCACGAGGAGCTGGCGGAGTTCACCGCCCGGGAGCGGGAGCACCGGGCGCTGACCCCCGAGCTGCGCGCGATCATCGACGCGCTGCCCACCACGTGCCACCCCATGGACGTGTGCCGCACCGCGGCCTCCGTCCTGGGCGCGCAGGACCCCGGGGCCGAGGACTCCTCCCCGGGGGCGAACCTGGCCAAGGCGCAGCAGCTGTTCGCCGCCATGCCGGCCGTCGTGTGCTACGACCAGCGGCGCCGGCGGGGCCAGGAGCCGGTCGAGCCCCGGGACGACCTCGGCTACTCGGCCAACTTCCTGTGGATGGCCTTCGGCGAGGAGGCGGCGCCCG
>JAPSHS010000294.1 GCA_031179495.1 Kocuria sp. | reverse complement strand
GGGCACTGAACGACAGGGGAGCGCTGCCCGCCGGAAGGCCGGCGCGGCGCTGAGAGTGCGGATCGCCGCAGACCCTCGAACCTGCTCCGGTTAGCACCGGCGAAGGGAGTCGAGCATCTCAGGGGTGCACCCCGGGTGCGCGCCGACGGCGCGGCCCGCGGAGTCCCGTCCCCTCCTGGTACCGACGGCTCGCAGAGCCCAGGAGGAACAACATCCGATGAACACCACCACCCACCGCCCCGCAGGGCGCGCCCGCACGTCCTGGCGCGTCGTCGACATCGTCGTGGCGGCCGTCCTCGCCGCCGTGTGCGCGGTCGTCTTCTGGGCGTGGTCGAACCTGCTCTACCCCGTGGTCGGCGCCGCCGCGGTGGCCTACCCGCCCGCCGTGGGCCTGATCGCCGGCGGCTGGCTCGTGGCCGGCGTGCTCGGCGGCCTGATCATCCGCAGGCCCGGCGCCGCCCTGTTCTGCGAGCTGCTGGCCGCGGTCATCGAGGGCTTCCTCGGCACCCACTTCGGCTGGACCGTGGTCATCTCCGGCCTCGTGCAGGGCGTCGGGGCCGAGCTCGTCTTCGCCGCCCTGCGCTACCGCCGGTACGGCGCCGCCGTGGCCGCCGCCGCCGGTGCCGTGAGCGGGATCTTCCTGGGCGTCAGCGAGAACCTCCTCTACAACTACGAGTGGGCGTTCGGCCACCAGGTGGTCTACGTGGTCCTCGCCGCCCTCTCCGGCGCGGTGCTCGCCGGCCTGCTGATGTGGGCCGTGGTCAGGGCGCTCGCGGCCACGGGCGTGCTGCAGGGCCTGGCCTCGGGCCGGGCCGCGCGGCGATGACCGCCCCGGCGGCGCGGCGCCCCGGTGCGCCCGCCGCTGCGGGGGCGCGCGTCGAGGCCCGGGGCTTCGGCTGGCACCACCCCGGCCGGGACGCCCCGGCCCTGCGGGGCCTCGACCTCGTGGTCGAGCCGGGGGAGCGGGTGCTCCTGCTCGGGCCCAGCGGGGCGGGCAAGTCGACCTTCCTGCACGCCCTCGCGGGGGTCCTGCACGACGACGACGGGCTCTCCCGCAGCGGGGAGCTGCTGCTCGACGGCACGGACCCGGACCGGGCGCGCGGCCGGGCGGGGCTCGTGCAGCAGGACCCCGAGTCCCAGGTCGTGCTGTCCCGGATCGGCGACGACACCGCCTTCGGCCTCGAGAACCTCGCCGTGCCCCGCGAGCAGATCTGGCCGCGGGTCCGTGCCGCCCTCGACGACGTGGGCCTGCCCCTGCCGCTCGAGCACCCCACCGCCGCCCTGTCCGGCGGGCAGAAGCAGCGCCTCGCGCTCGCAGGCGCGGTCGCGATGCGACCGGGCCTGCTCCTGCTGGACGAGCCGACCGCGAACCTGGACCCCGCCGGGGTGCGGCAGGTCCGGGACGCCGTGGTCGAGTGCCTCGACCGCAGCGGGTCGACCCTCGTGGTCGTGGAGCACCGGGTGGCCGTGTGGGCCGACGTCGTGGACCGCGTCGTCGTCCTCGGCCACGACGGCGGGATCAGCCACGACGGGAGCCCGGCCGAGGTGCTCGGCGAGGCCGCCGACGAGCTGAGCCGCGCCGGGGTGTGGGTCCCGGGACGGATCCCGCCCACCCGCGTGCCCGCCCGCGCGCAGGACGAGGCCGGGGAGCCGCTGCTGGGCGCGGCCGGGCTCTCGGTCTCACGGACCCAGCCCTCTGCGCGGCAGCTGCGGGTCCGGCGCCGGGCCGCGCGGCGCGGCCGGGCGCCGGCGGACGCCGCCGCGGGCCGGGACCTGCCCGTCGCGGCGGCGGACATCGGACTGGACCTGCGCCGCGGCCGGGCCGTGGCGCTGACCGGTCCCAACGGCGCCGGCAAGTCCACCCTGGCGCTGACGCTGGCCGGGCTGCTGGCCCCCGTGCGCGGGACCGTCACGGCCCGTCCGGGGCTGGCGCGCGGGGCGGGCGCCGACCCGCTGGCCTGGAGCGGCCGGGACCTCGTGGCCCGCATCGGGACGGTCTTCCAGGAGCCCGAGCACCAGTTCCTGCGCGCCACCGTGCGGGCGGAGCTCGAGCACGGCCCGCGCCTGGCGGGCACGCCCGCGGCCGAGCGGGAACGGCGCACGGACGAGCTGCTCCGCCGGCTCCGGCTCGCCCACCTGGCCGACGCCAACCCCTTCACCCTCTCCGGGGGAGAGAAGCGGCGGCTGTCCGTGGCCACCGTGCTGGCCACGGACCCGGACGTCCTCGTGCTGGACGAACCCACGTTCGGCCAGGACGCCCTGACCTGGGCCGAGCTCGTGGACCTGCTCGTGGAGCTCGTGGACGGCGGCACGGCCGTGCTCGCGGTGACCCACGACGAGGACTTCGTACGCGCCCTCGGGGCCGAGGTGCTGGAGCTCGGCTCCCCCGGC
>JAPSHS010000293.1 GCA_031179495.1 Kocuria sp. | reverse complement strand
TGGACCCTGGTCTCGGAGGGGGAGATCACCGCGTCCACGTAGCCGAGCTCGGCGGCCTGGTACGGGTTGAGCAGGCTCTCCTCGTACTTCTGCACGAGCTCGGCGCGCAGGGCCTCGACGTCCTCGCCGCCGTCCGCCGCGGCCTTGAGGTCCCGCCGGTAGAGGATCTCCACGGCGCCCTGGGCGCCCATCACCCCGATCTGCGCGGTGGGCCAGGCGAGGTTGACGTCCGCGCCGAGCTTCTTGGAGCCCATCACGATGTACGCCCCGCCGTAGGCCTTGCGGGTGATCAGGGTGACCAGCGGGACGGTCGCCTCGGCGTAGGCGTAGAGCAGCTTCGCCCCGCGCCGGATGATGCCGTTGAACTCCTGGTCGGTGCCGGGCAGGAAGCCGGGCACGTCCACCAGGGTGAGGATCGGGACGTTGAACGCGTCGCAGTGGCGCACGAACCGGGCGGCCTTCTCGGAGGCGGCGATGTCCAGCGTGCCGGCGAACTGCATGGGCTGGTTGGCCACGACCCCCACGGTGTGCCCCTCGATCCGCGCGTAGCCGATCATCACGTTGGGGGCGTAGAGCGCCTGCATCTCCAGGAAGTGCCCGTCGTCGACGACCGCCTCGATCACCGCGCGCATGTCGTAGGGCTGGTTGGCGGAGTCCGGCACCAGCGTGTCCAGGGCGGCGTCGAGCTCGGTGACCTCGTCCTCCTGGTCGTGGTCCAGCAGCGGCGCCTCCTGCAGGTTGTTGGCCGGGAGGAACTCCAGCAGTTCGTGCACGAAGTCGAAGGCGTCCTGCTCGTCCTCGGCGAGGTACGTGGCCGTGCCCGTGGTCGCGTTGTGCTGGCGCGCCCCGCCGAGGGTCTCCATGTCCACCGACTCGCCCGTGACCGTGCGGATGACGTCCGGGCCGGTGATGAACATGTGCGAGGTCTTGTCGACCATCACGATGTAGTCGGTCAGGGCGGGGGAGTAGGCCGCACCGCCCGCGCACGGGCCCATGATCAGCGAGATCTGCGGGACCACCCCGGAGGAGCGGACGTTCATGTTGAAGATGTCGGCGAACATGGCCAGGGAGGCCACGCCCTCCTGGATCCGCGCCCCGCCGCCGTCGTTGATCCCGATCACCGGGCAGCCGTTGCGCAGCGCGAACTTCTGCACCTTGACGATCTTCTCGCCGTTGACCTGGGACAGGGACCCGCCGAAGACCGCGAAGTCCTGGGAGTAGACGGCCACCAGGCGCCCGTCCACCGTGCCGTAGCCGCTCACCACGCCGTCCCCGGGCAGCTTCTTGGCCTCCATGCCGAAGGCGGTCGAGCGGTGGGTGGCCAGGGCGTCGAACTCCACGAACGAGCCCTCGTCCAGGAGCAGCTCGACGCGCTCGCGGGCCGTGTTCTTGCCGCGGGCGTGCTGCTTGTCGATCGCCGCCCGGCCCGCGGGGGCCTCGGCGCGGGCCCGGCGGTCGTGGAAGTCGGCGATCTTGCCGGCGGTGGTCGTCAGGTCGTGGGTCATGGCACCTCGTGGTCTGGTACGCGGCCGTGCCTGCCGGGTGCGGTGGCCCGGTCCGGGGCGGCCAGGGGACCTGCTCACTCTAGTCCGACCGCGCGGCGCCCCCCGTTGTAGAAGTCCTACAAAAACGGCCCGGGGTGCGCCGCGCGGTGCTCAGCCGACGCGGCCGAGGACCACGTTCCAGGGCCGGACGGTCCGCTCGGTGACCACGCCGTGGCGCACCAGCGGGTCCTCGTCGGTGAGCCGCTCGACCTCGCCCGCGTCCTCGGCGGTGAAGACCAGCAGCGCCCCGGCCGGCCCGTCGTCGGCGAACGGCCCGGAGGCCAGCAGGTGGCCCCGCGCCACGAGCCCGCCCAGGTACTCGCGGTGCTCGGGCCGGCGCGCGGCCAGGACGTCGGCCGGCCCGCCGTAGACATAGGTGACGGCGAACGTCGTGCGGTTCTCGGCTGCGCTCACGATGGCTCCTGTGGGTCGTGCCGCGGTCCGCCGCCCGGCCGGGCGGCGGTGCACCCAGGAGGTCCCCGGGGAGCGCGGCTGTTGCTGCGGCTATTACTGTGGACGTGATCCGACACTACGCGGACGGTGACCGGGCGCACAGCACCGGCCGTCCGGCGCCGCCGGAGACCGCCGACCCGAGGAGACCCGTGCCCGACCCCCGCGCCGCCGACCTGCGCGCCCCCGCCGTGCTCGCCGCCCTGCAGGAGCTGGGCGCGGGGCGGATCGAGGTGCTCGACGAGGTCGGCTCCACCAACGAGCACCTGACGGCCGCCGTCACCCGGCAGGCGCGCGGCGCGGAGCCGGCCCGGCCGTGGACGGACCTGTCCCTCGTGCTGACCGGCCACCAGAGCGCCGGGCGCGGCCGGCTGGACCGGGTGTGGACCACCGAGCCCGG
>JAPSHS010000055.1 GCA_031179495.1 Kocuria sp. | reverse complement strand
GGGCGGCCGTCGGCTCCTCGTTCACGCGGCGCTGGACGTGCGCCACGATCCGCTCGACGGCCTCGCCGACCGGGACGCCGTTGTCCTGCGAGCCGTCGCGGAAGCGGAAGGACACGGCGTTCGCCTCGGCGTCCTCCCCGCCCGCGATCAGCACGAACGGCACCTTCTCCTTGGAGGCGGTGCGGATCTTCTTCGGGAACCGGTCCGAGCCCGCGTCGAGCTCCACGCGCACCCCGCGGGCCCGGAGGGTGTCCACCACGCCCTGCAGGTAGTCGTTGAACGCCTCGGCCACGGGGATCGCCACGACCTGCACGGGGGCCAGCCACGCCGGGAACGCCCCGGCGTAGTGCTCCACGAGCACGCCCATGAAGCGCTCCACGGAGCCGAACAGGGCGCGGTGGATCATCACCGGCCGCTGCCGGGTGCCGTCCGCGGCCTGGTACTCGAGGTCGAAGCGCTCCGGCAGGTTGAAGTCGAGCTGGATGGTCGACATCTGCCAGGTCCGCCCGATCGCGTCCTTGGCCTGCACCGAGATCTTCGGGCCGTAGAACGCGGCGCCGCCGGCGTCCGGGACGAGGTCCAGCCCCGACTCGGCCGCGACCTCGGCGAGGGTGTTCGTCGCCTCCTCCCACAGCTCGTCCGAGCCCACGAACTTCTCGGGGTCCTTGGTGGAGAGCTCGAGGTAGAAGTCGTCCAGCCCGTAGTCCTTGAGCAGGTCCAGGACGAACGTGAGGGTGGTGGTCAGCTCCGCCTTCATCTGCTCCCGGGTGCAGTAGATGTGGGCGTCGTCCTGGGTCATGCCCCGCACCCGGGTCAGCCCGTGGACCACCCCGGACTTCTCGTACCGGTAGACCTGCCCGAACTCGAACAGCCGCAGCGGCAGCTCGCGGTACGAGCGGCCCCGGGAGCGGAAGATCAGGTTGTGCATCGGGCAGTTCATGGGCTTCAGGTAGTAGTCCTGGCCCTGCTTGGTCAGCTCCCCGGTCTGCGGGTCCCGCTCCTCGTCCACGTGCATGGCCGGGAACATGCCCTCGCGGTACCAGTCGAGGTGGCCGGAGACCTCGTACAGGTGCCCCTTGGTGATGTGCGGGGTGTAGACGAACTCGTAGCCGGCGTCGGTGTGCCGCTCCCGCGAGTAGTCCTCCATGGTCTTGCGGATGATCCCGCCCTTGGGGTGGAACACCGGCAGGCCGGAGCCGAGCTCATCGGGGAAGGAGAACAGGTCCATCTCCGAGCCGAGCCGGCGGTGGTCCCGCCGTTCCGCCTCGGCGAGGCGGTTCCTGTACGCCGTGAGGTCCTCCTTGGAGGGCCACGCCGTGCCGTAGATGCGCTGCAGCTGCTTGTTCTTCTCGGAGCCGCGCCAGTAGGCGGCGGCCGAGCGCATGAGGGCGTAGCCGTTGCCGATCAGCTTGGTGTCCGGCAGGTGGGGGCCGCGGCACAGGTCCCGCCAGACCGTCTCCCCGGTCCTGCGGTCCACGTTGTCGTAGATCGTCAGCTCGCCGGCGCCGACCTCCACGGACGCGCCCTCGGCGGCCGCGTCCACGTCCCCGCCGGAGCCCGGGCCCTGCGACAGGCCGATGAGCTCGAGCTTGTACGGCTCCTCCGCCATCTCGGCGCGGGCCTCCTCCTCGCTCACCGCGCGGCGGCGGAAGGACTGGGTGGAGTTCACGATCCGCTGCATCCGCTTCTCGATCGCCTTGAGGTCCTCGGGCGTGAACGCCTGCTCGACGTCGAAGTCGAAGTAGAAGCCGTCGGTGATGTACGGGCCGATGCCGAGCTTCGCGTCCTCGTGCAGCTGCTGCACGGCCTGGGCCATGACGTGGGCGGTCGAGTGGCGCAGCACCTCGAGGCCCTCCGGCTCGGAGATCAGCACCCGCTCCACGACGTCGCCGTCGGCGAGCTCGGTGGCGAGGTCCCTCAGCACGCCGCCGACGCGGGCGACCACCACGGAGCGCTCCTCGCGGTACAGGTCCGCGGCGGTGGTGCCGGCCCCCACCGTGCGCTGCTCGCCGTCGACGGTGATCGTGAGGGATGCGGACTCGGGCTGGTGCTCCGGCGCGGTGGTCATGGGGAGGGGTCTCCTTCGGTCGGCAACGGCACGCACCCGTACGGGGGGCACGCGGCGGCGGCACCGGCAGGCGGCGCGCACTGCATCGATGGTACCCGTCCGGGGGAACGGTGCCCGGCGGTGCCCGAGCCGCTCCCCGCACGACGACGGGCCCCCGTCACCTCGCGGTGACGGGGGCCCGTGGCGATCGGGTGCGATCAGATGCGGTCGCGGCGGTCGCGATCGGTGAAGCCGGTGCCGCGGTCGGCGTCGGTCTCGACCTCGACCTCCTCCTTGCGGACCTCGGCGTCGACACGCTCGGTGTCGGTGACGACCTGCTTGTCGAGCTCGACGCGCTCGACGCCCACGGTCTCCTTGGCGACGACGGGGCGCTCCTCGTGGAGGGTCACCTCGACGTCCTCCTCGCCGATGGTGCCGGCGGTCGCCTCGGTGCCGCTGAGCGGGGTGCGCTCGACGCGGACCTCCTCACGCTCCACGGGGACCTCGACGGTCTCACGCTCGGTCACCACGTACTTGCGCAGGCGGGCACGGCCGGTCTCCCGCTCCTCCTTGCCGACGTGCAGCCGCTCCTCGTGGCGGACCACGCCGTTGTCGGCACGGTCGGTGAGGTCACGGTCGGTGAGGTCGCGGTCACGGTCGGTGAGGTCGCGGTCGGTGACCGTGCGGTCGACGTCGGCGATCCCCGCGGTGCTGTTGCGGTCGGTGGCGTCGCGGTCGACCTCGGCGTAGCCGGCGGTGCCCCCGCCGGGCACGGCGTTGCGGTCGGTGTCCAGCGTGTCACCGGCGTCACGGCCGGTGGTGCCGGTGCCGGCGTAGTCGGTCCGGTCGTCGCGGTCGCCGGTACCGGTGCCGGAGTAGTTCATCTTGTAGTAGCGGTAGATCTCCTCCTCCTCGGCCGGGGAGAGGTGCTGATCCGCGTCCACGTTCGGAGCGTCCTTGACGACGCCCTTGGTGTAGGGCAGCACGAGACGGTCGCCGTCCTGCTGGGCGCCGTCGACCGGGACGAAGCTCTCCTTGGTGCCGAACAGGCCGGTGTTGACGGTCACGAAGGTGACCTCTTCGGTGTTGTCGTCCAGGAAGACCTGCTCGACCTTGCCGATCTTGTCGCCGTCCGACCCGTAGGCGGTGGCCGAGAGCAGTGCGTTGACGTCGTACGTAGCCATGAGAACTCCTTCTCTTCGTCTGCTGGGCAACGGGCTCCCACGAGGGCGCCCGTCGCGGACGATCCCCGCCGGAGGACGGGGTGCAGCTCATCCGCTGTTATTAGTAACCATACTGGCAATCAGCCCACTGGCCAATGGCTTCACCGAGAGTGAAACCGCGGGATCCGCCCGGATATCCGCCCGGTTCTCCTCCTGGTCCCGCCCCTGCTCCCCCGGCCGGTCACCGGGCCGGGGCGCGGACGGCCGCCGGGGTCGCCGGGTCGGCGAGGTCCCAGGCCCGCTCCGCGCTGAGGCTGATCCCGCGGGGGCCCGTGCGCCGGGTGCGCCCGCGCACCAGCAGCAGCCGCGTGCCGAACAGGTGCCGTCCCGTGCGCTCCTGGGCGTCGGGGAAGAAGGCGCAGTCCACCGCCCCCGTGCCGTCGTCGAGGCTGACGAAGACCACCCGCCGGCCGCTGCGCAGGGGCGGTGTCATGGTCGAGACCCGCACGCCCGCCACGAGCACCTCGGAGCGGTTGCGCAGCTCCAGCAGCCGCTCGGCGGGGGTGACCCCGAGCTCCCGCAGCAGGGGGGCCCAGCTGTCCAGGAGGTGCGCGGAGACGTCGACCGCCAGCAGGTCCAGCTCGGTGCGGACCTTCTCCTCGACGGTGGGCTCGGGCCGCTCCGCCGGTAGTCCCCGCAGCTCGAGGTCCCCCAGGTCCAGGGCCAGCTGCCC
Source organism: Kocuria sp. (assembly GCA_031179495.1). Taxonomy (GTDB): domain Bacteria; phylum Actinomycetota; class Actinomycetes; order Actinomycetales; family Micrococcaceae; genus Kocuria; species Kocuria sabuli. Next base: position 6,343 of record JAPSHS010000055.1, on the reverse strand, counting down.
CGGGACCTCCCGGGCCCCGGCGGCCCGGGGCGGGCGCTCGCGGTCCGCCCGGGCGCGCAGGGCGTGCACCAGGTCGGCGCGGGAGGCGGTTCCCCCGGAGCGGTGCAGCAGGCCGTCGAGGGCCCCGACGGCGGCGAGGCGCTCGAGGGTGCGCCGGGCGGGGCGGGCCCGCTGACGCAGGTCCGCGAGCGAGGCGTAGGGCCGCCCGGCCACGATCCGGCGCACCTCGGCCCGCGAGACCCCGTGGATCCCCGTCAGGGCCAGCCGCACGCCCAGGCGACCGGGGTCCTCCTCGAGGCGCTCCACCCGGTAGTGCTCGTCGGAGCGGTTGACGTCCACCGGCAGGACGGGGATGCCCATCCGCCGGGCCTCCCCCACGAGCAGGCGCTTGGGGTACATCCCGGGGTCGTGCTCCCACAGCCCGGCCAGGAACGCCTCCGGGTGGTGCGTCTTCAGCCACGCGGACTGGTAGGTGGGCACCGCGAAGGCCGCGCCGTGGGCCTTGCAGAAACCGAAGGAGCCGAAGGCCGCCAGGACCGCCCAGACCCGGTCCACGACGTCCAGCGGGTAGTCCTGCGCCCGGGCCCGTTCGCGGAAGAACGTCTCCACCTCGAGCTGCCGCTCGGAGCCGAGCCGGCGGCGCAGCTCGTCGGCCCGGGCGAGACCGCACCCGGTGAAGGTGTCGAGGATGCGCAGGACCTGCTCGTGGAAGACGGTCACCCCGTGGGTCTCGGCGAGGATCGGGTCGAGGCGCGGGTGGACGGGGAGGGGCCGGGACCAGCCGTGGCGGTGCTCCAGGTAGGGGCGGACCATGTCGGAGTGCATGGGCCCGGGCCGGAAGAGGGAGATGTCCACGATGAGGTCGCCGAAGCTGGTGGGCGCCATCTTGCCGATGAGCTCGCGCTGGCCGGGGGACTCGATCTGGAAGCAGCCCAGGGTGTGGGTCGAGCGGATGAGCTCGAACGTGGCCTCGTCGTCGACGGGGACGGCCTCGAGGTCCAGGCGGGGCCGCCCCGGGTGGACGCGGGCCACCTCCTCGACGGCGTGGGCCAGCGCCGACTGCATCCGCACGCCGAGGATGTCGAGCTTGAGCATGCCCATGGGGTCCATGTCGTGCTTGTCGAACTGGCTCATCGGCATCCCGGCCCCGCCGGTCTGCACCGGGGTGCGGTCCAGGAGGGTGCGGTCCCCCAGGATCACCCCGCACGGGTGCATGGAGATGTGCCGGGGCAGGCGGTCCAGGCGCTCGGTGAGGTCCACGAGCAGGTCCAGCTGCTTCTCCCGGGCCACCTGCTCGGCGAAGTCCCGCAGCTCCGGCCGGCGGGCGAGGGTCTCCCGCAGGCCCGAGGCCGGCAGGTGCCACAGCTGCTTGGCCGCGGCGTCCACGGTCCCGGGGTCGAGGCCGAGCGCCAGTCCCGCGTCCCGGACGGCGCCGCGGGCCCGGTAGGTGTTCTGCATGCTCATGAGGCTCACCCGCTCGGGGCCGAAGCGGTCGAGGATCCTCCGGTAGACGCGGAGGCGCTGGGCGGACTCGACGTCGATGTCGATGTCCGGCAGGGTCGAGCGGTCGCCGGAGAGGAAGCGCTCGAAGACCAGGCCGTGCTCGAGCGGGTCCACCTGGGAGACGTCGAGCAGGTAGTTGACGAGCGAGGAGACCCCGGACCCGCGGGCGGCGTGGCGGACGCCCATCGCCCCGATCATCGCGGAGACCTCGGCCACGGTGAGGAAGTAGGAGGCGAAGCCGAGGTCCTCGATGACCCGCAGCTCCCGCTCCAGCCGGGAGCGCACGGCCGGGCCCGCGCGGCGGCCCGGGTAGCGCCGCGCCAGACCCGTCTCGCAGCGGGACCGCAGCTCCACGGGGGCCGGGCGGTCCAGGCCCAGCACGGCGGCCTCGGGCACCACCGGGCGCCCCCAGCCGCAGTCGGCGACCGGGTCCAGGCGGCACCGGTCGGCGACCTGCCGGGTGCCCGCCAGCAGGGCCTCGGCGCCCGCGGCCCCGAGATCGGCGGCCCGGGCGATCTCCGCGGCCAGCGAGCGCATCTGCCGGGCGGGCTTGAGCCAGCCCTGGCCGTTGGGCTGCAGCGGTTCCGCCGGGGGCGCCCGCCGGTCGGCGGCGCCCCCGACCCCCGGCCTCCCCGGTGCCCCGAGGGCCTCGAGCGGGGTGAGGGCGCGCGCCGCGTCGAGGACGTCGGCGGTCGCGGCCTCGGCGGGGGTCGCGTAGCGCACCGCGTTGGTCAGCACGGGGGTCAGCCCCGCCTCGAGGGCGGCGCGCAGCATCCGGGCCGCGCGGGACGTGCTGCCCGCGGTGCCGGGGGCGGCCAGGTGGGAGACCACCTCGACGGCGAGCGCCTCCGCCGGCAGCCGGGACCGCCAGCGGGCCAGGGCTGCGCGGCCGGCACGGTAGCGGCGGGCGGCGAACTCCTGCCCGACGTCGGAGGCGGGCCCGAGCAGCACGGTCAGCACGGGCCCCGAGGGTCCGGCCGGGCCGGCGTGGTCGGCGATCTGGCCGGGGTCCACCCCGGGCGGGCCGCCGCGGGCGTGGGCGGCGGAGACGAGCCGGCACAGGGCGGCGTAGCCCGCGCCGGCGGTCCCGCCGGCGGCGAGGACCAGCACGCGGCCGAGGGCGCGCTCGCTCCCGGGGCCGTACAGGAGGAGGTCGGCGCCCAGGACGGGGTCGAGGCCGTGCTCCCGGCACGCGCCCAGGTGCTTGACCGCGCCGTAGAGCCCGTCCCGGTCGGTGCAGGCGAGCGCGTCTGCGCCGTCCGCCGCGGCCGCCGCCGCGAGGGCGGCGGGCCGGCTGACCCCGTAGTGGGCGCTGAAGGCGGTGGCGACGTGCAGGTGCGGAAAGCTCACATCCGTATTCGAATATGTGTTCGATATTAAGTCAATCGCAAACGTCGGCACGGGGCCTGCGGATCGGGCCTACTCCAGCTGGGGCAGCACCGCGTCCCCGAAGGCGTCGAGGAAGGCCTCCTGCTCCTGTCCCACGTGGTGCAGGTGGATCTCGTCGAAGCCGAGCTCGGCGTACTCGTGCAGCCACTGCGCGTGCCGGCCGAGGTCGGCGGAGACGTTGACCGCCCCGGCGATCTGCTCGTCCCCGACGTCCTCCTGGACCGCCTTGCGCAGGTAGTCCTGGGGTGAGGCGAGCTCGGCCATGGTGACGGGGTCGAAGACGTTGGTGCGCCACTGGTCGAAGGCGATCGCGCGGGCCCGGTCCGGGGAGGGCGCCCAGCTCAGGTGCACCTGCAGCGCCGCCCGCCCGGTGCCGCCGGCCTCGCGCCAGGCCCCGAGCATCCGGCGCAGGTCCTCGAGGGGCTGGTTGACGGTGATGAACCCGTCGGCCACGGGGGCGAAGCGGCGGACGGTGGCCGGGGTGAGCGCGGCCACCAGCAGGGACGGCGGGACCTCCGGGGGGTCCCAGACCCGGGCCCGGTCCGCGTGGACCGGTTCGTGGCAGGACACCTCCTCCCCCGCGTGCAGGCGGCGGACGACGTCGAAGCTCGCCCCGAGGAACTGCTGGCGCTGCTCCTTGTCCGGCCACTCGGGGCTGACGGGGCGTTCGTTGAGCTTCTGCCCGCTGCCCAGGGCGGTCCAGAGCCGGCCGGGGAACATGCGGGCGAGGGTGGCCGTGGCCTGGGCGGTGACCACGGGGTGGTAGCGCCGGCCGGGGGCGTGCACGAACCCGAACGGCAGCTCCGTGGTGGCCAGCGCCGCCCCCAGCCAGGACAGGGCGAAGCCGGAGTGGCCCTGGTGCGGGGACCACGGCTGGAGGTGGTCGGAGCACATGGCGGCGCCGAAGCCGGCCTGCTCGGCGTGCCGGACGTCGCGCAGCAGCTGCTCGGGCGGAATCTGTTCGTGGGAGGCGTGGAAGCCGATCGTCGCCATGGGTCCCTCCGGTCGGGGTCGGGTGCGGTCGGGCAGAGCGGGTGGGTCGGCCGGGCGGGGTCAGCCGCGCCGCGGCAGGAGGTCCTCGGCGGGGGTGCAGACGTTGCGCAGCTCCCCGATGCCCTCGATCCCGGTGACGACCTCCTGGCCGTCGCGCAGCCAGATCCGGCGGGGCTTCTTGGCCAGGCCCACGCCGGCGGGGGTGCCGCAGGCCACGAGGTCCCCGGGCTCGAGGGTCAGGAACCGGCTGATGTACTCCACCAGCTCCACGGCCGAGAAGATCATCCTGTCGGTGCCGGAGTCCTGGTGGAGCACGCCGTCGACGCTGCAGCGGATGGCCAGTCCCGCCTCGGGGTCGATCTCGTCCGGGGTCACGACCACCGGCCCCACGGGAGTGGTGCGGTCGAAGTTCTTGCCCTGGAACCACTCGGAGGTCCGGCCCTGCCAGTCCCGCACCGAGATGTCGTTCATGACCGTGTAACCGGCGATCGCGGCGCGGGCCCGCTCGGGGGTGGCGTGGCGCAGGACCGAGCCGATCACCACGACGAGCTCGGCCTCCCAGTCGATCTTCTCGGACTCCTCCGGCATGGCGATGGGGTCGGCGGGGCCGATGAGCGCGGTGGCGTACTTCGCGAAGATCGTGGGGTGCTGCGGGATCTCCTGGCCGACCTCCTCCGCGTGGTCGTAGTAGTTGAGCCCGGCGCACAGGATCTTGCCGGGGCGCAGAACGGGGGTTGCCAGCTCCTCCGGGGCGGGCGCGGGGCCCGGCTCCCCCGGCAGCCGCAGGTCGCCCCCCGCGAGGAGGGCCCCGACGTCGGGGACGGGGAGGTAGACGGTCCGCCCGCCCTCCTGGCGGAAGGCCTGGGTGGTGCCGTTGCGTCGCACGGTGCCGAGTCGCACGGGTACCGCCTTTCTGTGCCGCGGGTGCTGCGCTGCAGGCCCCGCCGGTCCGGGTGGGCGGGCCCTGACCCCGATCCTATGCGCCCGGGGCGGGTCGGACCGGGCAGCCCCTAGGCGCAGCGCACCACCTGGGCCCCCGAGGGGCTCGTGGCCGCGAGCAGCCGCCAGCGCCCGGTGTCGAGGGTGTGGGCGAGCTCGAGGGTCAGCAGCTCGGAGCGGACGGTGAGCTGGACCTGGATCCGCCACATCTGCTGGTCCACCGCCCCGGTCCCGCGGTCCGCGGGCAGCCGGGCGTCCTCGGCCCACCACGCCCGGCGCTCGTACCAGCGCACGGGCTCCTGCGCCACCCGGTAGCCCCGTCCGCGCCAGTGCACGGCCACCGGCACCCCGTCGGCCCCGCAGTCCACCTCGACGCTCTCCGTCAGAAAGCCCACGACGGCTCCTCCCTTCCTCGGCGGGCGCACGGCGCGCCCTGGTCCCTGGAAGCTAGAACAGCTGTACGACAGGCTAAACCTGTGGACCACGCGAGCGGAACACGTGTTCCCATGAGGAAGACCGCCTCCGGCGGCGGTTCCCGCGGCCGCGACCCGCCGCCGGGAAGCATGGACAAGACCAGCGAAATGGATACGCTGAGAGCACGGAGGGCTTGCCCCGCGAGACCCCCCGGGTCGTCCCCTGTCCCTCTTCCGACCCGCCGGAGCAGCCGGCGCCGACATCACGGAGGCCTCCATGAGCGGAACCATCACGCTGATCGCCCACACTGCGGAGAACACCAAGGCTCCCGCCGTGACCCTGCGGCCGGCCACCTCGGAGGACACGGAGAGTCTCGCCCAGCTCTACTACTCCTCCTACGAGCAGGGCGGGGTCTCCAGCCTCGAGGAGGCGCGCACGGTGGTGCGGGGCGTCTTCGACGGCGAGTACGGCCCGTTCCTGCCCGAGGCCTCGCCGGTGGTGGTGGACGAGGACGGGACCGTCGTGGCCGCCGCCCTGGTCCTGGCCCGGCGCGTCGGCGACGACCTGCCCGACGTCCCCTACATCTTCGAGCTGTTCACGGCGGCCTCCCGCCGCCGCCAGGGGCTGGCCGAGCAGCTGGTCCGCTGCGCCATGGGCACCCTCTACGACAACGGCTACGACCAGGTGTGCCTGCGCATCGCCGAGGACAACGCGGCGGCGCTCGCGCTGTACCTGACGCTCGACTTCAACCGCTGGGTGCCCGAGACGGACTACGAGTCGGACTACGTCTGAGCCCCGGCGGGGCCCCCGCTCACAGCGTGAGGTCCTCCCGGACCGGGGGCTCGGCCGCGACGTCCACGAACCGGGCCCAGTGCGGGCGCACGGCCACGAGCCGGGTGCTGGCCTTGCCCGTGGCCCCCGGATGACGCGCCTCCAGGAGCTCGCCGGCGTCCCGGGCCGCGGAGCCCTCGAGCACCGCGGCCTCCCCCTCGAGCTGGAACTCCTGCCCGTCCCCCGAGACCACCACCAGGGAGACCCGGGGATCGGCCAGGAGGTTCCCGTACTTGCGGCTGTGCTCGTTCGTGCCGAAGACCAGCCGCCCGTC
>JAPSHS010000292.1 GCA_031179495.1 Kocuria sp. | reverse complement strand
CCCGCGAAGGCCCTGTACGCGGCCAGCAAGATCGACGTCGACGACCGCGTCCGCGAGATCCTGCAGATCTGCGCGGAGCGGGGGATCACGATCCTCGAGGCCTCGAAGGCCGAGCTCGACCGGCTGACCAGCGACGCCGTGCACCAGGGCGTGGCCCTGCAGGTCCCCGCCTACGAGTACCAGGACGCGGTGGACACCGCCCGCAGGCTCATGACCCAGTGGGAGAAGCGGCACATCCGCCGCCCACCGCTGATGGTGGCCCTCGACGGGATCACGGACCCCCGCAACCTCGGCGCCATCATCCGCAGCGTCTCCGCGTTCTCGGGCAACGCCGTGATCGTCCCCGAGCGCCGCTCCGTGGGCGTCACCGCCTCCGCCTGGAAGACCAGCGCCGGCGCTGCCGCCCGCGTGCCCGTGGCGAAGGCCGCGAACCTCAACCGCACGCTCGAGGAGCTCAAGGGCATGGGCTACTTCGTGGTCGGCCTCGACGGGGACGGCGACGTGGAGCTGCCCGGCCTCGAGCTCGCCACGGAGCCGCTCGTCGTCGTGGTCGGTTCCGAGGGCAAGGGCCTGTCCCGCCTGGTCACCGAGAACTGCGACCAGATCGTCTCCATCCCCATCGACTCCACGATGGAGTCCCTCAACGCATCGATGGCTGTGGGCATCACCCTGTACGAGGTGTCACGACGTCGTGCTGGTTCCTGAGCCCCGGCGGCAGGACACCGGCCGGCCCTACGTCTCTCAGCCCTATCCGCTCGGCGTGCACCCCTCGCACGAGCGCGACGGCAGCGCCAACGTGGCCGTCTACGCCCCGGGGGTGCCCGACCTCGACATCGTCTTCCGGCTGCCCGGCGGCCGCTGGCAGCGGCACCGGCTCACCGGCCGCACCGGCGGGGTGCACCACGGGACGATCCCGCCGGCCGAGCAGCAGCGGCTCTCGGAGACGGGCTTCGGCTACATGCTGCACCGGGACGAGGCGCCCGCCCTGCCCGCAGGCACCGAGTACGGCTTCGTGCCGGCGGACTCGCCGGTGGCCGCCCGCCACCGCTCCCCGGACCCGTCCGACCAGCAGGTCCTGCTCGACCCCTACGGCAAGGGGCTGCGCCGGGTGGCCCCGCCGCACGACGTCGAGGACCCCGGTCCCGACGCCTACGGGGGACGCTACGTCTCCGTGGTCGTCCAGCAGGACTTCGACTGGGACGAGGACCGGCCACCGGCCACCCCGTGGCGCGACACCGTGATCTACGAGGCGCACGTCAAGGGGCTCACCGCCCTGCACCCCGACGTCCCGGAGCACCTCCGGGGCACGTACGCGGGGCTCGCCCACCCGGCGATGACCGAGTACCTCACCTCGCTGGGCATCACGGCCGTGGAGCTGCTGCCCGTGCACGCCCACCTGGACGAGCCGCACCTCACCGGCCTGGGGCTGAGCAACTACTGGGGCTACAACACGCTGGGCTTCTTCGCCCCGCACGCCGCCTACGCCACCGAGGCCGCCCGGGCCCGGGGCGCCCAGGGAGTGCTGGACGAGTTCAAGGCCACGGTCCGGGACCTGCACCGCGCCGGCCTCGAGGTCTACCTCGACGTCGTCTACAACCACACGGCCGAGGCCGGTCAGGACGAGCCCGCCTACTGCTGGCGGGGCCTCGGCGACGAGGCGTACTACCGGCACGGCGACGACGGCCGCTACGTGGACGTGACCGGGTGCGGCAACTCGGTGAACTTCGGCAATCCGCGCGTCGTGCAGATGGCCCTGGACTCCCTGCGCTACTGGGTCGAGCGCTGCCACGTGGACGGGTTCCGCTTCGACCTCGCCCCCGAGCTGGCCCGCGACGAGCGCCACCGCTTCACCCGCAACCACCCCTTCCTGGTGGCCGTCAACGCGGACCCGGCCCTGTTCGGCACCAAGCTCATCGCCGAGCCCTGGGACGTGGGCATGGGCGGATGGCAGACCGGGCACTTCCCCGAGGGGTGGGCCGACTGGAACGACCGCTTCCGGGACACCGTCCGCGACTTCTGGCTCACCGGCCCGCGCAGCATGAGCCTGGGCGGGGACGGGGGCAACGCCTCCCGGCTGGCGGGGGCGCTCGCCGGGTCCGCGGACCTGTTCGCCGCCTCCGGGCGCAGCCCCCTGGCCTCCGTGAACTTCGTGACCGCCCACGACGGCTTCACCCTGGCGGACCTGGTCTCCTACGACCACAAGCACAACCAGGCCAACCTCGAGAAGAACCGGGACGGCACCAACGACAACCACTCCTGGAACCACGGCGTCGAGGGTCCCGCGCGGGACGTGCGCGTCCGGGCCGACCGCGCGCAGACGGCCCGCAACGTCATGGCCACCCTGCTGTTCTCCCAGGGCGTGCCGATGATCACGGCCGGCGACGAGTTCGGCCGCAGCCAGCGCGGGAACAACAACGCCTACTGCCAGGACAACG
>JAPSHS010000291.1 GCA_031179495.1 Kocuria sp. | reverse complement strand
CCAAGCGCGGGGCGCACCTGGCCCTCACCCTGGAGCGGCTGGACGCCCTGCTGGAGAAGCCGGTGCAGCGCATCGGGCTGTCGGCCACCGTCGAGCCGGTCGAGACCGTCGCCCGGTTCCTGGGCGGGCGCGAGCCGGTGTCCGTCGTCGCGCCGCGGTCGGAGAAGAGGTGGGACCTCACGGTCTCGGTGCCGATCCCGGACATGACGGTGCTGGGCGGGCCGAGCGCCTCGCCGTCCCTGGCCGGGTCCGGCTTCGGGGACGACGACCTCGACGCCCTGGCGCCCACGACCACCGCGTCGATCTGGCCGCACGTCGAGGAGCGGGTCGTGGACCTGGTGCTCGAGAACCGGTCGACCATCGTGTTCGCCAACTCCCGCGGCCTGGCCGAGAAGCTCACGGCGCGGCTCAACGAGATCCACGCCTTCCGGGTGGAGCACACGGTCCCGGAAGGCGCCGCCCCGGACAACGCCGGCCGGCCCGGCTCCGGTGCCCCCGACGACGACGGTGCGCAGGGGCTCCCGGCGGGACCCGCGCCGCAGCAGCTCGGGGACGTGCTGCGCTCCGCCCTGTCCGAGGGCAACGGGGCCGCGGCCGGCGGGGCCGCCGCGGAGCCCGCGGACCTGCGCCGGCAGACCGGCCGCTACGAGGGCGCGGCCCCCGTGCTGGCCCGCGCCCACCACGGGTCGGTCTCGAAGGACCAGCGGGCGGTCATCGAGGACGACCTCAAGACCGGGCGGCTGCGGTGCGTGGTGGCCACGTCCTCGCTGGAGCTGGGCATCGACATGGGCGCGGTGGACCTCGTGGTCCAGATCGAGGCCCCGCCCTCGGCGGCCTCGGGGCTGCAGCGCGTGGGCCGCGCGGGCCACCAGGTGGGCGAGGTCTCCCGCGGCCGGTTCTATCCCAAGCACCGCGGGGACCTCCTGGACGCGGCCGTCACGGTCGAGCAGATGCTGCAGGGGCGGATCGAGCCGCTCGCGGTCCCGATGAACCCGCTGGACGTGCTGGCGCAGCAGACCGTCGCCGCGACCGCCCTGGGGCCCGTCGAGGTCGAGGAGTGGTTCGACACCGTCCGCCGGTCCTCCCCGTTCCTCTCCCTGCCCAGATCCGCCTTCGACGCGACCCTGGACCTGCTCTCGGGCCGCTACCCCTCCGACGAGTTCGCCGAGCTGCGGCCCCGCATCGTGTGGGACCGGGAGACCGGCACGATCGAGGGCCGGCCCGGGGCGCAGCGGCTGGCGGTGACCTCCGGCGGGACCATCCCGGACCGCGGCCTGTTCGCCGTCTACCTGGTGGGCGAGCAGGACGGGAAGAACTCCCGGCGGGTCGGCGAGCTGGACGAGGAGATGGTCTACGAGTCCCGGGTGGGCGACGTCATCGCGCTGGGCGCCTCCAGCTGGCGGATCGAGGAGATCACGCACGACCGGGTGATCGTCTCCCCCGCCCCGGGGGTCCCCGGCAAGCTCCCGTTCTGGCACGGCGACGGTCCCGGCCGGCCCGTGGAGCTGGGCCGGGCGCTGGGCCGGTTCAACCGGGAGATCGCGGGGGCCGCGGAGGACGAGGCCCGCGCCCGCCTGCGCGCGGCCGGCCTGGACGAGTGGGCCGCCGACAACCTGCTCGCCTACGTGGGCGAGCAGAAGGAGGCCGTGGGACAGGTGCCCTCGGACCGGCTGTTCGTCGTCGAGCGCTTCCACGACGAGCTCGGCGACTGGCGGGTGGTGCTGCACTCGCCCTTCGGGATGCCCGTGCACGCCCCGTGGGCGCTGGCCGTGGGGGCGCGGCTGCACGAGCGCTACGGGCTGGACGGCTCCGCGCAGGCGGCCGACGACGGCATCGTGCTGCGCGTGCCGGCCATGGAGGACGAGCCCCCCGGGGCGGAGCTGTTCCTGTTCGACCCCGACGAGCTGGACCGGATCGTGACCGAGGAGGTGGGCGGCTCGGCGCTGTTCGCCTCCCGCTTCCGGGAGTGCGCCGCCCGCGCCCTGCTGCTGCCCCGGCGCGACCCCGGCCGGCGCACGCCGCTGTGGCAGCAGCGCCAGCGCTCCGCGCAGCTGCTGGACGTCGCCCGGAAGTACCCGCAGTTCCCGATCATCCTGGAGACGGTGCGCGAGTGCCTGCAGGACGTCTACGACCTGCCCGCCCTCCAGGAGCTCCACCGGGCCGTGGAGCGGCGGTCGATCCGGGTGGTCGAGACCACCACCGACCAGCCGTCCCCGTTCGCCCGCACCCTGCTGTTCGGCTACGTCGCCCAGTTCCTCTACGAGGGGGACTCCCCGCTCGCCGAGCGCAAGGCGGCCGTGCTCTCCCTCGACGCCGCCCTGCTCAACGAGCTCCTCGGCCGCGCCGAGCTGCGGGAGCTGCTGGACCCGGAGGTCATCGAGCGCACGGAGGCGGAGCTGCAGCGCCTCGCCCCGGACCGCCGGCTGCGCGGTGTCGAGGG
>JAPSHS010000290.1 GCA_031179495.1 Kocuria sp. | reverse complement strand
CCAGGTGGGGCTCGGCCCCGGGACCGGCAACGGAGGCCGAGGCGGCACCGAGCAGCGGCTCGGCCAGCACGCCCGCCACGCCCAGCACCAGACCGGCCACGGAGACCAGCACCACGGGTGCCAGGAACGCGCCGGAGGCCTCCTTCGGCGGGTCCTGGGCGGGGCGGCCGGGGAAGATCGTGATGATCATCCGGGCCGAGTAGGCGAAGGTGCAGGACGCGGCCAGGACCGCCACCGCGCCCACGAGCCACACGGCGGGCGCGGGCCCCGGGTTCTCCGCCATGGCCTTGAACATGGCCTCCTTGGAGACGAACCCGAACAGCAGGGGGACTCCCGCCATCGAGACGGCGGCGAGGGTCATCACGACGGCCGTGACGGGCATCGTCCGTGCCAGCCCGGAGAGCCTGCGGATGTCCCGGGTGCCGGCCTGGTGGTCGATCACCCCCACGGACATGAACAGCGCCGACTTGAACAGCGCGTGGGCCGTCACGTGCACCACGGCCCCCACCACGGCGTAGGAGGTGCCGATGCCGATGGTCGCCGTCAGGAAGCCCAGCTGGCTGACCGTGGAGTAGGCGAGCAGCTCCTTGAGGTCGTGGCGCTGCAGCGCGAACACGGCACCCATCAGGGCGGTGAACAGGCCCACCGAGATGAGCAGGACGTTCCACACCGGCACCTCGCTGAGGGCGGTGGAGAAGCGCAGCAGCAGGTAGATGCCGGCCTTGACCATGGCCGCGGCGTGCAGGTATGCGCTCACGGGGATGATCGCGACCATGGCGTCGGGCAGCCAGGCGTGGAACGGGAACTGCGCGGACTTGGTGAAGGCCGCGAGGGCGATCAGCACCGCCACGAACGCGGCGAACCCCGGGGACGTGGACCACACGTCGTCGACGAGGATGTCGCTGAGGCGCGTGGTCCCGGTGGCCACCCACATCGCGATCACCGCCGCGAGCAGGCACAGCCCGCCGGCCACGGTCACCAGGAAGACCCGGATCGCCGGGTCCCTGGCGTGCGGGCCCGAGCGGGCGATGAGCAGGAAGGAGCACAGCGTGGTGAACTCCCACATGACGAACAGCAGGACCACGTCGTCGGCCAGCACCAGGCCGAGCATCGCCGCCGCGAAGAACGTCATGAGGGTGTAGAAGGCGCTGTGCGAGCCCTTGGCGAGATAGCGCGTCGAGTAGGCGATGACCACCGCGCCGATGACCAGGACGATGAGACCGAAGAACAGGCCCAGTCCGTCGAGCCGCAGGTGGAAGGGAACGCCCAGGGTCGGCAGCCACGGGACCTGCTGGGAGACCTCGTCGCTGTCCCCCCGCCCGTTCCACACCGCGAGCAGTGCCCCGGCGAGCACGAGCAGCGCCGCGGCGAGCGGCCAGCCGGCCTCGCGGCCCGCCCGGCGGCCCAGGACGGCGGCCACGGGGCACAGCAGTGCGGTGAGAGCGAGAATGATCAGGAGGGACACGCCTGGCAACCGTCCGGTCAGTGGGATGGGAACGAGGTGGACCCGGCTCTCGACGGCCCGGCCGCGGCGGCCGGTGTCTCGGCCGGAGGGCTCGGCCGCCCCGGGGACGTCCGGAGGGGAACGGCCCTCAGGAGCTGAGGCGACCGTTCGTCCCGCTGGACACGCCGCGGACCACCGTGGTCCGCACACGGGCCGCGGCGCGGCCGAGGTCGTGGGCGTCGTTCCCGGGGTGGGTCATCGCCCCGAAACTTACCACGCCGTCCGCCACCGCCCCGGAGGAGCGGCGCCGGTGCCCGCGGCGGCCGGTCGCACGGTCCGGACGCCGTGCCCGCCGACGACGGCGTCAGCGCCGCTCCCGCAAGGAGCTCGAGCCGGTGTGCGGCACGGTGGGGGTCGCGGCCGTCTCGGCCTCCGGCTCGACGACGCTCCGGTGCTGCACCCGCCCGGGAGCCCCGGCGTCCGGATCGGTGTCGAGGTCCTCGTCGGGCTCGCCGGCGGGACGCCGGGTGCGGACCGCGCGCGAGGGCAGGGACGGGCGGCGCCCGGCCGCGCCGGCAGCGCGCGGTGCGTCGTGGATCTCCGTGACGGAGACGGCCATCGCGTTGAGCGCGAGACCGAGGAGCACGAACACCCACGCCGCGACGGGGTACCACGCCAGGCCGAGGAGCACTCCGATCACGACGAGGGCGACGGAGGTCAGGTAGGCCGGGGTGAGCACGCGCTGGACGTTGAACTTCATGGGTTACATTCCACCACGGGCGCACACCGAACGACCAACGCGTCGGGGCGTTTCCCGGCCGGCGCCCCGGGTTCCCCCAGGGCGCGGAGACCGTCCTGGTCCCGGAGCCGGGCCACGTATACCGTGGGCGGCATGGAAGACCTGGATCCCGCGCTGCTCGAGCTCGTCCGCTCCGCCCGCACGGTCACCGTGCTCACCGGCGCCGGGATGTCCGCGGAGAGCGGGGTGCCCACGTTCCG
>JAPSHS010000054.1 GCA_031179495.1 Kocuria sp. | reverse complement strand
GAGGGCGCGGCGCAGGGCGTGCTCCTCGTCCTCTCCGGCGGCGACCGCGCGGGCCACGTGGTAGCCCAGCAGGTAGGCGGTGGGCGGGACGGCCGGGCGCACGGTGCTGTGGGCGATCCGGCCGGTCAGGCCCAGCACGGTGTCCATCGGCAGCTCGGCGTCCGGGACGTCCAGGGCCGCACGGACCGCCGCGAGCCACCGCTCGAGCGTCTCGTTCTCGGCCGGGCTCAGGTCCTTGGGCATGCCGTGCTCCTCCCGGGCGGTGGGACCGCCCGCTCGTGGTCAGGTCAGGTGGTGCCTGTGCACATCGTCCCACGTATCCACGTCCGCGGTGGCGTCCTCGGCCACGGCGACGTCACCCAGGCAGAGGTGGCCCACGAAGGAGCGCACCGAGCGGTCGGCGGGGTCCTGGTCCGCGTAGGCGTCGCGCAGCACCTCGGTGCGGTAGAGGGCGGCCAGGGGCTGGCGGCGCCCGTCGGGGGTGACGCTGACGTGCCCGGCGGCGTCGGGGGCGGCCCGGGCGGCCGCCAGCAGCAGGGGCACCGCACGCGCCACCCCGGGCATGTCGCAGGCCAGGGTCATGGTCCACTCCGCGGGCTCCAGGACCTCCAGGGCGGCGAGTCCGGCGGCGATGCCCGCGGCCGGGCCGGAGAACGGCGGATGCTCCCGGGTCCGCAGCACCCCCTGCGGGAGCACGAGGTCCTCCGGGCCCACGACGACGACGCCCGCCGCCGTCCGGACGGCGTCCACCGTGAGCTCCACGAGGGTGCGTCCGTCCTGGCGCAGGCCCGCCTTGGCCCGCCCGCCCAGCCGGGAGGAGCGGCCCCCCGCCAGGACCACGGCGTGGAAGGCCACGGCGCCTGCCGGGGTGCTCATCCGCCGGAGAAGGGGGGGAGGACGTCGAGGACTGCTTCGTCGGGGATGGTGGTGTCGGGGTCGGGGCAGGCGATGCCGTTGAGCAGGTAGCTGGAGCGGGTGAGCACCTGCGCCAGGCAGGGTTGACCGGGGGCCGGGTGCGGGTGGGCGTGGGCGAGCAGGTCCTGGACCTCGCGGCGGGTGGTGGGCCGGTCCAGGGTCAGGGTCTCGGTCTCGGTGCCGGCCGCGGCCCTGGCGGCGGCGAAGTAGCGCACCAGCATCGGGCTCAGCCGCCGATCGCGCTCATGGAGCGCTGCGGCTGGATGTAGTCGGCGGAGTCCAGCCCGGGGTGGTCCATGCCGTGGGCGGCCGGTTTGGCCCACATCGCCGCCCGCCACCGCTGGGCCAGCTCGGTGTCGGTGGCCCCGGCGCGCAGCAGCCCCAGCAGGTCCTCCTCCTGGTGGGAGAACAGGCAGGACCGGATCCGGCCCTCGGCGGTGATCCGGGTGCGCTTGCAGTCGGTGCAGAAGGGCTCGGTCACCGAGGCGATGATCCCCACCGTGCCCAGCACCCCGTCCCCGGCCCCGTCCCCGGTGCCGGCCCCGTCCCCGGTGCCGGTGCCGGGGTCGTGCCCGGTGGTGTGCTGCGGGCGGACGTCCCAGAGCTGGGCCGGGGCCCCGTCGCGGGCCTCGGGGTGCGGGTCCAGCCGGTAGCCGGTGGAGAGGCGGTGGCGGATCTCGGCGGCGGTGACCATGTCCTGGCGGGTCCAGCCGTGATCGGCGTCCAGGGGCATCTGCTCGATGAAGCGCAGGGCGAAGCCGCGCTCCAGCGCCCAGCCCAGCAGGTCGGGGGCTTCGTGGTCGTTGACCCCGCGCATCAGCACCGCGTTGATCTTCACCGGCACCAGCCCGGCCGCGGCCGCGGCCTCGGCCCCGGCCAGCACCTCGCCGAGGCGGTCGCGGCGGGCCAGGGCGCGGAAGGTCTCGGCGTCGAGGCTGTCCAGGGAGACGTTGATCCGGTCCAGTCCGGCCGCGGCCAGGCCGGCGGCCCGGGGGGTGAGGCCGATGCCGTTGGTGGTCATCGAGATCGGCAGGTGCGGGTGGGTCTTGCGCACTCCGGCGATGATCTGCTCCAGGTCCGGGCGCACCAGGGGTTCCCCACCGGTCAGGCGCAGCTCGGTGATGCCCAGCCGGCGGACTCCGACGTCGACGATGCGGGTGATCTCCGCCGGGCTCATCAGCTGGGCCGAAGGCAGCCAGGGCAGTCCGTCGGCGGGCATGCAGTAGGTGCAGCGCAGGTTGCACTTGTCGATCACCGACAGCCGCAGATCCGTGGCCCGGCGCCCGTGCCGGTCCGTCAGACCGGTTCCCTCCGGGGCCCCGGACGGAACCGGACCGGCACGACGAACCCGCGGCAGACCCAGGGAAACACTCATGTCACTCCTGTCTGTCCGTCACGGGGCACGACCGCAGGATCATCGGGCTCCGAGCCTCGCGGCGCATCGCTGCCCTTGCCTCAGTCGCTCTCGGGGCCGGTGCAGTGCAAGCACGGCTGTCCGGTCCCGCCGGAGGCGGAGCACCCGTCGTCGGGCCACGGCCTGCGTGCCGGGCCCTGGTGGTTCCTGCCCCCGGGTGCCAGGAGGGGCGTCGACGGGCTCGGGTGCGCGGTGGTCCTCACGGAGGCCGCTCCTCTGCCCGGGGGAGGAGCCCAGGGGCGATCTGTCCGGGCGGGACACCGCTGCGGTGACCCGCGAGTGGTCCGCGGCCGGGCGGCGCTCACCTCTCGAGGTCCCCGCGGATGAAGGCTTCGAGGTTGGCCCGGGCGATGTCGTCGGGCTGCTGCTCGTGCGGGGACTTCATGAAGTAGGCCGAGGCCGAGGTCAGCGGCCCGCCGATGCCGCGGTCCAGACCGATCTTCGCCGCCCGGATCGCGTCGATGATCACCCCGGCCGAGTTCGGGGAGTCCCACACCTCCAGCTTGTACTCCAGGGAGATCGGGGCGTCGCCGAAGCCGTGTCCTTCCAGGCGCACGAAGGCGAACTTGCGGTCCTCCAGCCACGGGACGTGGTCGGAGGGGCCGATGTGGACGTCGCGGGTGCCGAACTCACGCATCACGTTGGAGGTCACGGCCTGGGTCTTGGAGATCTTCTTGGACTCCAGCCGGTTGCGCTCGAGCATGTTCATGAAGTCCATGTTCCCGCCCACGTTGAGCTGGTAGGTGCGGTCCAGGACGTAGCCGCGGTCCTCGAAGAGCTTGGCCAGCACCCGGTGGGTGATGGTCGCCCCGATCTGGGACTTGATGTCGTCGCCCACGATCGGCACCCCGGCGTCCGTGAACTTCTGCGCCCACTCCTCGGTGGAGGCGATGAACACCGGCAGGGCATTGACGAAGGCCACCCCGGCGTCGATCGCGGCCTGGGCGTAGAACCGGTCGGCCTCCTCCGAGCCCACCGGCAGGTAGGACACCAGCACGTCGACCTGCGCGTCCCGGAGCGCCTGTGCGACGTCGACGGGGGCGGCGGCGGACTCCTCGACCATGTCCCGGTAGTAGGACCCGAGCCCGTCCAGGGTGGGCCCGCGCTGCACGGTCACCCCGGTGTGCGGGACCGAGGCGAAGACCATGGTGTTGTTCTGCGAGGCGCCGATCGCCTCGCACAGGTCTGTCCCGACCTTGGCGGCGTCGACGTCGAAGGCGGCCACGAACTCGATGTCGGACACGTGGTAGTCACCGAAGACCACGTGCATCAGTCCGGGGACGGAGGCGTCCGCGTCGGCGTCGGCGTAGAAGTGGACGCCCTGGATCAGGGACGAGGCGCAGTTGCCGACGCCGGCGACGGCAACTCGGATCGGGTGGTGGGACACGGTTCTCCTTCGTCGTGGGGCCTGCCGCAGCCACCGTGCAGGGGCGGGGCGAGCCTCTCGGGGGTGTAGGGGTGGGGGCGTGGTGGTGCGCGGTCCGGGGTGCGCCCGGCAGCGGTCTGTCAGTGGCCGCGGTCGATCCATTCCTGCAGGTGGGGGGTCTCGGCGCCGATCGTGGTGGGGTCCCCGTGGCCGTGGGTCAGGAGGACGGCGCGCGTGTCACGGATCCCCACCGCCGCAGTCACGGCCGCGGCGTCGTGGGCGGGATCGATGACGACGCACTGCTCGTCGTCGCCGACGATCCACACGTTGTTCTGCACCTCCCAGGTGCCCCCGTCCAGGGAGAAGGTCCCGGAGGTCACCAGGTGCTCGATCCGTGCCCGCCCGGTGGAGCCGGCTCCACGGTCCGCGGAGGTCACCACCGGCTCGCGGTCCTCCCGGTCCGCACCCGGAACCGGATGCTGCCCGGAGACGCGGCCGGTGCTCATCGTGCCGCCCGGGGCGTCCCGCCGGCCACGGACTCCGGTGCGGGAGCCGTCTCCGTGCTCACGGCCGGGCTGCTGTCCCCGGACACCGCACGATCAACTCGGCGCATCGCGTCTTCCTCTCTGCATCGGTGGCCGACCGCCGTCTTCGGTGGTCGGTGAGCACCGGTCGGCCCCGGTCCCCGACGGCGGACGGCGGCAGTGCTGTGCCCAATTTCTGCAACACGGAGCGTAATACGCAACGGCTGATGTGAGGAAAGTCTCCGGGAGGCCATTCCTCCTGTCAAGGGAATACACCGGGGTGCCCCGTTGCCGGAGTGCCGCCGGCCGCACCCGGACCCGCCCACGGCGGGACCTCCCGCCCGCCGTCCGGTGCGCTGGTCCGGAGGCTCCGACCGCTGGTGCCCGCGGGCGTCACCCGTCGGAGGCCAGGTCCCGCCCGATCGTCTCGCGCAGGACCTCGCTCGTGCCCCCGAAGATGGTCAGCAGCCGGGAGGCGAGGTAGGCCTGGGCCACCGGGTAGTCCAGGATGTAGCCGTAGCCGCCGTGCAGCTGCAGGCACCGGTCCGTCACGGCCTTCGCCCGCTCGCTCGCCCAGTACTTGGCCTTGGAGGCGCCGACGACGTCGAGCGTCCCGGCGTTGAACGAGTGCACCGCCCGCTGGACGTAGGCCTCGGTGACCTCCACCTCGACCGTCAGCTCCGCGAGCTCGAACCGGGAGTGCTGGAAGTCGAGCACCCGGGAGCCGAAGGCCGTGCGCTCCCCGGTGTAGCGCAGGGTGGACTCCAGCGTGGAGCGCGCCACGGCCCCCGCGGCCACGGCCACCGCCAGCCGCCCCTGGGGCAGCAGCTCCTGGATCTGGCGCAGTCCGCCGCCCTCGGCCCCGATCAGGTGGGCGTGCGGGACGCGGACGTCCTCGAAGAACAGCTCGGCGGTGTCCGAGGCCCGCACGCCCATCTTGTCGAGCTGCGTGCCGACCTCGTAGCCGGGGGAGTCCGCCTTGTGTACGAGGAAGAGGCTGAAGCCGTCCTCTCCGGCGCGGTCGGTGCGCCCGTCCGTGCGGGCCAGGACCAGGGCCGCGTCCCCGCTGATCCCGTTGCCGATGAAGGTCTTCTGCCCGTTGAGCACCCACTGCCCGCCGTCGCGCACGGCGCGGGTGCGCACCCCGCGCAGGTCGGACCCGGCCCCCGGCTCGGTCCAGGCCACCGAGGTGACCAGATCCCCGGTGAGGATCCGCGGCAGCCACCGCCGCTGCTGCTCCCCTGTGCCGTGGGCGAGCAGGTGGGGCAGCACCCAGTCGTCGTTGAGGTGCAGCGCCAGGGCCACCCCGAGCGCGCCCTGCCGGACCAGCTCCTCGTCGAGCACGGCGCGGAACCGGTAGTCCGTCAGGCCCATGCCCCCGTGCTCCTCGGGCACGGCCAGGCCGAGCAGGCCCGCCCCGCCGGCGGCGGTCCACAGGCTGCGCGGGATCAGGTGCTCGGCGTCCCACCGCGCGTAGTGGGGTGCCACCTCGCGGGCCACGAACTCGCGGGCGAGCCCGCGGAACTCCTCGTGCTCCTCCTCGTAGAAGGGCGGGACGGCCGGGATCTCGGTCACGGGGTGCCTCCTGTGCTGGTGGGGATCGGCTCGAACGCGGTGCGCAGCGCGGCCCAGGCCATCTCCTCGAGAGCGGTCCGGGCGGCGTCGAGGCGCTGCGCCTCCTGCGGGGCGCGCAGCCGGTGCGCGGCCCGCAGGGAGTGCGGGGTGGAGTTGACGAGCCCGAACACGGCCTGGGCGCGCAGGGTGAGGTCCGCGACGTCGCGCGCGGGGGCGAGCTCGCGCAGGGCCTCGGCCCACAGTGTCACGTAGCCCCGCTGCAGCACGCGCACCGTGCGGCGGTCCTCGTCGGTGAGATGCGGCATCTCCCGGTCCTGCACCACGATCACGGCGGGCCGGTGCAGAGCGAACTCGACCTGGAGGGAGACCAGGTCCTGCAGCCGCCGGTCCGGGGCCGGGGCGTGCTCGGCGACCGCGCGCCCGCGCTCCAGCAGGTCGCTGCTGACCTCGAGCAGGACCGCGCCCAGAACGGCCTGCTTGCTCGTGAAGTGCCGGTAGACCGCGGGGCCGCTCACGCCCGCGGCCGCGCCGATGTCGTCGATCGAGACCCCGGCGAACCCCCGTTCGGCGAAGAGCGTCGCCGAGGCGGCGAGCAGGTCCTGGCGGCGCTGGGCCTTCGCCTGCTCGCGCGCCGTGGTGGGCGGCGGGGCGGGGCTGCGGTCGGTCTGCGGCACGGGGTCCTTCTCTCGGCGACGGGGCGGTGCATCCCTGGACATTCTAGTTAGTCAGCACTAACCTGGCGATCAAGTGAGCCGAGACTCACCGGAACGGCGTCCTCCAGGGATCCCGGCCCGGGACGGAGGGAACGGATGCGCGCGCTGAGCACCCAGGTGGATCCGGGCGGCGCGGAGTTCGGCGCCAACGCGGACGCCCAGCACCGGCTCGCCGAGGAGCTCGCGCGACGGCTCGACCGCGTGGCGCGCGGGGGACCGGAGCGCTCGCGGGAGCGGCACACGGCCCGTGGCAAGCTCCTGCCGCGCGAGCGCGTGGACCGCCTGCTCGACCCCGGCAGCCCCTTCCTCGAGATCGGCGCCCTGGCCGCGGAGGGGATGTACGGCGGCGAGTGCCCCGCGGCCGGTCTGATCGCCGGGATCGGGCTGGTGCACGGCCGGCAGGTGATGGTGGTGTGCAACGACGCCACGGTCAAGGGCGGCACCTACTACCCCATGACGGTCAAGAAGCACCTGCGCGCCCAGGAGATCGCCCTCGAGAACCGGCTGCCCTGCGTCTACCTCGTCGACTCCGGCGGCGCGTTCCTGCCGCTGCAGGACGAGGTCTTCCCGGACCGCGAGCACTTCGGGAGGATCTTCTACCACCAGGCGAACCTCTCGGCGGCGGGCATCCCGCAGCTCGCCGCGGTCCTGGGCTCGTGCACCGCCGGCGGCGCCTACGTGCCCGCGATGAGCGATGAGACCGTGATCGTGCGCGGGCAGGGCACGATCTTCCTGGGCGGCCCGCCGCTGGTGAAGGCCGCCACCGGCGAGGAGGTCACCGCCGAGGAGCTGGGCGGCGGGGAGCTGCACGCGTCGGTCTCCGGAGTGGTCGACCACCTGGCGGAGAACGACGAGCACGCCCTCGAGATCGTCCGCGACATCGTGTCGACCCTGCCCCCGCCCGCGGCCCGGGCCTGGCCGGTGCACCGGGTCGAGGCGCCCGCGGTGGCGGAGGACGAGCTCCCCGGCGCAGTCCCCGTGGACCCCAACGCCGGCTACGACGTGCGCGAGGTGATCGCCCGGCTCGTCGACGGCAGCCGCTTCTCCGAGTTCAAGGCGGAGTACGGCAGCACGCTCGTCACCGGGTTCGCCCGCCTGCACGGCCACCCCGTGGGGGTCGTCGCCAACAACGGCGTGCTCTTCGCCGAGTCCGCCGTGAAGGGCGCCCACTTCGTCGAGCTGTGCGACCAGCGCGGGATCCCCCTGCTGTTCCTGCAGAACATCACCGGCTTCATGGTGGGCCGCGACTACGAGGCCGGCGGCATCGCCAAGCACGGCGCCAAGATGGTCACCGCCGTGGCCACCACGCGCGTGCCCAAGCTGACCGTGGTCGTCGGCGGCTCGTTCGGGGCCGGCAACTACTCCATGTGCGGACGCGCCTACTCCCCCCGGTTCCTCTTCCTGTGGCCGCAGGCCCGGATCTCCGTGATGGGCGGGAACCAGGCGGCCTCCGTGCTGGCCACCGTGAAGGCCGAGCAGCTGGCGGCCCGCGGGCAGGAGTGGGACGCGGACGAGCGCGAGGCCTTCATGGCGCCCATCCGGGCGCAGTACGAGGAGCAGGGCAGCCCCTGGTACTCCACCGCCCGGCTGTGGGACGACGGCGTCATCGCGCCCTCCGACACCCGCGAGGTGCTCGGGCTGGCCCTCGAGATCTGCTCCCGCGCCCCGCTGCCCGCGACCCGCTTCGGCCTGTTCAGGATGTGAGCCCCATGGCCACCGGCACGCCCCCGCACCGCTTCGACGTCGTCCTCGTCGCCAACCGCGGCGAGATCGCCCGGCGCGTCCTGCGCACGCTGCGGCGCCTGGGCATCCGCTCGGTCGCGATCTACAGCGAGGCCGACCGCGACGCCCCGCACGTGCGGGAGGCCGACATCGCCGTGTGCGTGGGCCCGGCCGCCCCCGCGCGGAGCTACCTGCGCATCGACGCCGTGGTCGAGGCCGCGCGGACCACCGGGGCGCAGGCGGTCCACCCCGGCTACGGCTTCCTCTCCGAGAACCCCGGTCTCGCCCGCGCGTGCGCCGACGCGGGGATCGCGTTCGTCGGCCCCGGCGTCGAGGCGCTGGAGCTCATGGGCGACAAGATCCGCGCCAAGCAGCACGTCTCCGCCGCCGGGGTGCCCACCGTGGCCGGGGTCTCGGAGCCGGGCCTCGACGACGACGCCCTGGTGGCCGCGGCCGCCGGGATGGACTACCCGGTCCTGATCAAGCCCTCCGCCGGCGGCGGCGGCAAGGGCATGCACGTGGTGGCCGCCCCCGAGCAGCTGCCCGAGGCCCTCGCCGCGGCCCGCCGCGTGGCGGCCGCCGCCTTCGGGGACGACACCCTGTTCCTCGAGCAGCTCGTGGAGCGGCCCCGGCACATCGAGGTCCAGGTCCTCGCCGACGCCCACGGGACCGTGCTGCACCTCGGCGAGCGCGAGTGCTCCCTGCAGCGCCGGCACCAGAAGGTCATCGAGGAGGCGCCCTCGCCGCTGCTCGACGCCGCCGGGCGGGACCGGATCGGCGAGGCGGCCTGCCGGGTCGCCCGCTCCGTGGGCTACACAGGCGCCGGGACCGTGGAGTTCCTCGTGCCCGCGGACCGGCCGGAGGAGTTCTTCTTCATGGAGATGAACACCCGCCTGCAGGTCGAGCACCCCGTGACCGAGCTGGTCACCGGCGTGGACCTCGTGGAGCAGCAGCTCCGCGTCGCCGCGGGGGAGCCCCTGGGGCTGGCGCAGGAGGACGTGGTGCTCACCGGCCACGCCGTGGAGGCCCGGGTCTACGCCGAGGACCCCGCCCGCGGCTTCCTGCCCACCGCGGGCACCGTGCTCGCGCTCGAGGAGGCGTCCGGGCCGGGCGTGCGCGTCGACTCGTCGCTGGCCGAGGGGCTGGCGGTGGGCTCCGACTACGACCCCCTGCTCGCCAAGGTGGTCGCCTGGGGCGCCGACCGGGAGCAGGCCCTCGACCGGCTGGACCTCGCCCTGGCGGGCACCGTGGTGCTCGGGGTCGGCACCAACACCGAGTACCTGCGGGCCCTGCTCGGCGACCCGGCCGTGCGCGCGGGCGAGCTGGACACGACCCTCATCGAGCGGCGCCTGCCGGAACTGGAGTTCACGGCCCCGGACGAGACCCACTTCGCCGCCGCGGCCGCCTTCCTGCGGAGGCGGGCCACCGCCGCGGCCGGCCAGGACCCCTGGGCTCGCGCCGAGGGCTGGCGGCCCACCGGCCGGGCCCGGCTCGCGGTGGCGCTGGCCCACGGGCTGGAGGAGCCGCGCCACGTCGTCGTCGGGCACGGCGTGCGGCTGGTGCCCCTGCCCGGGCGCCCGGCCGCGCACCTGCTCGAGGCGAACGGCGCGTCCCGGGTCGTGCACATCGCCGCGGACCCCGCCACGGGCGGTGTCTGGGTGGGCGAGGACGGGTTCGCCGTCGAGCTCGACGTCGTGTCCCGCGAGCAGAAGCTCGAGCTTTCCCTCGCCGCCCTCGGGCGGACGGCGGGGCCCGCCGCGCCAGAGCTGCGCTCGCCCATGCCCGGCACCGTCGTCGCGGTCCCCGCGGCCGCGGGGGAGCGGGTCGCCGAGGGGCAGACCGTCGTGGTCGTCGAGGCCATGAAGATGGAGCACCGGCTCGTGGCCCCCACCGTGGGCACCGTCGAGCTGTCCGTGCGGACCGGCGAGCAGGTCAGGCTGCACCAGCTGCTCGCCCGCGTGGTGCCCGACGCCGTCGTCCCGGCACCCGGCGGCCACTCCGCGGGCAGGCCCGGGACCCCGCCGGACCGCGATCCGACCAGTCAGGAGCACACCGCATGAACTTCGAGCTCGACGAGGAGCACCAGGACCTCTCCGACACCGTCCGCGAGTTCGCCGACGAGGTGATCGCCCCCGTCTCGGCCCGCTACGACCGGGCCCACGAGTTCCCCTACGACATCGTGGCGCAGATGGGCGAGCTGGGCCTGTTCGGCCTGCCCTTCCCCGAGGAGTACGGCGGGATGGGCGGGGACT